>NZ_AJHH01000452.1 GCF_000256565.1 Herbaspirillum lusitanum P6-12 | reverse complement strand
GCCGCGCCACGCTGGCCGGCATGGCGCTGGCCAACGCATTGGTCGCATTGGGTGGCGCGCTGTTTGCGCAGACCCAGGGCGGCGCCGACATTTCCATGGGCATCGGCACCATCGTGATCGGCCTGGCGGCCGTCATCATCGGCGAGAACATCCTGCCGGCGCGACGCCTGGTGCTGACCACGCTGGCCGTGATCCTCGGCGCGATCCTGTATCGTTTCTTCATCGCGCTGGCGTTGAACAGCGATTTCATCGGCCTGCAAGCGCAAGACCTGAACCTGGTCACCGCCGTGCTGGTCATGCTGGCGCTGGTGCTGCCGATGGGCAAGCGCAAGCTGAAACTGCTGCGCAAGGGAGCCTGACATGTTGAAGGCCAAAGAACTCAAGATCACCTTCAATCCGGGCACTCCGATTGAAAACCCCGCCCTGCGCGGCCTCAACCTGGAAATCCCGACCGGCCAGTTCGTCGCCGTGATCGGTTCCAACGGCGCCGGCAAGTCGACTTTCCTCAATGCGATTTCGGGCGACTTGCTGGTGGATACCGGCAGCGTTGAAATCGACGGCGTCGACGTCACCAGAAAGCAAGCCTGGGATCGCGCCGGCATGGTGGCGCGCGTGTTCCAGGATCCGATGGCCGGCACCTGCGAGGCGCTGACCATCGAAGAAAACATGGCGCTGGCGATGGCGCGCGGCAAGCGCCGCGGCTTCGGTTTCGCCATCAAGCGCAACATGCGCGAGCTGTTCCGCGAAAAACTGTCGATCCTGAACCTCGGTCTGGAAAAACGCCTGACCGACCGCATCGGCCTCTTGTCCGGCGGCCAGCGCCAGGCCGTCAGCCTGTTGATGGCGTCGTTGCAGCCGTCGCGCATCCTGCTGCTGGATGAGCACACCGCCGCGCTCGATCCGAAGACCGCCGCGTTTGTGCTGGAGCTGACCGCCAAGATCGTCACCGAAAGCAAGCTGACCACCATGATGGTGACCCACAGCATGCGCCAGGCGCTCGACTACGGCGACCGCACCGTGATGCTGCACCAGGGGCAGGTGGTGCTGGATGTGTCGGGTGAAGAACGCGCCGGCCTGGACGTGCCGGACTTGCTGAAGATGTTCGAGCGTACGCGCGGTGAAGTCTTGTCCGACGACGCATTGCTGCTCGGCTGAGCTTAGTCTCTGCACAATGGAAAAGGCCGCGATTGCGGCCTTTTCCATTGGCGCTCACATTCTATGCGCCGCCGGCAAAGCCGTTCTGCCGCCACGCCTCATAGACCACCACGGCCACCGTGTTGGACAGGTTGAGGCTGCGGTTGTCGGGCCGCATCGGCAAGCGGATGCGCTGGGTGGCCGGGAAGGATTCGCGCCGCTCCGGGGCCAGGCCGCGGGTTTCGGAGCCGAACACGAACACGTCGCCGGGACGGAAGGCCACGCTCGCAAACGGCGTCGACCCATGCGTGGTGAGCGCAAACATGCGCGCAGAGTCGAAGTCCGGATCGGATTTGCGTTTCTCGATGAAGGCATCCCAGTCCGGATGCACCTGCATGCTGGCGTAGTCGTGGTAATCCAGCCCGGCGCGTCGCATCTTGGCGTCGTCGAGCGGGAAGCCGAGTGGTTCGATCAGATGCAATTGCGCGCCGGTATTGGCGCACAGGCGGATGATGTTGCCGGTGTTGGGCGGGATTTCCGGTTCTACCAGGACGACGTGGAACAAATAACTCTCCTTGATGAGGTGACTACTTCGCCACGGTACGGGCGAACACGATATTGGTCACGCGCCGCGCACCGAAGCGCTTGAGGGTTTCGGCAATTTCATTGAGCGTCTCGCCGGTGGTGATGACGTCGTCGACCACGCCGATGTGCGCGCCGCGCACGTGATTCATGGCGGTGGTAGGCACCACGAAGGCGCGCCGCATGTTGCGTTTGCGCTCGTCGTTGGGCAGCGTCGCCTGCGCCTGGGTGTCGCGCAGGCGCACCAGCAATTGCGGCTCCAGGCGGACATCCAGTGCGTGCGCCAGCGGCCGCGCGATTTCCAGCGACTGGTTGAAGCCGCGCTCCTGCAGGCGTCCCGGGCCTAGCGGCACGGCCGTCATCAAGGTCGGCAGCGGCAGGCCGCGTTCAGTGTAATGACCCAGCGCCTCGCGCAGCATGTCGGCCAGCAGCGGCGCCAGCGGCAGCGTGGCGCCGAATTTCAGCGCCAGCACCAGCTGGTCGGCCGGTGCGGCATAGTCGCCGGCGACCACGGTGGCGTCGAAGGCGGGCTTGTGCCTGAGGCAGTCGCCGCAGCGGATTTCCCTGGCGGTGGTCGGGATCGGTATCGCGCACTGCACGCAGCGCCGCGGCCGGATCGAAAAATAGCGCGTCCGGCACGACTGGCACAGCGCTTCACGGTCGGTCTGCCCGCACAGCACGCAAGACGACGGCAGCAGGCGTCCGAAGGGAAGCAGGCGGCGGGAAATCGTCAGCAGGCGCGAGAGCATGGGTTGTGGATTGCGTGAGTGTGCGTATGTGCGTACGTGCGAGGAACCGGTCCGGATTTGGGGCCGCGTCGCGGCGGCGGCGCACCCGAAAAGAGGAATTGGACTAAACTAGCGCCGATTATCTCATCTTGTCCGTCCGAATTTTTCATGTCTTTGCCACCGCCCAACGCCAGCGCCAAATTGAGCGCGCCCATCGATTTGCCCCTGGTGCGCCGCCTGTTCTCGACACCGGCGCGCGTGGCGGAATCCGATTTCCTGCGCCGCGAGGTATCGGCGCGCATGCTCGAGCGCCTGCTGCTGATCAAGATCGAGCCGCAGCGCGTGCTGGATGCAGGCTGCGGCGAGGGCGCCGACATCGCCGCGCTGCAAAAGCGCTTTTCGGACGCCCAGGTCGTCGGTCTCGACGGCGCCTTCAACATGGTGGCCCTGGCGCGCGAGCACCAGCTTGCCGCGCAGTCCGCCGTCAATCGCCTGCTCAACAAATGGCTGCCCGCGGCCAATCCGGGCGGCGGCGCCAGCCTCGCCTGTGCCGATTTCGCGCAGCTGCCGTTTGCGCCCAACGCGCTCGACATGGTCTGGTCCAACCTGGCGTTGCACTGGCATCCGCAGCCGGACCGGGTCTTCGCCGAATGGCGCCGGGTCTTGCGGGTCGAGGGTTTGCTGATGTTTTCGTGCTTCGGGCCGGATACCTTCAAGGAACTGCGCACCGCCTTCGAGGCCGTCGATGCCGATCCGCACAGCTTGCCCTTCGTGGACATGCACGATTTCGGCGACATGCTGGTCAATGCGGGCTTTTCGACGCCGGTCATGGATATGGAGGCCATTACGGTCACGTATGACTCTCCGCAACGCCTGCTGGCCGATTTGCGCGCCTGGGGCGGCAATCCGCTGGAAAGCCGGCGGCGCGAGCGCCTGCGCGGCTTCACGCTGCAGGCGCTTGACCGGCAGCGCGGCGCCGACGGCAAGATACCGCTGAGCTTCGAGGTGATTTACGGCCATGCCTTCCGGCCCGTGCCCAAGACCACGGCCAGCGGCGAAGCCATCATCCGCTTCGATTTGCCCAGAAAGTAGCCGGGCCGCCGCCGAAGGAGCCGCCGATGAATGCCGTGAAGTCGAACTGCCGAGTCATTGCAGGGCGCGCCGAAGGTGGATTTCGGGACGCGGAATTGATTGTTTCAGGGCCTGAAAAGGCATTGTGTCAAGAGCGAAAAAGCGACTTTATTCCGCTTGATAACATTTACTGTTACCCCTTATACTCCGAGGGTTTTAGCTTGTGCGGACGTGCTCGGCCCAACGGCCTGGAGAATGTCCGATGGTAAAGCGGGAGTGGCTGTTGAAGCGCAACTGTTCGATTGCGCCGCGCCAATTGGGGCAGGTTTTCGCGATCCTCTGCGCGGTTTCACTGACAGCAGCGTTGGTTTTCACTTTGCGTGGAGCCTGGTACATATTGGTTTTTTCCGTACTTGAGTTGTCCGCAGTCGGTTTTGCTTTTCTGATTTATGCACGTCATGCGACTGATCGCGAATATATCGCGCTGGTCGAAGATTGTTTGCTGGTCGAATGCGTACAGGCAGGAAAAACGAGTCGTTACAGGCTCGATCTGCAGCATGTGCATATTGGGCCGGCAGGGTCTCACTCAGCTGGGAAACTGGTGAGGCTGGAGTCCTCTGGAATACGAGTCGATGTAGGTCGGCACCTGACGGAATGGAAGAGACGCGAATTCGCACTGGAGCTGGAACGCGAGTTATCAGCAAGCAGTAACGTCAGGTAGTCGGCACAATTCTTATAATTATTTTGGGCTTTTGAGGAAATCATGATAATTGCGAAGCGCCTTCACTCTTTGCTACTTGGTGCATCGCTCCTGGCGGCTTCCGTGCCGTCATGGGCGTGGGGTGATAAAGTCGTCGACAGCCAGGGTGGTCCGGCCGTGTTGCAGACCAATTTCCAACCGCCGGTCACGCAGATCGCGGAGCAGATCTACGATTTGCATCATCTGATGCTGATTATCTGTCTGGTCATTTTCGTCGCCGTGTTCGGCGTCATGTTTTACTCCATCCTCAAGCACCGCAAGTCCCTTGGCCACAAGTCGGCCAGTTTCCACGAAAGCACCACCGTTGAAATCGCCTGGACCGTGGTTCCGTTCCTGATCGTGATCGGCATGGCGCTGCCCGCCACCAAGACCGTGGTCGCGATGAAAGACACCTCCAACGCCGATTTGACCATCAAGGCCACCGGCATGCAGTGGAAGTGGGGCTACGACTACCTCAAGGGCGAAGGCGAAGGCATTTCCTTCCTGTCCAACCTGGCTACGCCGCGTGAACAGATCACCGACGCTTCGCTGAAGAAAAACGACAACTACCTGATCGAGGTCGACAACCCTGTCGTCGTGCCGGTCAACAAGAAAGTCCGCATCATCACCACCGCCAACGACGTGATCCACTCGTGGACCATTCCGGCCTTCGGCGTGAAGCAGGATGCGATTCCCGGTTTCGTGCGCGACACCTGGTTCAAGGCTGAAAAGATCGGCACCTACCGCGGTCAGTGCGTTGAGTTGTGCGGCAAGGACCACGCCTTCATGCCTATCGTGGTCAACGTCGTCAGCGACGCCGACTACAAAACCTGGGTCGACGGCAAGAAGAAGGAAATGGCCGCCAAGGCCGATGATCCGAGCAAGGTCTGGACCATCGACGAACTCAAGCAACGCGGCGAAAAAGTCTACACCGCCAATTGCGTGGTCTGCCACCAGGCCAACGGCAAGGGCGTGCCGGGCGCATTCCCTGCGCTGGACGGCGACCCGGTCGTGAACGGACCGAAGGCTGCGCAGATCGCGGTCGTGCTGAACGGCAAGAACGCCATGCCGGCATGGAAATCGGTATTGAACGACACCGAAATTGCTGCCGTGATCACCTATACACGCAACAGCTGGTCCAACAAAGCACAAGAAAACATCGTCCAACCGGCCGAGGTCCTGGCTGCGCGCAAGTAACTGAACTAAGTGAGAACCTGCGCGCCGGGAAGGCGCACATGTATCGAATTGGGAGACTGAAATGAGCACAACAGTAGTCGATCACGGCCACGATCATTCGCATGCACATGATCACGGCGCACACAGCCATGATGATCACGATCATCCGCACGGCTGGCGCCGCTGGATCTTTGCAACCAACCACAAGGACATCGGTACGCTGTACCTGTGGTTCTCGTTCACCATGCTGCTGTCCGGCGGCGTGCTGGCACTGCTGATCCGCGCCGAACTGTTCCAGCCCGGCCTGCAATTCTTCCGTCCCGAATTCTTCAACCAGCTGACCACGATGCACGGCCTGGTGATGGTGTTCGGCGCGATCATGCCGGCCTTCGTCGGCTTCGCCAACTGGATGATTCCGCTGCAGATCGGCGCCTCCGACATGGCGTTCGCCCGCATGAACAACTTCTCGTTCTGGCTGTTGCCGCCTGCGGCGCTGCTGCTGGCCAGTTCCTTCCTGGTGCCGGGCGGCGCGACTGCCGCCGGCTGGACCTTGTATGCGCCGCTGTCGACGCAAATGGGCCCGGGCATGGACATGGGCATCTTCGCGATGCACATCATGGGCGCCTCGTCGATCATGGGTTCGATCAACATCATCGTCACCATCCTCAACATGCGCGCTCCCGGCATGACGCTGATGAAGATGCCGATGTTCTGCTGGACCTGGCTGATCACCGCCTACCTGCTGATCGCCGTGATGCCGGTGCTGGCAGGCGCGATCACCATGACGCTGACCGACCGCCACTTCGGCACTTCCTTCTTCAACGCAGCCGGCGGCGGCGATCCGGTGATGTATCAGCACATCTTCTGGTTCTTCGGCCATCCCGAGGTCTACATCATGATTCTGCCGGCCTTCGGCATCGTGTCGCAGATCATCCCGGCCTTCGCCCGCAAGCAATTGTTCGGTTATGCATCGATGGTCTACGCGACCGCATCGATCGCGATCCTGTCGTTCATCGTCTGGGCCCACCACATGTTCACCACCGGCATGCAATGGAAGTGGGGCTACGACTACCTCAAGGGCGAAGGCGAAGGCATTTCCTTCCTGTCCAACCTGGCCACGCCGCGTGAACAGATCACCGATGCTTCGCTGAAGAAAAACGACAATTACCTGCTCGAAGTCGACAACCCCGTCGTCGTGCCGGTCAACAAGAAAGTCCGCATCATCACCACCGCCAACGACGTGATCCACTCGTGGACCATTCCGGCGTTCGGCGTGAAGCAGGATGCGATCCCCGGTTTCGTGCGCGACACCTGGTTCAAGGCTGAAAAGATCGGCACCTACCGCGGTCAATGCGTTGAACTGTGCGGCAAGGATCACGCCTTCATGCCCATCGTGGTCAACGTGGTCAGCGAAGACGATTACAAGCAGTGGGTCGATGGCAAGAAAAAGGAAATGGCCGCCAAGGCTGATGATCCCAACAAGACCTGGACCGTGGACGAGTTGAAGCAACGCGGCGAGAAGGTCTATGCGGCCAATTGCGTGACCTGCCACCAGGCCAACGGCAAGGGTGTGCCGGGGGCATTCCCGGCGCTGGACGGCAGCCCCGTGGTCAACGGTCCCAAGGATGGCCAGATCCACCTTGTGCTCAACGGCAAGAACGCCATGCCGCCCTGGAAGGGTGTGTTGAACGACACCGAGATCGCCGCCGTGATCACCTACACGCGCAACAGCTGGTCCAACAAGGCCCAGGAAAACATCGTGCAGCCCGCCGAAGTGCTGGCCGCCCGCAAGTAATCGTTTGGAGAACCGGACATGACTACCACTGTCGATCACGCCCCCGATCATTCGCACGATCACGGGCATGGGCATGCACATGACGACCACGCGCACGATCATCCGCATGGCTGGCGCCGCTGGCTCTTCGCCACCAACCACAAGGACATCGGCACGCTCTACCTGTGGTTCTCGTTCACCATGCTGCTCTCGGGTGGCGTGCTGGCGCTGTTGATCCGGGCCGAGCTGTTCCAGCCGGGCCTGCAGTTCTTCCGCCCCGAATTCTTCAACCAGTTGACCACCATGCACGGCCTGGTGATGGTGTTCGGCGCGATCATGCCGGCCTTCGTGGGCTTCGCCAACTGGATGATCCCGCTGCAGATCGGCGCCTCCGACATGGCCTTTGCGCGCATGAACAACTTCTCGTTCTGGCTGCTGCCACCGGCCGCGTTGCTGCTGGCCGGCTCCTTCCTGGTGCCGGGCGGCGCCACAGCCGCCGGCTGGACGCTGTATGCACCGCTGTCCACCCAGATGGGACCGGGCATGGACATGGGCATCTTCGCCATGCACATCATGGGCGCGTCGTCCATCATGGGCTCGATCAACATCATCGTCACCATCTTGAACATGCGCGCCCCTGGCATGACGCTGATGAAGATGCCCATGTTCTGCTGGACCTGGCTCATCACCGCCTATCTGCTCATCGCCGTGATGCCGGTGCTGGCCGGCGCCATCACCATGACGCTGACCGACCGCCACTTCGGCACCTCCTTCTTCAACGCTGCCGGCGGCGGGGACCCGGTGATGTACCAGCACATCTTCTGGTTCTTCGGCCACCCCGAGGTCTACATCATGATCCTGCCGGCCTTCGGCATCGTCTCGCAGATCATCCCGGCCTTCGCGCGCAAGCCGCTGTTCGGCTATGCCTCGATGGTGTACGCCACCGCCTCGATTGCGATCCTGTCCTTCATCGTCTGGGCGCACCACATGTTCACCACCGGCATGCCGGTGACCGCGCAGCTGTTCTTCATGTACGCCACCATGTTGATTGCGGTGCCGACCGGCGTGAAGATCTTCAACTGGATCGCCACCATGTGGCGCGGCTCCATGACCTTCGAGACGCCGATGCTGTTCTCGGTGGGCTTCATCTTCGTCTTCACCATGGGCGGCTTTACCGGCCTGATCCTGGCCGTCACCCCCATCGACATCCAGATGCAGGATACCTACTACGTGGTGGCCCACTTCCACTACGTGCTGGTGGCCGGCTCCCTGTTTGCGCTCTTCGCCGGTTACTACTACTGGGGTCCGAAGTGGACAGGCTTCATGTACAACGAATGGCGCGGCAAGTTCCACTTCTGGGCTTCGCTGATCACCTTCAACGTGACCTTCTTCCCGATGCACTTCCTGGGTCTGGCCGGCATGCCGCGTCGCTACGCCGACTATCCGGCACAGTTCACCGACTTCAACATGGTGGCCTCGATCGGCGCGCTCGGTTTCGGCTTGTCGCAAGTGTACTTCCTGTTCTTCGTGGTGATCCCGTCGATCAAGGGCGGCGTCAAAGCCGAAGCCAAGCCATGGGAAGGCGCCGAAGGGTTGGAGTGGACCGTGCCGAGCCCGGCGCCGTTCCATACATTCGAAACGCCACCGACAGTTAAGTAAAAAAGGAGCGGCGGGCTGGTCCCGCCCACTTTGTATGACAGATCGTAAAAAGCCGAATAATCTGCGCACGGGTTTGTTGCTGGCGCTGGTGGCGTTTGTGTTCTTTGCCGGCATCTTCATCAACCGCATCTGGTTCCGCTGATGAGCGATTCCGACAAGAACGACGCCTCGCCGGAGCGCAGCCTGAACCGCCGGATGCTCGGCAAGCTGCTGGTGATTGCGGTGTTGATGTTCGGTTTCGGCTATGCGCTGATCCCGGTGTATAAAAAGATTTGCGAAGTGACCGGCGTCAATTTCCTGACGCCCAAGGATGTGACGGTCGAAGCGCCGAGCAACAGCCAGATCGACAAGAGCCGCACCGTGACGATCGAGTTCGACGGCAATTCGCAGGGACCGTGGCGTTTCCGTCCGACCGTGGCCAGCATGAAGGTCCATCCGGGCGAGATGACACAGGTGGTGTACGAGGTGGTCAATACCCAGGCGCGCAGCGTCGACGCCCAGGCCATCCCGAGTTACGCGCCGCAACAGTCGGCAGCCTTCTTCAAGAAGGTGGAATGTTTCTGTTTCACGCAGCAGACGCTGGGTCCGAACCAGGCCAAGCAAATGCCGGTGGTGTTCTACATCGATCCGGCGCTGCCCAAGGATGTAACGACGATCACGCTGTCTTATACGTTCTTCGAGATCGGTGGGCAGGCCAAAAAGGCCAGCTGAATCAAGGCCGAAAAGGTTGATAACGTAAGCTGAAGTCGTAGGCAACAGGAAGGAAGCAGCACATGAGCGACTTGAAGGATGCATCACAGCGCAAGGCGTCATTTGCGGCAACGATGAAGGCGGTGTTCTGGTCGTTCTTCGGTGTGCGCAAGCGCAGCGATTACGAAAGTGACGCAGCCAAGCTGAACCCGCTGCACGTCATCATCGCCGGCGTCATCGGCGCGGCGATTTTTGTGACGGTATTGGTATTGATCGTGAAAATGGTAGTGGGCTCGGCGGTTTCTTCGTGAAGCAGCCGCAGTCGGGCAGCAAGTCATGGCAGCTCATAACGGATGTGGCAGTGCAGGTCAGAAGCAGTCATTTATAAAAGATCCGAATTTTGTATTGGGAGATGGAGATGAGTTCTCAACACGCTAAAGCGCCGTACTATTTTGTACCTGGTCCCTCGCAGTGGCCGGTGCTGGCGGGTATTGCAATGCTGGCCACCATGGCCGGCGCATCGGCATGGGTCAACAGCTATTCCTGGGGCATGCCGCTCAACCTGATCGGCATTGTCGCCGTGCTGGTGGTGCTGTACAAATGGTTCGGCCAGGCCATCGGCGAGTCCGAATCCGGTCAGTACAGCGCGCGCATCGATGCCTCGTTCCGCTGGAGCATGGGCTGGTTCATCTTCTCCGAAGTGATGTTCTTCGCGGCGTTCTTCGGTGCGTTGTTCTATGCCCGCAGCATCACCATGCCGTGGCTGGCCGATCTGGATCACAAGGTGATCTGGCCCGACTTCGCTGCGCACTGGGGCAACATCGGTCCGGCCCGCACGATCGAATCGTTCCAGACCATGGGCCCGTTCCCGATCCCGACCATCAACACCGCATTGTTGCTGACTTCCGGCGTGACGCTGACGATTTCGCACCATGCGCTGCGCGCCGGCCATCGTGCGCAAACCGCGATCTGGCTGTTCGCCACCGTGCTGCTGGGTGCGATTTTCATGGGCTTCCAGGCTTACGAATACATGCATGCCTACAGCGAGCTGAACCTCAAGCTCACCTCCGGCATCTACGGTTCGACCTTCTTCATGCTGACCGGCTTCCATGGCTTCCACGTGACCATGGGCGCGATCATGTTGTCGGTGGTGCTGTACCGCGTGCTGCGCGGCCACTTCACGCCGGAACACCACTTCGCCTTCGAAGGCGCCGCCTGGTACTGGCACTTTGTGGACGTGGTCTGGCTGGGTCTGTACGTCGTCGTCTACTGGCTGTAACGACTACCCGCTCGGCCAACAAAAAATGGGGTTTCGAAGGCGCCGCCTGGTACTGGCACTTTGTGGACGTGGTCTGGCTGGGTCTGTACGTCGTCGTCTACTGGCTGTAACGACTACCCGCTCGGCCAACAATTTTTTTACGGGCCAAACATTCGTCGAAAAATCAGGAAAGCGCGCGCGGCATCGTGTAAGCTGTGGCGGCTCGGGCAGTAGTGGCAGTATTGGTGGCAGCGGCGACAGCAGTCAGCGAATGCCGGTCGGCTGTATCCAGCCCAGGCGATAAGCGATCAGCAGCAGGATGAACAGCAGCACCGAAAATCCCACGCGCATCGTCAGCGCGTACACCGTGCGATTGCTCTTGCCCTTGTCGCGCATCATGAACAGCAGGGCCGATGCAAGGCTGCCGATGATGAGCACGAAAGCGATGGCGACGATGATTTTCATGGCGGTTGCAGGAGAGTAAAGAGGAAGGCGCCGCAGCGTGCGGAGCGGGTTGAATAAAGAGACATTGTAATGCCAATCAGATTCCGTATTCGATGGATTCCGCTGTTGGCCACCCTGATCGTGGCGGCCATCGGCGTGTCGCTGGGCCAGTGGCAGACCAGGCGCGGCGACGAGAAGCAGGCGATCCAGGCGAAGATGGCGGCGCGCCAGTCGGCCCCGGCCATGACGCTGGAAAACGCCGCCGGGATCGACGTCGCCGAGGCCGAATTCCGCCACGTCAAACTGCGCGGCCGCTTCGTGCCCGCGTGGGTAACTTACCTGGAAAATCGCCCCTACAATGGCGTGCCCGGATTCTATGTGCTGATGCCGTTTAAAATAGCCGGCTCCGCAGAGTCGGCAATCCTGATCGAACGCGGCTGGGCGGGACGGTGCCGACACCGGCGGATGAAGTTGAAATTGAAGGCGTGATCCGCAGCGACGCCGGCCACTTGCTGCAGCTCGGCGCGGCCGAGGCGCCGCGTCCCGGTGCGATCATGCAGAACCTCGACATCGCCGCCTACGCGCGCGCCAGCCAATTGCCGCTGGCGCCGTTCGTGGTGGAACAGTCGGGCGAGATCAAGGATGGCTTGGTGCGCGATTGGCCGGCGCCGTCGCTGGGAATAGACCGTCATCGCGGCTACGCCGTGCAATGGTATGCACTGGCCTTGATGGCCGTGATTTTTTTCGTTGTCACAGGATTCCGAAGTGGAAAAAAACAAAGAGCAGAGTAAGGATCTATCGCGGGATCAACCGCAGGATCAACAACGCAAGAGCGGCCGCTGGAAGCTGCTGCTGGTGGTGGCGGTGTGCGCCGCGCCGATGATCGCATCGTATTTGACCTATTACGTAATCAAGCCGGAGAGCCGCACCAATTACGGCACGCTGCTCGACCCGCGCGAATATCCGATCCCGCCGCTGGGCAGCACCGCACTCGACGGCAAGCCGGCCAGGCTGGAAGACTACAAGGGCAAGTGGGTCCTGTTGCAGGTGTCAGGCGGCGAATGCGACAACGCCTGCAAGACCCGCTTGTTTGCCATGCGCCAGCTGCGCCTGATGCAGGGCAAGGAAATGGAGCGCATCGAGCGAATACGACGGCACCGACATGCTGCGCGTGGATCCGAAACTGCTCAAGGCCTGGCTGCCGACCGACGCCGGCACCAGCGTGGAAGACCATCTCTACATGATCGACCCGCGCGGCAATCTGATGATGCGCTTCCCCAAGGACGCCGACCCCAACAAGGTCAAGAAGGACATCAGCAAACTGCTGCGCGCATCGAGCATAGGATAAGGTTGCCATGCTGATTCAACTTGCCGTCATGGGCCTGCTGGTCGCGCTGATTCCGCTGACGCTGACCTGGGTGTCCAACGATGCCGACAAATACCGCAAGCTGGTCTGGATCACGCTGTTCCTGACCTTCGACCTGATCATGTTCGGCGCCTTCACGCGGCTGACCGATTCCGGCCTGGGCTGTCCCGACTGGCCGGGTTGCTATGGCCATTCCAATCCGCTGCTGGCGCATGAACATATCAGCGCCGCACAGGAAGCCATGCCGACCGGGCCGGTGACGGTTGCCAAGGCCTGGATAGAAATGATCCATCGCTACCTGGCGATGGCGGTCGGCGTGCTGATCATCACGCTGATGGTGATTGCATGGCGGCGCTGGATCAAGTCGGGGCGGACCGAGCTCAAGTTCCGGCCTTGGTTTCCGACGCTGCTGTTCCTGTTCGTCTGCCTGCAGGGCGCGTTCGGCGCCTGGACCGTGACGATGAAGCTGCAGCCAGTGATCGTCACGATACATTTGCTGCTCGGCCTGACGCTGCTGGCCATGCTGACCTGGCTGGGCGCGCGCCAGAATGTGCATGCGCCGGTGTCGTCGCCCGGCCGTCCCCACCGACGCCCAGCCGCTCGACACCATGCTCATGCGCGAATACGACGGCACCGACATGCTGCGCGTGGATCCGAAACTGCTCAAGGCCTGGCTGCCGACCGACGCCGGCACCAGCGTGGAAGACCATCTCTACATGATCGACCCGCGCGGCAATCTGATGATGCGCTTCCCCAAGGACGCCGACCCCAACAAGGTCAAGAAGGACATCAGCAAACTGCTGCGCGCATCGAGCATAGGATAAGGTTGCCATGCTGATTCAACTTGCCGTCATGGGCCTGCTGGTCGCGCTGATTCCGCTGACGCTGACCTGGGTGTCCAACGATGCCGACAAATACCGCAAGCTGGTCTGGATCACGCTGTTCCTGACCTTCGACCTGATCATGTTCGGCGCCTTCACGCGGCTGACCGATTCCGGCCTGGGCTGTCCCGACTGGCCGGGTTGCTATGGCCATTCCAATCCGCTGCTGGCGCATGAACATATCAGCGCCGCACAGGAAGCCATGCCGACCGGGCCGGTGACGGTTGCCAAGGCCTGGATAGAAATGATCCATCGCTACCTGGCGATGGCGGTCGGCGTGCTGATCATCACGCTGATGGTGATTGCATGGCGGCGCTGGATCAAGTCGGGGCGGACCGAGCTCAAGTTCCGGCCTTGGTTTCCGACGCTGCTGTTCCTGTTCGTCTGCCTGCAGGGCGCGTTCGGCGCCTGGACCGTGACGATGAAGCTGCAGCCAGTGATCGTCACGATACATTTGCTGCTCGGCCTGACGCTGCTGGCCATGCTGACCTGGCTGGGCGCGCGCCAGAATGTGCATGCGCCGGTGTCGTCGCCCGGCCGCGTTGCCGGCGCTGCTCGGCCTGTTGCTGCTGACGGTGCAGGTTGCGCTGGGCGGCTGGGTCAGCACCAACTATGCGGCGCTGGCGTGCAACGATTTCCCGCTGTGCCACGGCGCGCTGATTCCGCAGATGGATTTCGACAACGGCTTCACGCTGTGGCGCCACCTGGGCAAGACTGCCGACGGCGAATACTTGCCGTTTCCGGCGCTGACCGCGATCCATTGGGTGCATCGCACGTTCGCCTTCGTGGTGGTCGCCTACATCGCCTGGCTGGCGCACAAGGCACTCAGCGACGGCGGCTTGCGCAAGACCGGACGCGGGCTGCTGATCGTGATCGCGTTGCAGCTGGTCACTGGATTGGCGACGATTTACCTGAACTGGCCACTGGCCATTGCCGTCGTGCACAACGGCGGTGCGGCGCTGCTGCTGCTTTTGCTGGTCATGTTAAACTACAAGACCAGACATGCCCCCGCCGTCGAGGCCGTACGCGTCGTTCCCGCACCGTTTTGAAGACATGACCACATTGACCGCACAACCCAATCGCATCGCCCAGTACTGGGCCTTGACCAAGCCGCGCGTGACGCAGCTGGCGGTATTCTGCGCCGTCATCGGCATGTTCCTGGCGACGCCGGAATTGCCCGACTGGCGCAAGGTCGTGTTCGCCACCATCGGTATCTGGCTGTTGGCCGGCGCCGCTTTCGCCATCAATTGCCTGGTGGAACGCGAGATCGATTCGCGCATGGCGCGCACCGCACGCCGTCCGATGGCGCGCGGCGAAATCACCGTGGCGCAGACGCTGGTGTTTTCCGGCGTGATCGGCGGCATGGGCATGTGGGTCCTGTACAGCCTGGTCAATCCGCTCACCATGTGGCTGACGCTGGCGACCTTTGTCGGCTACGCCATCATCTACACCATCATCCTCAAGCCGTCGACGCCGCAGAACATCGTCATCGGCGGCCTGTCGGGCGCCATGCCGCCGGCGCTGGGCTGGGCCGCGATTGCCAACGACGTGCCGATGCAGGCATGGATCCTGGTGCTGATCATCTTCATCTGGACGCCGCCGCACTTCTGGGCGCTGGCGATGTACCGCCGCGACGACTACGCCAAATCCGGCCTGCCGATGCTGCCCATCACGCACGGCATGAAGCTGACGCAATTCCATATCCTGCTCTATACCATCGCGCTGATCGCCACCACCATGCTGCCGTTCGCGGTCGGCATGAGCGGCTTGATCTACCTGGGTACGGCGATTGTGCTGGGATTGATTTTCTTCCATTACGCCTGGCAGATCTACCGCCACTACACCGATCTGATTGCGCGCAAGGCTTTCACATTCTCGATCATCTACCTGTCGATCCTGTTCGCCGCGCTGCTGGTCGACCATTACCTGCTGTTCAGGACTTTCTGATGAAACGTTTGCTGTCTTTCCTGCCGGCCGCGCTGCTGGCCCTCGGCATGCTGTCGCTGGCTGGCTGCCAGCAAAGCGCTGCCGAAAAATTCGTCAACACCGACGTCACCGGCCTGGAATACGCCAAGGACTTCGCGCTCACCGACCACAACGGCAAGCCGCGTACGCTGGCCGATTTCAAGGGCAAGGCGGTGGTGATGTTCTTCGGCTATACGCAATGCCCGGACGTCTGCCCGACCACCATGGCCGAGATGGCGAACGTGATGAAGGAACTCGGCCCGCAAGCCGACAAGGTGCAGGTGCTGTTCGTGACCGTCGATCCGGCGCGCGATACGCCGCAGATCCTGTCGCAGTATGTGCCGGCCTTCGACAAGCGCTTCCTCGGCCTGTACGGCGACGAGGCCGCCACCGCCAAGGTGGCCAAGGAATTCAAGGTGTTCTACCAGAAGGTGCCGGGCAAGACGGCGGGCAGCTACACGATGGACCACACCGCCGGCAGCTACGTGTTCGATCCGCAGGGACATATCCGCCTGTTCGTGCGGCACGGCCAGGGTGCCGAGCCCATCGTGCATGACCTGAAATTGCTGCTGTCCTGAACGGACTCTGCGGACAAAAGAAAAGGCGCTCAATCGAGCGCCTTTTTCATTGCTGCGGGTTTGCCTGGTGATCAGTATCAGGCAAAAGCCTGCAGCGAACCCTTCATCTTCTTCAACGCCACCGCTTCGATCTGACGGATACGCTCGGCGGACACGCCGAATTCGTCAGCCAGTTCGTGCAACGTCGCACCGCTACCGTCGTCATTGGCCAGCCAGCGGGCTTCCACGATGCGGCGCGAACGGTCGTCGAGCTTGCTCAGCGCGGCTTCCAGGCCTTCCGATTGCAGCCGGTCGTATTGCTTGGCTTCCATCACGCGGGTCGGTTCGTTGTTGTCCGAAGACAGGTAAGCGATCGGAGCGAACTTGTCGTCGTCATCGTCGGTCGGCGCTTCCAGCGCAACATCGCGACCGGACAAGCGGGTTTCCATTTCAATGACTTCTTCGCGCTTGACATCCAGCGTCTTGGCCAATGCGTCGACTTGCGCCGGCGTCATGGCGTCGAGGCCCGTCTTGTGGCTGCGCAGGTTGAAGAACAGCTTGCGTTGGGCCTTGGTCGTCGCGACCTTGACCAGACGCCAGTTCTTCAGGATGTACTCGTGCATTTCGGCCTTGATCCAGTGCATCGCGTAGGAAACGAGACGAACGTTTTGATCGGGGTCGAAGCGCTTGACCGCCTTCATCAGGCCGATATTGCCTTCCTGGATCAGGTCGGCGTGCGGCAGGCCGTAGCCGAGATAGCCACGGGCGATCGACACCACCAGACGCAGATGGGAAAGCACCAGCTTTTGAGCGGCGCCAAGGTCATTCTTTTCGCGCAGGGCGCGGGCCAGCGACACTTCTTCAGCTTGCGTCAGCATCGGCAGGCGATTGACGGCCGAAATGTAGGCGTCAATGTTGCCCAGGCTGCCGGAGAAGCCGAGCGCAAGCGCATTGGTCTCGACGGGCATGAGTGCAGTAGCTGATTTCATTGATTCTCCTTGGTTCCTGTGAGGAAGCGATGCGTAAATTTGGCAGTTGCCTTAAAGCCGCACTATTTCTATCAACTATTTTAGCACTCCTCAATTGAGAGTGCTAATAACGAATCTGGAAGAAAGAAATAGCTAATTTCTATGGCCGTTTTTTTGCCAATTGGCATTTCATCGCAAGAATTAGAGGAAATCTGGGGGCCAAAGTTGCTTGTTTCAAGCATAAAGCTGTAACAAATTTTGCAGGGCAACATTGAAAAATGGCAACAATTCCATCAAAGGAGCTGTTGCCATTTCAAGAGGAGATTGGGTGGGGCTCAGGCCAGCCGCGACAAGTGCCGTTTGACTGACAGCATGGCGCCGATCAGGCCGAGCAGGGCGCTGACGCCGAGCAGGAAACCGATGGCCGAGAGGCTGGGTGGCGCCAGGCGGAATTCGGAGGCGTACAGACGGGCGAAGTCGGTGATCGCCAGGTTCAGCGGCTGCAGCGCTAGCACCACCAGGCCCAGCGCCACTCCGCCCGCGCACACGCCGAGCAGGGCGCCGGTGTAATAAAACGGCCGGTGGATGAAGGCGTTGGTGGCGCCGAGCAGGCGCGAGACTTCGATTTCCTCGTATTGCGTCATGACCTGCAGGCGAATGGTGTTGAACACCACGGCCACCACCACCGCACCCAGCGTGATGCCCAGGAACAGCAGCACCAGCCGCAAGATGCGCAGCAGCGCAGCCAGCCGCTTGACCCAGGCCGAATCGATCTGCACCGTGTCGACGCCTGGCATGGCCTTGAGCTTTTGCGCGATGTCGTCGACACGGGTGGCGTCCATGGCGTCCTGGAAGCCGGACATCTTAAGCACATAGCTGTCAGGCAAGGGATTGGCGCCCAGCGTCGCCCGGGTTTGCCTGGTGATCAGTATCAGGCAAAAGCCTGCAGCGAACCCTTCATCTTCTTCAACGCCACCGCTTCGATCTGACGGATACGCTCGGCGGACACGCCGAATTCGTCAGCCAGTTCGTGCAACGTCGCACCGCTACCGTCGTCATTGGCCAGCCAGCGGGCTTCCACGATGCGGCGCGAACGGTCGTCGAGCTTGCTCAGCGCGGCTTCCAGGCCTTCCGATTGCAGCCGGTCGTATTGCTTGGCTTCCATCACGCGGGTCGGTTCGTTGTTGTCCGAAGACAGGTAAGCGATCGGAGCGAACTTGTCGTCGTCATCGTCGGTCGGCGCTTCCAGCGCAACATCGCGACCGGACAAGCGGGTTTCCATTTCAATGACTTCTTCGCGCTTGACATCCAGCGTCTTGGCCAATGCGTCGACTTGCGCCGGCGTCATGGCGTCGAGGCCCGTCTTGTGGCTGCGCAGGTTGAAGAACAGCTTGCGTTGGGCCTTGGTCGTCGCGACCTTGACCAGACGCCAGTTCTTCAGGATGTACTCGTGCATTTCGGCCTTGATCCAGTGCATCGCGTAGGAAACGAGACGAACGTTTTGATCGGGGTCGAAGCGCTTGACCGCCTTCATCAGGCCGATATTGCCTTCCTGGATCAGGTCGGCGTGCGGCAGGCCGTAGCCGAGATAGCCACGGGCGATCGACACCACCAGACGCAGATGGGAAAGCACCAGCTTTTGAGCGGCGCCAAGGTCATTCTTTTCGCGCAGGGCGCGGGCCAGCGACACTTCTTCAGCTTGCGTCAGCATCGGCAGGCGATTGACGGCCGAAATGTAGGCGTCAATGTTGCCCAGGCTGCCGGAGAAGCCGAGCGCAAGCGCATTGGTCTCGACGGGCATGAGTGCAGTAGCTGATTTCATTGATTCTCCTTGGTTCCTGTGAGGAAGCGATGCGTAAATTTGGCAGTTGCCTTAAAGCCGCACTATTTCTATCAACTATTTTAGCACTCCTCAATTGAGAGTGCTAATAACGAATCTGGAAGAAAGAAATAGCTAATTTCTATGGCCGTTTTTTTGCCAATTGGCATTTCATCGCAAGAATTAGAGGAAATCTGGGGGCCAAAGTTGCTTGTTTCAAGCATAAAGCTGTAACAAATTTTGCAGGGCAACATTGAAAAATGGCAACAATTCCATCAAAGGAGCTGTTGCCATTTCAAGAGGAGATTGGGTGGGGCTCAGGCCAGCCGCGACAAGTGCCGTTTGACTGACAGCATGGCGCCGATCAGGCCGAGCAGGGCGCTGACGCCGAGCAGGAAACCGATGGCCGAGAGGCTGGGTGGCGCCAGGCGGAATTCGGAGGCGTACAGACGGGCGAAGTCGGTGATCGCCAGGTTCAGCGGCTGCAGCGCTAGCACCACCAGGCCCAGCGCCACTCCGCCCGCGCACACGCCGAGCAGGGCGCCGGTGTAATAAAACGGCCGGTGGATGAAGGCGTTGGTGGCGCCGAGCAGGCGCGAGACTTCGATTTCCTCGTATTGCGTCATGACCTGCAGGCGAATGGTGTTGAACACCACGGCCACCACCACCGCACCCAGCGTGATGCCCAGGAACAGCAGCACCAGCCGCAAGATGCGCAGCAGCGCAGCCAGCCGCTTGACCCAGGCCGAATCGATCTGCACCGTGTCGACGCCTGGCATGGCCTTGAGCTTTTGCGCGATGTCGTCGACACGGGTGGCGTCCATGGCGTCCTGGAAGCCGGACATCTTAAGCACATAGCTGTCAGGCAAGGGATTGGCGCCCAGCGCTTGTGCCAGCCGTCGACGATGCGGCCGCGGTCGAGATAAATGATGCGATCCGCGCCGGTCAGGTATTGCTCGTCATGGGTCGAGATCAGGCAGGTCACGCCGACGCCGTGGAAGGACTTGAGCGCAGCCAGCACCTTGTTGGCGTTGTCGCGGTCGAGGTTGGCGGTCGGCTCGTCGGCCAGGATGATCTGCGGGCGGTTGACGATGGCGCGCGCGATCGGGTTTGCCTGGTGATCAGTATCAGGCAAAAGCCTGCAGCGAACCCTTCATCTTCTTCAACGCCACCGCTTCGATCTGACGGATACGCTCGGCGGACACGCCGAATTCGTCAGCCAGTTCGTGCAACGTCGCACCGCTACCGTCGTCATTGGCCAGCCAGCGGGCTTCCACGATGCGGCGCGAACGGTCGTCGAGCTTGCTCAGCGCGGCTTCCAGGCCTTCCGATTGCAGCCGGTCGTATTGCTTGGCTTCCATCACGCGGGTCGGTTCGTTGTTGTCCGAAGACAGGTAAGCGATCGGAGCGAACTTGTCGTCGTCATCGTCGGTCGGCGCTTCCAGCGCAACATCGCGACCGGACAAGCGGGTTTCCATTTCAATGACTTCTTCGCGCTTGACATCCAGCGTCTTGGCCAATGCGTCGACTTGCGCCGGCGTCATGGCGTCGAGGCCCGTCTTGTGGCTGCGCAGGTTGAAGAACAGCTTGCGTTGGGCCTTGGTCGTCGCGACCTTGACCAGACGCCAGTTCTTCAGGATGTACTCGTGCATTTCGGCCTTGATCCAGTGCATCGCGTAGGAAACGAGACGAACGTTTTGATCGGGGTCGAAGCGCTTGACCGCCTTCATCAGGCCGATATTGCCTTCCTGGATCAGGTCGGCGTGCGGCAGGCCGTAGCCGAGATAGCCACGGGCGATCGACACCACCAGACGCAGATGGGAAAGCACCAGCTTTTGAGCGGCGCCAAGGTCATTCTTTTCGCGCAGGGCGCGGGCCAGCGACACTTCTTCAGCTTGCGTCAGCATCGGCAGGCGATTGACGGCCGAAATGTAGGCGTCAATGTTGCCCAGGCTGCCGGAGAAGCCGAGCGCAAGCGCATTGGTCTCGACGGGCATGAGTGCAGTAGCTGATTTCATTGATTCTCCTTGGTTCCTGTGAGGAAGCGATGCGTAAATTTGGCAGTTGCCTTAAAGCCGCACTATTTCTATCAACTATTTTAGCACTCCTCAATTGAGAGTGCTAATAACGAATCTGGAAGAAAGAAATAGCTAATTTCTATGGCCGTTTTTTTGCCAATTGGCATTTCATCGCAAGAATTAGAGGAAATCTGGGGGCCAAAGTTGCTTGTTTCAAGCATAAAGCTGTAACAAATTTTGCAGGGCAACATTGAAAAATGGCAACAATTCCATCAAAGGAGCTGTTGCCATTTCAAGAGGAGATTGGGTGGGGCTCAGGCCAGCCGCGACAAGTGCCGTTTGACTGACAGCATGGCGCCGATCAGGCCGAGCAGGGCGCTGACGCCGAGCAGGAAACCGATGGCCGAGAGGCTGGGTGGCGCCAGGCGGAATTCGGAGGCGTACAGACGGGCGAAGTCGGTGATCGCCAGGTTCAGCGGCTGCAGCGCTAGCACCACCAGGCCCAGCGCCACTCCGCCCGCGCACACGCCGAGCAGGGCGCCGGTGTAATAAAACGGCCGGTGGATGAAGGCGTTGGTGGCGCCGAGCAGGCGCGAGACTTCGATTTCCTCGTATTGCGTCATGACCTGCAGGCGAATGGTGTTGAACACCACGGCCACCACCACCGCACCCAGCGTGATGCCCAGGAACAGCAGCACCAGCCGCAAGATGCGCAGCAGCGCAGCCAGCCGCTTGACCCAGGCCGAATCGATCTGCACCGTGTCGACGCCTGGCATGGCCTTGAGCTTTTGCGCGATGTCGTCGACACGGGTGGCGTCCATGGCGTCCTGGAAGCCGGACATCTTAAGCACATAGCTGTCAGGCAAGGGATTGGCGCCCAGCGTCGCCAGCACGTCATTGAGGCCGGTCTTGCTCTTGAGCGTGTCAAAGGCCTTTTCGCGCGGGGTGAAATTGACGCGTGCGGCGCTGCCATTGTCGGCCAGCACGGCACGGATGTTGCCGGCCAGCGCGATGGCCTTCTCGCGCGAGACGTCCATTTTCAGGAAGATGCTGATCTCGGGCTCGACCGCGAGTTGTTCCGAGACCGGACGCACGTTTTCAAGCACGGTCAGGCCGGCGAACGGCAGCGCCAGCGCGATCGACACCACCAGCACGTTGAGGATGAAGTTGCCGGGCGAACGCAGCAGATGGTGGAAGGCGTCGGCGAAGGCGAAGAAATGTTGGCGCAGCCAGTTCATTGCGAAATCTCCACCGGATTGCTGACGCCGTTGTGCCAGCCGTCGACGATGCGGCCGCGGTCGAGATAAATGATGCGATCCGCGCCGGTCAGGTATTGCTCGTCATGGGTCGAGATCAGGCAGGTCACGCCGACGCCGTGGAAGGACTTGAGCGCAGCCAGCACCTTGTTGGCGTTGTCGCGGTCGAGGTTGGCGGTCGGCTCGTCGGCCAGGATGATCTGCGGGCGGTTGACGATGGCGCGCGCGATCGCCACGCGCTGCTGTTCGCCGCCGGACAGTTCCTGCGGGCCGGAAGTCGCCTTGTCGAGCAGGTCGACCTTGTCCAGCGCAGCGCGGGCGCGCTTTTCAGCGTCCGAACGCGACGCGCCGGTAACGATCAGCGGCAGCATCACGTTGGCCAGGATGTTGCGATCCTGCAGCAGGCGTTGTTGCTGGAAAATCAGGCCGAGGTTGCGGCGCAGGTAAGGCATGCCCGAGGGCTTGATGGTGTTGATGCTCTGGCCGTTGACGCTGAGCGTGCCGGCGCTGGGGCGCTCCATGGCCGCGATCATCTTGAGCAGGGTCGACTTGCCGGCGCCGGACGGGCCGGCCAGGAACAGCAGCTCGCCCTTCTGAACCGAAAGCGTGATGTCGCGCAACGCAAAGACGTCGCGTGAATATTGTTTGGAGACCTTGGCGAATTCGATCATCGTCGGTGGTGGATTTGTTTTTCCTGGGCGTGGTTCAATTTTGCTTAGCTTAGCAAGGCGTCTACGAATTCTTCAGCGTCGAATGCCTGCAGGTCGTCGATCGACTCGCCCACCCCGATGAAATACAGCGGCACCGGGCGCGTTCTGGCGATGGCCGCCAGGATGCCGCCCTTGGCGGTGCCGTCCAGCTTGGTCACGACCAGGCCGGTGAGGCCGAGCGCGTCGTCGAATGCCTTGACCTGCGCCAGCGCATTCTGGCCGGTATTGCCGTCGATGACCAGCAGTACTTCATGCGGCGCCGTATCCATGGCCTTGCCGATGACGCGCTTGATCTTCTTGAGCTCGTCCATCAGGTGCAACTGGGTCGGCAGGCGGCCGGCGGTGTCGACCATGACGACGTTGGTGCCGCGCGCCGTAGCCGAATGCACGGCGTCGTAGGCCACCGCCGCCGGATCACCCGACTCCTGCGAAATCACGGTGATATTGTTGCGCTCGCCCCAGATCGTCAACTGCTCGCGCGCGGCGGCGCGGAAGGTGTCGCCCGCAGCCAGCAGCACTGATTGATCGTGCGCCTGCAGATGCTTGGCCAGCTTGCCGATGGTAGTGGTTTTGCCGGCGCCGTTGACGCCCGCGATCATCATCACCAGCGGTTGATGGCGACCCAGCACCAGCGGCTTCTGCAATGGGCGCAGCATCTCGATGAGCAGCGCGCGCAAAGCCTGGCGCACCTGATCGGCTTCGGTCAGGCGTTCAGCCTTGACCTTCTTCTTCAGTTCGTCCAGCAGCCACTGGGTGGCCTCGACGCCGGCGTCGGAGACCAGCAGGGCCGATTCCAGTTCTTCATACAGCTCGTCGCCGATCTTGGCGCCGACGAACAGCGTGGTCAGGTTGCTGGACGTTTTGGACAGGCCGCTCTTGAGGCGGGCCAGCCAGGAACGCTTGGCCTCGGCCGATGGTGGTGCGGCTTCGACGATCTCTTCGGGCGTAGGCGGAACCGTTGCAGCCGGCGCCGGGATGGATGCGGCCGGAGGCGCTGCTTCTTTGGCAACGGCGGGTTCGGGCTGGGTTTTTTTCTTGAAGAAACTAAACATCGGATGCTGGGCTGGCTCTGTCGAAAGTGGCTGCGGTGTCTGATGGAGGGCGTTTCCGGCCGTTTTCCAGGCGGGAAATCGCAATGAACAAGGTACAATTGGCCAGCCTCATGCCCGGATACTGCCGTCCGGGCGGTCCTTGGCCAGCCCCCGCATTCTATCAGAGCACAGCGCATGAATTTGAAGATCAGAGCAATCCTGTCGACCGGTTTGGTGTTTGCGTCCCTGGCGGGCTACGGCCTGGCGGTCCGGGCCCAGTCTTCCGGCCCGGCGACGGCTCAGGCGTCTACGCCGGCAGCCGCGCAGGCTACTGAATTCACGCTTAAAAACGGCATGAAAATCATCGTCAAGGAAGACCATCGCGCGCCTACCGCGGTCCAGATGGTCTGGTACAAGGTCGGCTCGATCGACGAGACCAACGGCACCACCGGCATCGCCCACGCGCTGGAACACATGATGTTCAAGGGCACCAGAAAGCACAAGGTCGGCGAATTCAGCCGCCTGGTCGCCGAACTCGGCGGTCGCGAGAACGCCTTCACCAACCGCGACTACACCGCCTACTTCCAGCAGGTCGAGCACGGTCGCCTGGAAGCGGTGATGGCGCTGGAAGCCGACCGGATGCGCAACCTGCAGTTCGACCAGAACGAGTTCGCCAAGGAAATCCGCGTCGTCATGGAAGAGCGCCGCTGGCGCACCGACGACCAGCCGCAAGGCCTGATGAACGAAGCGCTGCACGCCGCCGCCTTCGTGGCCCATCCCTATCATCATCCGGTGGTCGGCTGGATGGACGACCTGCAGCACATGACCATCCGCGACATCGAAGACTGGTATCGCCGCTGGTACGCGCCCAACAACGCCACGCTGGTGGTCAGCGGCGACGTCAGCGCGTCAAAGGTGGCGGCGCTGGCGGAGAAATACTTCGGGCCGATTCCGTCCAGAATCATCGTGCGCGGCAAGCCGCAGAACGAACCCGAACAGAACGGCCTTCGCCGCGTAACCGTCAAGGCGCCGGCGGAGAATCCCTACGTCATCCTGGCGTTCAAGGTGCCCACGCTGCGCGAAGTCGAGAAAGACCAGGACGTCTATGCGCTCGACGTGCTGTCGGCGGTGCTCGACGGCTACGACAACGCGCGCCTGAACGACAAGCTGGTGCGCACCGACAAGGTCGCCAACAGTGTCGGCGCGGGCTACGACGACATCACGCGCGGCCCGACCCTGTTCACGCTGGAAGGCAGTCCGGCCACCGGCACCACCACCGCGCAACTGGAAACCCTGCTGCGCGCCGAAGTTGAACGCATCGCTCGCGACGGCGTGTCGGAGCCGGAATTGCAGCGTGTCAAAACGCAATTGATTGCATCGCAGGTCTATAAGCGCGACTCCATTTTCGGCCAGGCCATGGAAATCGGCGTGATGGAAATGTCCGGCCTGTCGCACAAGAACATCGACCGCATCGTCGAGCGCCTCAAATCGGTCACGCCGCAGCAGGTGCAGGCAGTGGCGCAGAAGTATTTCAGCGACGACAAGCTGACCGTGGCGACGCTGGAACCCTTGCCTCTGTCCGGCAAGAAGACGGGTCCGCCGCCAGGTCCGCTGCGCTGAGCGCAGTTTGGCCGGGGCAAGCTGCAATACACGAACACCCTGATCTGCCGATTGATCTTCAGTTGCACTCTTACGGAGGAATAGCATGCCAGTGATCGTCGTTGCGAACCCCAAAGGCGGCGTAGGTAAAAGCACTCTCTCGACCAACCTCGCCGGCTACTTCGCCAGCCGCGGTCACGGCGTGCTGCTGGGCGATACCGATCGCCAACAGTCGGCGCGTGCGTGGCTCAACATCCGGCCGCCGGCAGCGCCGCCGATCGCCACCTGGGAGATCAGCGAAGACTACATCGCCAAGCCGCCCAAAGGCACCACGCACGTCGTGCTGGACACGCCCGCAGGCTTGCATGGTTGGCGCCTGAACGACGTCCTCAAAATGGCGGACAAGGTGATCGTGCCTTTGCAGCCGTCGATTTTCGACATCCTGGCGACACAGGATTTCCTGCGTCGGCTGGCGGACGAAAAAGCCGTGCGCCAGGGCGACATCGACGTCGGCATCGTCGGCATGCGCGTCGACGCACGCACGCGTTCGGCCGATCAGCTGCATCGCTTCATCGAAGGCCTCAACCTGCCGGTGCTGAGTTATCTGCGCGACACGCAGAACTACGTGCAACTGGCGGCGCACGGCCTGACCCTGTGGGACATCGCGCCGTCGCGCCTGCAGCGCGATATCGAGCAATGGCAGCCGATCATTGAATGGGTGGATGGCAAGACCGGCGCCGCTGCTGTTGCGGCAGCGGCCGCTCCGGCCGGGCAGGATGGATGAGCAAGAGTGCAGGTCGTTTCCGTTTATTTTGAAGTAGATTGGTCCGGTATCAAGATGAAAAAATACTTGTTGTTTTGCGCTGTTGTTCTCGGCGGCTTTGCAGTGCAGGCGCAAGCGGCCCTGCAGATCCAGTCGTGGTCGCTGCCCAACGGCGCGCGCGTGCTGTTCGTGGAAAACCACGCGATTCCAATGCTCGATCTGAGCGTGGAATTCGACGCCGGTGCGCGCCGCGATCCCGACGGCAAATCCGGACTGGCTTCGCTGACCAACGCTCAGCTCACCCGTGGCGTCCCCAG
>NZ_AJHH01000451.1 GCF_000256565.1 Herbaspirillum lusitanum P6-12 | reverse complement strand
GTGCCGCCGAACGCGACGCTGCGATCGGCTTGCTGGCGCGCACGCTGGCGCAGCCGAGCTTCCCCGAGGCGCTGTTCGCCCGCGACAAGGCACGCACCATCGCCGACGTGCGCGAGTCGCAGACCAAGGCCGAAGATATCGCCGCCAAGGCATTCTGGGCGGCGCTCTACGGAACGCATCCCTACGCGCGCCAGGAAAGCGAAGACAGCGTTGCCGCCATTACGCGCGACGACCTGGTCGCCTTCCATCGCACGCACTATGTCGCCAACCGCGCCGTGGTCGCCATGATCGGCGACGTCACGCGCGCCCAGGCCGACCAGATCGCGCAAAGGCTGACGCAGCAGTTGCCGCAAGGCCTGGCGTTGCCGGCCTTGCCGGAAGTCGCGCTCACCGCGCCCAAGGACCAGCGCATCAGCCATCCCGCTTCGCAGTCGCATATCCTGATCGGCATGCCGGCGCTGGTGCGCGGCGATCCGGATTTCTTCGCGCTGACGGTCGGCAACTACATCCTCGGCGGCGGCGGTTTCGTCTCGCGCCTGACCAATGAAGTGCGCGAAAAGCGCGCGCTGACCTACAGCGTCTACAGCTACTTCTCGCCGCTGGCGCAGAAGGGGCCGTTCCAGATCGGCCTGCAGACCAAGCAGGAGCAGACCGCCGAAGCGCTCGGGGTGGTGCGCCGCACGCTGGCCGACTACCTGCGCGACGGTCCGACCGCGGCAGAGCTCAAGGCGGCCAAGGACAACCTGGTCGGCGGCTTCGCGCTGCGCATCGACAACAATCGCAAGATTCTCGACAACCTCGCGGTGATCGGCTATTACGGCCTGCCGCTGGATTACCTGGATCACTGGATCGAACGCATCCGCGCCGTGAGCGTGCAGGACGTGCGCGCAGCCTTCCGCAAGCATGTGCATCCGGAAGAATTGTCCACCATCATCGTCGGCGAAAGCGCCCCCTAGACCCTTCATCCCCTAATCCCCCAAGTTGCAGGCAGCAAGGAATTCCATGAGCAAGAGCAGTCCCTCCCGTCCCGGCGGCAAGCCGGCCAAGCCCGGCAAGCCCAGCAAGCCCGCCAATGGCGGCCCGCACCAGGTGCGCATCATCGGCGGCCAGTGGAAGCGCACCCCCTTGCCGGTGCTGGACGCCGAAGGCCTGCGGCCCACACCGGATCGGGTGCGCGAGACCGTCTTCAACTGGATCACCCATCTCATCGATGGCAACTGGGAAGAGGTGTCCTGCCTGGACCTCTTCGCCGGTTCCGGCGCACTCGGCTTCGAAGCTGCCAGTCGGGGCGCGCGCCGCGTGGTCATGGTCGAGCACAGCGGCCCCGCCGTGCGCCAGCTCGAAGCCAACCGCGACAAGCTCAAGGCCGCCACCCTGGCCATCCTGCGCGGCGACGCCTTGGCGGCGGCGCAGAACGCAGCACAACGCGAGCCGGGCGGCTTCCAGCTGGTCTTCATCGATCCGCCCTATCACCAGGGCTGGCTGGAAAAGGTGCTGCCGGCCTGCCAGCAACTGCTGGCGCCCACAGGCCTGGTCTATGCCGAAGCCGAGTTCGCCCTCGACGGCGCCGACGCCCCCGCATGGATGCAAGCCTGGGAAGTGGTGCGCGCCGACAAGGCCGGCATGGTCTTCTATCATTTATTGCGGCGCAAAAACATCGACTAATTCAGGCATAATGCGCGTTCTGATTGCTTAGCTGGTGAGGAGAGACCCTGATGGTGACAGCTGTTTATCCGGGAACATTCGATCCGTTGACGCGTGGCCATGAAGATCTGGTAAGACGCGCATCGGGATTGTTTGACAAGTTGGTCGTAGGCGTAGCGGACAGCAAAAACAAGAAGCCGTTTTTCTCCCTCGAGGAGCGCCTGTCGATAGCAAATGAAATACTCGGACACTACCCGAATGTCCAGGTGGAAAGTTTTTCCGGGCTGCTCAAGGATTTCGTGCGGCAAAACAATGCCCGCGTGATCGTGCGCGGCCTGCGCGCGGTATCGGATTTCGAATACGAATTCCAGATGGCCGGCATGAATCGTTATCTGTTGCCCGACGTGGAAACCTTGTTTCTGACGCCGTCGGACCAATATCAATTCATATCGGGCACCATCGTGCGCGAAATCGCCCTGCTGGGCGGCGACGTGTCGAAGTTTGTATTTCCCTCGGTCGAAAAATGGCTGAAGGAAAAGATGGCCAAGATGGATTTGTAATGTCTGCATTGCCTGCCGGAACGAAACCGGTCGGCAGTCCGACGGCATGCTGCATGTAAAGGAAGCGTTTGTATGGCACTGATGATCACCGATGATTGCATCAATTGCGACGTCTGCGAGCCCGAGTGCCCGAACGAGGCGATTTACATGGGGCCGCAGATCTATGAAATCGACCACAACAAGTGCACCGAATGCGTCGGCCACTTCGATGAGCCGCAATGCCAGCAGGTCTGCCCGGTCGCCTGCATCCCGTTCGATCCCGCCTGGCGCGAATCCAAAGAGCAACTGATGCTCAAGTATGAAACGTTGCAGGCCGCGGCCAAGAGCTGATCGTTCCTCCCGCACTTCCTTTCTTCTTTTCCTTCTTCTCGTCTCATAAGAAAAACCTGCTTGCATATAGGCAGTTGGTATTTCTGCCGTGCGCTGCTGGCGCGGTATCATCATCGCTCGCCACTTTTTTCGCAGTTTCACGCGCGTGCCGATGGATTCCAGCGGCCGCCCCGCCGGGAAAACAGCCATGCCCAATCATCAGCGCCTGCGTCATTTCATCACTTCCTTCTCCGATTTGCTCGGGCGTGAAAGCGCCGAAGCGGCCATCCTGCACGACGGCGCCGAGCTCCTGCGCGACCTGGTCGCAGTCGACGACTGGCTGCCGGAAGCCTATGCCCAACCTGATCCGGAACGCTATCGCCAATACCTGTTGCATGTCGATTCGGCGCAGCGTTTTTCGGTGGTCAGCTTCGTCTGGGGACCGGGCCAGCAAACGCCGGTGCACGACCATACCGTATGGGGCCTGATCGGCATGCTGCGCGGCTCGGAATATTCGCAGTCCTACCGTTGGGACGAGGGCGACGGCAAGCGCTCGCTCGCGCCGCACGGAGAACCGATACAATTGACGCCCGGCATGGTGGAGCCGATTTCGCCCAATGTCGACGGCCTCGACGATATCCACCGCGTGCACAATGCGCATGCGGACCGGGTGTCGATCAGCGTGCACGTCTACGGCGCCAACATCGGCGCGGTGCATCGTTCGGTGTATCAGCCGGACGGCACGCGCAAGGCCTTCATCTCGGGTTATTCGAACGACACGCTGCCCAACATCTGGGATTTATCCAAGGAGACGAAGACGACATGAGCAGCATCCGCATCCCCATTGGCGTTGATACACGAAACTTTCAACAAGTCCGCGACGATCTCCTGGCGCGCCGTGAAATTGCACTGCTCGACGTGCGCGAAGAAGCGCCGCACGCCGAAGCGCATCCGCTGTTCGCCTCCAATCTGTCGTTCTCGCACCTGGAGCTGCTGGCCTACGCGCGCATCCCGCGGCGCGACACCGCGATTGTCGTGCTCGACGACGGCGAAGGCCTGGCGCAGAAGGCTACCGGCCGTTTCGTCGCGCTCGGTTATAGCAACGTCAGCGTGCTCGACGGCGGCGTGGCGGGGTGGAAGGCCGCCGGCGGCGAACTGTTCCAGGACGTCAACGTGCCTAGCAAATCCTTCGGCGAACTGGTGGAAAGCAAGCGTCACACGCCTTCGCTGTCGGCGCCCGAGGTAAAGGCTCTGCTCGACGCGAAGGAAAACGTGGTGGTGCTCGATGCGCGCCGCTTCGACGAATACCAGAACATGAACATCCCGACCTCGATCAGCGTGCCCGGCGCCGAGCTGGTCTTGCGCGTGCGCGAGCTGGCGCCGGATCCGAACACGCGCGTGATCGTCAACTGCGCCGGCCGGACGCGCAGCATCATCGGTACGCAATCGCTGGTCAACGCCGGCATTCCCAACCCGGTCCACGCGCTGCGCAACGGCACCATCGGCTGGACGCTGGCCGGGCAAGAACTCGAACACGGCAACAGCCGCCAATTTCCGGTTGAGCTGACGGCGGCAACGCGCGTACAGGCGGCGGCCGACGCTCTCGCCGTGGCGGAGCGCGCCGGCGTT
>NZ_AJHH01000450.1 GCF_000256565.1 Herbaspirillum lusitanum P6-12 | reverse complement strand
ATGACGGCGTCGTGGCTGGCGCAAATGGCGTGGGAAGTCTACGTGCTCGATGGCGCGACCGCGCCGCAGTTCAGCGAGCAAGGCCCGGCGCCGCGTGAATTGCCGCCGGCGCCGTCCTCTGAAAAAATTACGCCGCAGACATTGGCCGGCTGGCTGGAACAAGACAAAGCCAAAGGCAAGGCAGGCAAGGGTACTGTGGTGCTGGATTTCTCCACCAGCGCGAATTACGTCAAACAGCATATTCCCGGCGCCTGGTTTGCCTTGCGCTCGCAACTGGCGCAAGCCTTGCAGAAGGTACCTGCAGCCGAGCGTTACGTGGTTACCTGCGGCAGCAGCCTGTTGGCGGCATTCGTCATCGGCGACCTGGCGGCGCTGACCGACAAGCCGGTGTTCCTGCTGGAAGGCGGCAACAACGGCTGGAAGGTCGTCGGCCTGCCGCTTGAGACCGGCGCGACTGCGCTGGCCTCGCCGCGCATCGACCGCTACCGTCGTCCCTACGAAGGCACCGACAATCCCGCCTCCGCCATGCAGGCCTACCTCGACTGGGAGTTCGGCCTGGTCGAGCAGCTCGGCCGCGACGGCACTCATGGGTTCCAGGTCATATGAGGTATTGCTGAGCAACAGACGAAGAAAGCACGCGACCCGATTACAATGACGGTCGCGTTTTCTTTTGAAACGGTATTCATGCAACACATCCCGCCGCGCGCAGTCGGCGCACTGCTCGTCAATACCACCATCTGGGGCTTGTCCTGGATCGCCTTCAAATCGCTCCAGCAGCAGGGCATCCATCCGCTGTGGGCGACCGCGATCATCTTTTCCTGCTGCACGATCTGGATGCTGCTGCTCAAGCGCAAATCGCTGCGCGAGATCGGCAAGCATCCCGAGCTGGTTTACGTGGCGATTGCATCCGGCCTGACCAACACCGCCTTCAACGGCGCGGTGGCGTTCGGCGACGTGGTGCGCGTGGTGCTGCTGTTTTACCTGATGCCGATCTGGGCCGTGATCCTGGCGCGACTGGTGCTGCACGAGCCGATCACGCAGCGCGCCTTGCTACGGATTGCACTGGGCCTCACCGGCGCCGTCATCGTGTTGTATCAGCCGGCCATCGGTGTGTCCTTGCCGCACGATCTGGCCGACTGGGTGGCGCTGGCCGGCGGTTTCTTCTTCGCCGTCAACAACATCATGTTGCGTCGCCTGCATGGGGTTGCCGACGGCGCCCGTGCGGTCGCCATGCTGAGCGGCGGCGCGCTGCTCTCGATTATCCTGGGTGCGGCGCTGGCGGCATCCGGATTGATCGCCTGGCCCGGCGCCATCGGCGCGCTGTCGGTGCCGACGCTGGCCTTGTGGTCGGTGCTGTTCATGGTGTCCAACCTGTGCCTGCAATACGGCGTGGCGCGGCTGCCGGCGAACATCACGGCGGTGGTCATGCTGGTGGAAATCATCATCGCCTCGGTATCGGCGTGGCTGTTCGGCGCGGCGGAATTGCGCGTCCAGGATCTGATCGGCGGCGCCTTGATCATCGCCACGCCGTGGCTGGTGCGCGACCGCGCAGCGAGATCCGGCTGAGGCGTTTTCAGCCGGCCAGCATCACCCGGTTGCGGCCGCCTTCCTTGGCGCGGTAGAGCGCTTCGTCGGCGCTGGCGATCAGTTTCTGACGCGCCTGGTCGGCCGGCATGCTGCGGTCGGGCGGTGTTTGTGAGGCGGCGCCGATGGAGACGGTCACCTGCAGCGCTTCATCCGCGCCGGCAATCTCGATGGCCTGCTGGGCCACGCTGGCGCGGATCCGTTCGGCGATGCGTTCGGCATCGTGCAAGGTCGCCTGGGTCAGCAGCACGATGAATTCTTCGCCGCCGTAACGGCCGAGCGAATCGCTCAGGCGCAATTCCTTCTTGATGCGTGTGGCCACTTCGCGCAACACGTCGTCGCCGCTCTGGTGGCCGAACTTGTCGTTGACGCGTTTGAAGTGGTCGATGTCGATGAACAGGCAGGACAGCGCCGAGCGGTCGCGTTGGGCGCGGCCGATTTCTTCCTGCATGCGTTGTTCGATGTAGCGGCGGTTGTTGACGCCGGTGAGCGGGTCGGTCAATCCGATGTGCTTGAGGCGCTCATTGTTGATGACGTTTTCCAGGCAGATCGCCACCACCGAGGCCAGCCGTTCGATGAAGTCGGTCGCCAGGTTGCCGGTGAAGCGGCCTTCATGGGCGCTGCCCAGGGCCAGGTAGCCGATCAGCGTCTGATGACGCGTCAGCGGCAGGATCGCCACGCTGGCGGGCCGGTAGGTCGGGAACAGCGATTGGTGCACGTCATCCTGATAGGGGCCGAGCGTGGGTTTTTCCAGCGGCAGGGCGGGGCCGTCTTCGGCCCGGAACAGCAGGTTGGGATATTCGTCGAGGCCGATTTGCAGGTCGTGCAGGATGCGGCGCACGTCGAACGCGTAGTCGACCAGCGAGAGCGTGACGATTTCCAGGTTGAAGGTGTTGGGCATCAAGAGCGACACCGTTTCGATCAGGTCGCGGAATTCGCTTGAGCCGATCAGGCGCAGGTCGAAAGCCTGGTGGCGCTGCATGATTTGCTGGTTGATCCGGGCCTGCTCCAGCAGGTCCTGCAACTCGGCGTGCAACTGCTGGTTTTCTTCCATCAGTGCCTGGGTGTCGACAGCGCTATTCATCGTGGTCCGGTCTTGTGCCGTTTTTGCTTGTTTCCCTTGATACCCTCAACGCTGGCCTGAGCCGCGTTCCCCTTGCCCGGCAGCGGATTTGCTGCGGACGCACAAGCTTACCACCAGCGCGCCGCGATTGGCTTACAGCGTGCTGAAAAAACGCTCACCCATTTCTTCCAGGCCGAGCGACTGCAACACGTCCTGCAAGCGTTCGGTTGGCCGCTTGCGCGGCAGGTCCTTGTAGCGGGCGATGATCAGTTCATTTTTCATCGAGTGTTCCCAGCCGACCAGTTCCGTGACGCTGACCTGGTAGCCGTGCGCCTCCAGTTGCAGGCAGCGCAGCACGTTGGTGACCTGGCTGCCGAATTCGCGCGTGTGCAGCGGATGGCGCCATAGCTCGGTCAGCGAAGTGCGACCCAGCGAGGCGCCCTTGTTGCGGTTGAGCACGGAGGCGACTTCGGCCTGGCAGCACGGCACCAGCACGATGAACTGCGCGTGTTTTTTCAGCGCGAAATGGATGGCGTCGTCGGTCGCCGTGTCGCAGGCGTGCAGTGCGGTGACGACGTCAATCTGTTCGGGCAGGGCGGTCGAGCCGATCGAGTCCGCCACCGACAGGTTGAGGAAGGACATGCCCGGAAAGCCCAGGCGTTTGGCCAGCGCGGTCGATTTCTGCACCAGTTCTTCGCGCGTCTCGATGCCGTAGATGCGCGAATTGCCTTCCAGCGCCTTGAAGAACAGGTCGTACAGAATGAAGCCGAGGTAAGACTTGCCGGCGCCATGATCGACCACGCTGACATCGGGATGCGTGTTGCGGATTTCCTGCAGCAGCGGTTCGATGAACTGGTACAGGTGATAGACCTGCTTGAGCTTGCGGCGGCTGTCCTGGTTGAGCTTGCCGTCGCGCGTCAGGATGTGCAATTCCTTGAGCAGTTCGACCGACTGGCCCGGCCGGATTTCCGGGATCGTTGCGACAGGGCTGGCGCCGCTGGAACCTGCGGCGGCAGTGGCAGGCGCCGCCGCAGGTTTGTTGTGCTTCTTGCTGCTCATAAGAACGACGCTGACTCAGACGTTGAACAGGAAGTTCATCACGTCGCCGTCCCTGACCACGTATTCCTTGCCTTCGGCGCGCATCTTGCCCGCTTCCTTGGCGCCGTTTTCACCCTTGTAGGCGATGAAGTCTTCATAGGCGATGGTCTGCGCGCGGATGAAGCCGCGTTCAAAGTCGGTGTGGATCACGCCGGCGGCTTGCGGGCCGGTGGCGCCGACCGGCACGGTCCAGGCGCGCACTTCCTTGACGCCTGCGGTGAAGTAGGTCTGCAGGCCGAGCAGCTTGAAGGCGGCGCGGATCAGGCGATCCAGACCCGGTTCTTCCATGCCCATGTCGGCCAGGAACTCGGCCTTGTCGGCGTCGTCGAGGTCGGCGATTTCCGATTCGATGGAGGCGCAGATGGCGACGATCGGAGCGCCTTGTTCCGCCGCGTATTTGGTCAACAGGTCCAGCAGCGGGTTGTCGGTGAAGCCGGTGTCGGAGACGTTGGCCACATACATGGCCGGCTTGGCCGTGATCAGGCACAGCGGTTTGATCAGCGCCATTTCTTCAGCGTCGAGGCCGAGTGCGCGCACCGGTTGGGCATCGTCCAACGCCGGCATGATGCGTTCCAGCAGCGCCACCAGCTTGGCGGCGTCCTTGTCGCCCGAACGGGCTTTTTTCTGTTCGCGGTGGATTGCCTTCTCGACGGTGCCCATGTCGGCCAGCGCCAGTTCGGTCTGGATCACGGCGATGTCGTCCAGCGGGCTGACCTTGCCGGCCACGTGAATCACGTTCGGATCTTCGAAGCAGCGCACCACGTTGACGATGGCATCGGTTTCGCGGATGTGGGACAGGAACTGGTTGCCCAGGCCTTCGCCCTTGGAGGCGCCCGCCACCAGGCCGGCGATGTCGACGAACTCCACGGTTGCCGAAAGAATGCGTTCCGGCTTGACGATTTCTGCCAGCGCCTGCAGGCGCGGATCGGGCACTTCGACCATGCCGACGTTCGGTTCGATGGTGCAGAACGGGTAGTTTTCAGCGGGAATGCCCGCCTTGGTCAAGGCATTGAACAGGGTCGATTTACCGACGTTGGGCAGGCCGACGATGCCGCATTTGAGGCTCATGACAAAATTCTTTCTTAATCAAAAGCGGTATTGTATCAAGTCGGGCGGCCGGTCCGCAGCTTTGCTGTGGCCGGAGCGGCATCCTTGGCAAGCTTTGTGCTGCGGCGCGGAAACATAAAAAGCGCATCTCAAGTCGCTGGAATTGGTCAGTTAAAGTGTTGCCTGTTTGTTTCAAGACGTTAAATGCCCAGCTTGCCGTTGGATTGTATTTACACTGCCTATTGTCTCGCCGAAAGCAATTGCTGTTTTTGCTCTACAATGTCGCCTTTGGAGAATTCTTGGTATTCGTCTTGCCTAACATCGTAGAAATCCGCGACTTGCACTTTGGTTATGGGGACCGCCCGATCCTGTCGGGCCTCCGCATGGACTTCCCGCGTGGAAAAGTGATTGCCGTCATGGGCGGATCCGGCTCCGGCAAGACCACCATCCTGCGCCTGATCGGCGGTCAGTTGCGCCCGCAGTCGGGCACGCTGACGGTGGACGGCGAGAACGTGCCGTCGCTCGACACGCGCGACCTGTACCGCCTGCGCCGCAAGATGGGCATGCTGTTCCAGAACGGCGCGCTGTTTACCGACATGACGGTGTTCGACAACGTCGCCTTCCCGCTGCATGAACACACCGACCTGCCGGAAGAACTGATCCGCGACCTGGTGCTGCTCAAGCTCAATGCGGTCGGCCTGCGCAATGCCGCATCGCTCAAGCCGGCCGAGATTTCCGGCGGCATGGCGCGCCGTGTGGCGCTGGCGCGCGCGATTGCGCTGGATCCCGCGCTGATCATGTATGACGAGCCGTTCGCCGGGCTCGATCCGATTTCCATGGGCGTCACCGCCAACCTGATCCGCAAGCTCAACGACGCGCTCGGCTCGACCTCGATCCTGGTGTCGCATGACGTCAACGAGTCGTTCGGCATCGCCGACTACGTCTACTTCCTGTCGGCAGGCAAGATCGTCGCGCAAGGCACTCCTGATGAAATGCGCGCCTCGCAAGACCCGTATGTGAAGCAATTCGTGCACGCCGAGGCCGACGGCCCGGTGCCGTTCCATTATCCGGGCCGCTCGTTGGCAGAGGACGTCGGCCTGGGAGGTCGTCAATGATCGCTGGTTTCCTGGGCGGCATCGGCCGCTCCGTGCGCGAATTCGTGCTCGGCCTCGGTTTCGCCGCGCGCATGTTCTGGACCGTGATCCGCTCGTCGGGCGGCCTGTGGCGGCGTCCGCGTCTGATCACCGACCAGATCCACTTCATCGGTAATTATTCGCTGGTCATCATCGCCGTGTCGGGCCTGTTCGTCGGCTTCGTGCTGGGCCTGCAAGGTTATTACACGCTCAACAAATACGGTTCCGAACAGGCGCTGGGCCTGCTGGTGGCCCTGTCGCTGACGCGCGAGCTGGGGCCGGTCGTGACGGCCTTGCTGTTCGCCGGCCGCGCAGGCACGTCGCTGACGGCGGAGATCGGTCTGATGAAGGCCGGCGAGCAATTGTCGGCAATGGAAATGATGGCCGTCGATCCGCTGCAGCGCGTGGTCGCGCCGCGCTTCTGGGCCGGTGTTGTTGCCATGCCAGTGCTGGCCGCGATTTTTAGTGCCGTCGGTGTGATCGGTGGTTATATTGTGGGTGTACTGATGATCGGCGTCGACGAAGGCGCGTTCTGGTCGCAGATGCAGGGCGGCGTGGATGTGTGGAACGACATCGCCAACGGCGTGCTCAAGAGCATCGTTTTCGGTATTGCGGTAACCTTTGTTGCCCTGTATCAGGGCTATGAAGCCAAGCCGACCCCCGAAGGCGTTTCGCGCGCCACCACGCGCACGGTCGTGATCGCTTCGCTGATGGTGTTGGGATTGGACTTCCTGCTGACGGCGCTGATGTTCAGCTAAGGCAGGGCGGTCAGGATAATGAGGGCAAGTCCGCAACGAACTTCATCGCGGGCTTCGGATTGATTTTTAGGATGGCAGTGTATGCAACGTAAAACATTAGACGTGTGGGTGGGTTTGTTTGTCTTGCTGGGAGCGGCCGCGCTGGTTTTCCTCGCGCTCAAGGCGGGCAACATGAGCTCGTTCTCGTTCAGCCAGAAGACCTATTCGATCACCACCAAGTTCGACAACATCGGCGGCCTCAAGCCGCGCGCAGCGGTCAAGAGCGCCGGCGTGGTGGTCGGACGTGTGGACGCGATCCGCTTCGACGACAAGACATTTCAGGCATCGGTGACGCTCAACATGGACGAGCGCTACCAGTTTCCAAAGGATAGTTCCGCCAAGATACTGACTTCAGGCCTGCTTGGCGAGCAATACGTCGGTATCGAACCGGGGGGTGATGTAAAAAATCTGGCGGCAGGCGACACGATCAAGATGACGCAATCGGCGATCGTGCTGGAGAACCTGATCAGCCAGTTCTTATATAGCAAGGCAGCAGAGGGAAAGGATAATTCAAAATGAAAATAGCAGCTCGCATTGCGGCGCTGGCCATGGTCGCCGCGCTCAGTGGTTGCGCGACGTCGCAAAACCCGAACGACCCGCTTGAAGGCTTCAACCGCGCGATGTTCAGTTTCAACGACACCGTCGACAAGGTGGCGCTGAAGCCGGCCGCGCAGGCATATCAGTTCGTCCTGCCGAATTTTGTGCAGACCGGCATCGGCAATTTCTTCGGCAATATCGGCGATCTCTGGTCGGCGGTGAACCAGGTACTGCAAGGCCGCATTGAAACCGGCGTCACCAGCTTCATGCGTGTGGCGGTCAACACCACCTTCGGTCTGGTCGGCGTGCTCGACGTCAGTACCGAGGCCCGCCTGCCGAAGCAAAAGTCCGATTTCGGTCAGACACTGGGCAAATGGGGCGTAGGCTCCGGTCCGTACGTCGTGCTGCCGTTGCTGGGACCGTCGACGATTCGCGACACTGCAGCGCTGCCTGCCGATTTCTACGGCGATCTGTGGTCGTACAAGAAGCCGGTGCGCTGGCGTAACGTCGGTTCGGTGGTGCGCGTGATCGACAAGCGCGCGCAGTTGCTGGACGCTTCCAACCTGCTGGAAGACGCCGCGCTGGACAAGTATGACTTTGTGCGCGACACCTATCTGCAAAGCCGTCAGTCGCAGATCGACGGCATCAAGGACGATCATCGCAGCAAGGAAGAAGTCGTCAAGCCGTAACCGGCGAGCGACCTGCATTACAGGTGAAACCGGCCGGGCGCGTTCATCGCGCCCGGCCTCACTTGAAAATCCGGAGAATGCAACCACGTTGTATATCCGGTATCCGTTTGGATGCCTGCCGGACACGCGCCGTATTTTTATGGCAAAGTGGGCCGACAACAGCGCGCCGGATCATGTCCGGGACGGCTGAAGCGGTAACGAGAACGGATCGTGGCACCTTATTTATGAATGGATCGTAGATTATGAACATGCTTACCAAATTCCTGGCGATTGCCGTGTCGGCTTCCGCGCTAACGTTTGCCTTCGCTTCCACCGCTTCGGCGCAGGAAGCGCCTGACGCGCTGGTCAAGCGCATCAGCGACGACGTCATCAACACCGCCAAGAGCGACAAGGAAATCCAGGCCGGCAACATCAACCGCATCGTTGCGCTGGTGGAAGAAAAAATCCTGCCGTACGTCGATTCCGAGCGCATGACTTCGCTGGCGGCCGGGCGCCAGGCCACACCGGAACAGCAAAAACAGCTGATCACCGAATTCCGCAGCCTGCTGATCTACACCTATTCCGGCGCGCTGTCGCAAATCCGCGACCAGAAGGTCGAATACAAGCCGCTGCGCGCCGATCCGGCCGACACCGAAGTGGAAGTGCGCTCGCAAGTGATCCAGTCGCGCGGCGAACCGATCCAGCTGAGCTATCGTCTCGAGAAGCTGTCGTCGGGATGGAAAATGTACGACGTCAACGTGATGGGCGCCTGGCTGGTTGAGGCCTACAAGGGCACCTTCAACAGTGAAATCACCAAGGGCGGCATCGACGGCCTGATCAAGAGCCTGTCCGACAAGAACAAGCAGCTGGCTGCGCGTTCGGGCAAGAAGTAACCTGACCTGACCCACTGGAAAGCGCACCATGTTCAAGCCCGGCGCCTCGCTGACTTTCACCAATGCCAGTACCGTCCTGCGCGAGGGCCTGGCGGCCATCGCTGCGGGCCAGACCGGCATCGACGTCAGCGCGGTCGCTACCGTGGATTCCTCGGCCGTGGCCACGCTGCTGGCCTGGCGTCGCGCCGCTGCCCAACGCGGTGCGGCGCTGGACTTCGGTGCGTTGCCGGCCAATCTGCAAAGCCTGGTCGACCTGTACGGCGCCGCGTCGCTGCTGGGTGCGCCGACTTCTGCATCTGACCGACACCACTGATCTCCTGAAGGCCGCCGGCAATGCCGGCCAGCCGCTTCCCCCCATTCCGGCTGCAAGAGCGGAAATCCCCTATAATCCAACGTTTCGCTGCACCGCTTGTTGCCTTGTTGCAAAAGGCCGGCAGCCTGATTCGTTCCTTTTTGCTTACTCTGACGCGTCCCGAATGCGGACCAAATAATGGCAGCTCTACAGATCAACAATGTCGAAAAACGCTATCAGTCGCTGCAGGCGCTGGGCGGTGTTTCGCTCTCGATAGAAGAGGGTGAATTTTTCGGCTTGCTCGGCCCCAATGGCGCCGGCAAAACCACGCTGATTTCCATCGTGGCCGGCCTCAATCGCGCCGACTCCGGTTCGGTCACCATTCATGGCCACGACGTCGTCACCGATTACCGCGCGGCGCGCACCAAGCTCGGCGTAGTGCCACAGGAGCTGGTGTTCGACCCGTTCTTCACCGTGCGTGAAACGCTGCGCATGCAGTCCGGTTATTTCGGCCTGAAGAACAATGACCGCTGGATCGACGAGGTGATGGACAACCTGGACCTGACCAACAAGGCCGACACCAACATGCGCGCGCTGTCCGGCGGCATGAAGCGGCGCGTGCTGGTGGCCCAGGCGCTGGTGCACAAGCCGCCGGTGATCGTGCTCGACGAGCCGACCGCAGGCGTCGACGTCGAGTTGCGCCAGACCTTGTGGAAATTCATCGGCCGCCTCAATCGCGAAGGTCACACCATCGTGCTGACCACGCATTATCTGGAAGAAGCCCAGGCGCTGTGCAACCGCATCGCCATGCTGAAGTTCGGCAAGGTGGTGGCGCTCGATTCGACGGATGCGCTGATCAAGCGCATTTCCGGTTCGCAACTGGTGCTGCGCCTGAAATCAGGCAGCTTGCCCGACAGCCTGCGTGCGCTGGTGACGCATCCCGAAGAATTGTTGTCCGGCCTGAAATACACGCTGCGCGTCAACGACTACAACGATGTCGAGCCGATCCTGTCGGCGCTGCGCGAAGGCGGTGCGGTGATCGACGACATGCAGTTGCAACAGGCCGATCTGGAAGATGTCTTCATCCAGATCATGGGAGGCGTCAAATGACCGGTTTTCAAACCCTGTTTTACAAGGAAGTGCTGCGTTTCTGGAAGGTCGCCACGCAAACCGTGACGGCGCCGATCATGACGGCCATGCTGTACCTGCTGATCTTCGGCCACGTGCTGCAAGACCGCGTGCAGGTGTATCCGGGCGTGCAATACACCGGTTTCCTGGTGCCCGGTCTGGTGATGATGAGCGTGCTGCAGAATGCCTTCGCCAATAGCTCGTCCTCGCTGATCCAGTCCAAGATCACCGGCAACCTGGTGTTCGTGCTGTTGACGCCGCTGTCGCACTGGGAGATGTTCGGCGGCTACGTGCTGGCGGCGGTCGTGCGCGGCCTGATCGTCGGCGCCGGCGTATTCGTGGTGACGGCGTGGTTCGGCCACCTGAGCTTCGTGGCGCCGTGGTGGATCGTGATCTTCGCTTTGCTGGGCGCGGCCATCCTCGGCACCATGGGATTGGTCGCCGGCATCTGGGCGGAGAAGTTCGACCAGTTGGCGGCGTTCCAGAATTTCCTGATCGTGCCGCTGACCTTCCTGGCCGGCGTGTTCTATTCGATCCACTCGCTGCCGCCATTCTGGCAAACGGTCTCGCATTTCAACCCGTTCTTTTATATGATTGACGGTTTCCGCTACGGCTTTTTCGGGCAGTCCGACATCAATCCCTTTATCAGCCTGGCGATTGTCTCGGTGTTCTTCATTGCGCTGTCGACGCTGGCTGTACGGATGTTGAAGAGCGGCTACAAACTGCGCGCGGGCGCACATTGACGCATATTGATGGCAACGTCCGACGTTTGCCATTTACCTTGATTACCTAGTGAAGAGCCGCCTCATGCTACCCACACCTGAACTCGTTAAAAATTACATTGCTGCCGGCCTGGCCTGCTCGCACCTCGAAGTCGAGGGCGACGGCCAGCACTTTACCGCCGTCATCGTGTCCGACTCCTTCGCCGGCAAACGTCTGATCCAGCGCCATCAACTGGTCTACGCAGCGCTCGGCGATCGCATGCGCGAGGAAATTCACGCTCTGTCGATGAAGACCCTCACTCCCGAAGAATTCCAGAAATAAGGCCCAGGTTTCCCTATGGACAAGCTCTTAATCCGCGGCGGCAACCGCCTTTCCGGCGACGTCGTCATCTCCGGCGCCAAGAATGCAGCGCTGCCAATTCTGTGCGCAGGCCTGCTGACTGCCGACAACCTGCACCTGTCGAATATCCCCAACCTGCAGGACGTCAGCACCATGCTCAAGCTGATGCGCCAGATGGGTTTGCGTATCGAGCAGGAACAGGACGGCAACAAGGTCACGCTCAACGGCGGCGACATCACCAGGCTGGAAGCGCCGTATGAACTGGTGAAGACCATGCGCGCCTCGATCCTGGTGCTCGGTCCGCTGCTGGCGCGCTTCGGTGAAGCCAAGGTCTCGCTGCCGGGCGGCTGCGCCATCGGTTCGCGTCCGGTCGATCAGCACATCAAGGGTTTGCAGGCGATGGGCGCGGAAATCACCATCGACGCCGGCTACATCTACGCCAAGGCCAAGCGCCTCAAGGGCACCCGCATCGTGACCGACATGATCACCGTCACCGGCACCGAAAACCTGCTGATGGCGGCGGTGCTGGCCGAAGGCGAAACGGTACTGGAAAACGCCGCGCGCGAACCTGAAGTCAGCGACCTGGCGCACCTGCTGGTCGCGATGGGCGCCAAGATCGACGGCATCGGCACCGACCGCCTGGTGATCCAGGGCGTCGACAAGCTGCACGGCGCTTCGCATACCGTGATCGCCGACCGCATCGAAACCGGCACTTTCCTGTGCGCGGTGGCGGCCGTGGGCGGCGACGTCACGCTCAAGAACACCCGCAGCAACCTGCTCGACGCCGCGCTCGACAAGCTGCGCGAAGCCGGCGCCATCCTGACTACCGGCGAGGACTGGATCCGCGTGCAGATGGCGCGCCGTCCGAAAGCAGTCAGCTTCCGCACCACCGAATACCCAGGCTTCCCGACCGACATGCAGGCGCAATTCATGGCGCTGAACTGCATCGCCGAAGGCACCAGCCACGTTACCGAGACCATCTTCGAGAACCGTTTCATGCACGTCCAGGAGCTCAACCGCCTGGGCACGGCCATTGACGTGGAGGGCAATACCGCCATCGTCACGGGTGTGGAAAAATTCATCGGCGCACCGGTCATGGCGACCGACCTGCGCGCCTCGGCCTCGCTGGTGATCGCCGGCCTGGCGGCCCAGGGCGAGACCGTGGTGGAACGCATCTACCACCTCGACCGTGGCTATGATCGCATGGAAAACAAACTGTCGTCGATCGGCGCACAGATCGAACGCGTTAAATAATCGATAGCAAAAAATGACTCAGCAACTCACTCTCGCTCTGTCCAAGGGCCGCATCTTCGAAGAAACACTGCCGCTGCTCAAGGCTGCCGGCATCGAAGTCACCGAGGATCCCGAGACCTCGCGCAAGCTGATCCTGCCGACCAACGATCCGGCCGTGCGCGTGATCATCGTGCGCGCTTCCGATGTGCCGACCTACGTGCAATACGGCGCCGCCGATTTCGGCGTGGCCGGCAAGGACGTGTTGCTCGAGCATGGCGGCGAAGGCCTGTACCAGCCGATCGACCTGAACATCGCCAGGTGCCGCCTGTCGGTGGCGGTGCAGGACGGTTTCGACTACGCCAGCGCGGTGCGCCAGGGTGCGCGCCTGCGCGTGGTCACCAAGTACGTCAAGACCGCGCGTGAACATTTTGCGTCCAAGGGCGTGCACGTCGACCTGATCAAGCTGTACGGCTCGATGGAGCTGGGCCCGCTGGTCGGCCTGTCCGACGCCATCGTCGACCTCGTCAGCACCGGCGGCACGCTGCGCGCCAACAAGCTGGTTGAAGTCGAACACATCATGGAAATTTCCTCGCGTCTGGTCGTGAACCAGGCCGCGCTGAAACTGAAGCGCGAACGTCTGCAACCGATCCTGGAAGCATTCGAAAAAGCGTCGCAGGCAAACGCATAACAGACGCATACGCAGAACACGACAGCACTGAAAGCAACGAAGGCGACATCATGGGCATAGCAATCCGAAAACTCGATTCCACCGACGCCGGCTTCAGGCAAACGCTGTCGTCCGTGCTGGCCTTTGAAGCCGGCGAGGACGAGGCCATCGATCGCGCCGCCGCCGGCATCCTGGCCGACGTCAAGGCGCGCGGCGATGCCGCCGTGCTGGAATACACCAACCGCTTCGATCGCCTGTCCGCTACCGCCGTGTCCGCACTGGAAATCGGCCAGGACGAGTTGAAAAAAGCATTGGACGGTTTGCCCGCCGCGCGCCGCGCCGCCTTGCAGACCGCCGCCGACCGCGTGCGCGCCTACCATGAGCGCCAGAAGAAGGAATGCGGTTCCGACGGTTTCCTCTATACCGAAGCCGACGGCACCGTGCTGGGCCAGAAGGTCACGCCGCTGGATCGCGTCGGTATCTATGTGCCGGGCGGCAAGGCCGCCTATCCGTCGTCCGTGCTGATGAACGCCATCCCGGCCAAGGTGGCCGGCGTGCAGGAAGTCATCATGGTGGTGCCGACCCCGGACGGCGTGAAGAACGAACTGGTGCTGGCTGCTGCGGCGATTGCCGGCGTCGACCGCGTGTTCACCATCGGCGGCGCCCAAGCCGTCGGTGCGCTGGCCTACGGCACCGGCACGATTCCGCAGGTCGACAAGATCGTCGGTCCCGGCAACGCCTACGTCGCCGCCGCCAAGCGCCGCGTGTTCGGCACGGTCGGCATCGACATGATCGCCGGTCCGTCCGAGATCCTCGTGATCTGCGACGGCAGCACCGATCCCGACTGGATCGCCATGGACTTGTTCTCGCAGGCCGAGCACGACGAACTGGCGCAATCGATCCTGCTGTGCCCGGATGCCGATTACATCGCCAAAGTTGAAGCCAGCATCAACAAGCAACTCGACGCCATGCCGCGCAAGGACGTGATCCGCACTTCGCTGACCGATCGCGGCGCGCTGGTCAAAGTGCGCGACATGGACGAAGCCTGCGAGATCGCCAACGCGATCGCCGCCGAGCATCTTGAAATCTCCACCGAGCAGCCGCAGCAATGGGCTGACAAGATCCGCCACGCCGGCGCCATGTTCCTCGGCCGTTTTTCATCCGAAGCGCTGGGCGATTACTGCGCCGGTCCCAACCACGTGTTGCCGACCTCGCGCACCGCGCGTTTCTCGTCGCCGCTGGGTGTCTACGATTTCCAGAAGCGTTCCAGCATCATCCAGGTCAGCGAAGCCGGCGCCCAGGCATTGGGCAAGGTCGCCGCCGAACTGGCTTATGGCGAAGGCTTGCAGGCGCATGCCCGCTCCGCCGAGTTGCGCTTCAAATGACGACACTGCGCGTCCAGCCAATCCAGCCCGCCCTGCCAGGTCGGCGATGATCTGGCGCGACCGCGTTTTTTGCGAAGATGCGCTGGACGGCCTGGCGCGCATTCCCGATGGCGAGATCGACCTGCTGATCGCCGATCCCCCTTACGGTCTCGGCAAGGACTACGGCAACGACTCCGACAAGCTCGACAACGACGCTTACTTGGCCTGGACCGAGCAGTGGATCGATGTCGCGCTTCCCAAGCTCAAGCCGAACGGCAGCCTTTACATTTTCCTGACCTGGCGTTACTCGCCGGAAATTTTCGTCATGCTCAAGCGGCGCATGACCATGCTCAATGAAATCGTCTGGGACCGTCGCGTGCCGTCCATGGGCGGCAGCACGCGCAAGTATTCCTCGGTGCATGACACGATCGGTTTCTTCGCGCGCGCAAAAGATTATTACTTTGACCTCGACGCCATCCGCATTCCTTACGATGCCCAGACCAAGAAGGCGCGCTCGCGCTCCATTTTCGTTGGCGCCAAATGGCTGGAGATGGGCTACAACCCGAAAGACGTCTGGAGCGTGTCGCGCCTGCATCGCGAGCACAAGGAGCGCGCCGACCATCCGACCCAGAAGCCGCTCGAAATCGTCGAGCGCATGATCAAGGCGTCGTGTCCGCCCGGCGGCGTGGTGCTGGATCCCTTCATGGGCAGCGGCACCACGGCGGTGGCGGCAAGACGCTGCGGCCGCCAGTTTGTCGGCTTTGAACTGAACCCGGCCTATTGCGCGCTTTTTTTTTTTTTTTGGCCGACCTTGACCCTATTTCGACACAGACCTCCGATGAGCAAGTCCCTGGTTGAACGCATCATCCGCGCCGACGTGCGCGCGCTGTCCGCCTATCCGGTGCCGGACGCCGCCGGCTTCGTCAAACTCGACGCCATGGAAAACCCGTACACGCTGCCGCAGGCCTTGCGCGACGAGCTCGGGCAACGACTGTCCGCAGTGACGCTGAACCGGTATCCGGTGCCGTCCTACACGCTGCTCAAGGAGAAGCTGTGCCGCCACATGGGCGTGCCGACAGGTTTCGACGTGCTGCTGGGCAATGGTTCGGATGAGCTGATTTCCATTCTCTCGGTGGCATGCGCCCAAGCCGGCGCCAAGGTCCTGGCGCCCGAGCCGGGCTTCGTGATGTACGCCGTGTCGGCGAAATTCGCCGGGCTGGAGTACATCGGCGTGCCGCTCAAGACTGACTTCACGCTCGACCGCGACGCCATGCTGGCGGCCATGGAGGCGCACAAGCCCGTCATCACCTGGCTGGGATACCCCAACAATCCCACCGGCACGCTCTATGAGATGGCCGATGTGCTGCGCATCGTCGAAGCCGCCGCACCGTACGGGCTGGTAGTGGTCGACGAGGCCTACCAGCCGTTCGCGCAGGAGAGCTTCATGCCGCGCTTGCCGGAATTCAATAATCTGGTGGTCATGCGCACCGTCTCCAAGCTCGGCCTGGCCGGCATCCGGCTCGGCTATATGGCTGCCGGCGCAGCTTTGTTGCAGGAATTCGACAAGGTGCGGCCGCCCTATAACATCAATGTGCTGACGCAGACAGCGGCCGAGTTCGTACTCGATCACACCGCCGAACTGGACCGTCAGGCGGCGGCCCTGCGCAATGCGCGTACCGCTCTGGCTGCGGCGCTGGTGGAGCTTGACGGTATTGAAGTGTTCCCCTCCGCCGCCAATTTCCTGCTGATCCGGCTGGCAAATGCGGATAAAGTATTCGCCGGGCTGCTGCAACGTAAGGTATTAGTCAAAAATGCCGGTAAAATGCATCCATCGCTGCAAAATTGCCTGAGAGTCAATGTCAGTACGCCCGAAGAGAATTCCCTGTTCCTGATCGCCTTGAAAGAAACGCTTCAAGAGCGCATCCAGGAATCACCTTTGTCATTTTTGTAATGTCTGTTTTACCCTGATCATGTCAACTCCACGAACTGCAGAAGTCGTCCGCAACACCAACGAGACGCAAATCCGCGTCGCGATCAACCTGGATGGCACCGGCCGGCAAAAGCTGGACACCGGCGTGCCTTTCCTCGATCACATGCTGGACCAGATCGCGCGCCACGGTTTGATCGACCTCGACATCGAGGCCAAGGGCGACCTGCACATTGACGCGCATCACACCGTGGAAGACGTCGGCATCACGCTCGGCCAGGCTTTCGCCAAGGCCATCGGCGACAAGAAGGGCATCCGCCGTTACGGCCACGCCTACGTGCCGCTGGACGAGGCGCTGTCGCGCGTGGTGATCGACTTCTCCGGCCGTCCCGGCCTGGAATATCACATCCCCTTTACCCGTTCGATGATCGGCGGCTTCGACGTCGACCTGACCAGCGAGTTCTTCCATGGTTTTGTCAATCATGCGCAAGTCACGCTGCATGTGGACAATCTGCGCGGCATCAACGCGCACCATCAATGCGAAACCGTATTCAAGGCTTTTGGCCGCGCCCTGCGCATGGCGATCGAACTCGATCCGCGTTCGGCGGGAACGATTCCTTCCACCAAAGGCAGCCTGTAATGTGAGCCGGGCGGGACAGTCCGTTCCGCCATTGACACTTTCCATGCGTTTGCATTTTTCGATATGAATAAAATTGTTGTAGTGGATTACGGAATGGGCAACCTGCGCTCGGTCGCGCAAGCCCTGCGTCATGTCGCGCCCGAAGCCGACGTGCGCATCTCCGGTGAAGTCGCCGACATCGAAGCGGCCGACCGCGTGGTGCTGCCGGGCCAGGGCGCCATGCCGGACTGCATGCGCAGCCTGCGCGAGTCCGGCGTGCAGGACGCGGTGATTGCCGCCGCGCGCAGCAAGCCCCTGTTCGGCGTGTGCGTCGGCGAGCAGATGTTGTTCGACTGGAGTGAAGAAGGCGATACGCCAGGCCTTGGCTTGTTGCCCGGCAAGGTGGTGCGCTTCCGGCTCGACGGTCAGGTCCAGGAAGACGGTTCGCGTTTCAAGGTGCCGCAAATGGGCTGGAACCGCGTGCATCAGAAAGTCGCCCATCCGCTGTGGCAGGGTGTCGACGAGCAGGCTTACTTCTATTTCGTGCACAGCTACTACGCGCAGCCCGGCGAGAGCGCGCACACCGTCGGCGAGACCGTCTACGGCGCGCCGTTCGCTTGCGCCGTCGCCCGCGATAATATTTTTGCAACACAATTCCATCCGGAAAAAAGTGCCGCTGCGGGTTTGCAGCTGTACCGGAATTTCGTACACTGGAAACCCTGATTTTTGCTTAATTTTTGCGCAGTACTTTTTTCACCGCCAGGCCACGCGCATCGTGAACATCTTGCGCTGATCTGTCCCTTTACTTACTCAACGTCATTACCGTAGCCATGCTGCTGATACCTGCCATCGACCTGAAAGACGGTCATTGCGTTCGCCTGAAGCAAGGCGATATGGACCAAGCCACCGTATTCTCCCAGGACCCCGCCGAAATGGCGCGGCACTGGCTGCTGCAGGGCGCGCGTCGCCTGCATCTGGTCGACCTCAACGGCGCCTTCGCGGGCAAGCCGAAGAACGAATCGGCCGTCAAGGCCATCCTCAAGGCGGTGCGTGATTTCGCCGTCGAGAACGAGGTCGAGGAAATCCCCGTGCAACTGGGCGGCGGCATCCGCGACCTCGACACCATCGAGCGCTATCTCGACGACGGCCTGTCCTACATCATCATCGGCACCGCCGCGGTGAAGAATCCCGGCTTCCTGCACGATGCCTGCAGCGCGTTCCCGGGCCAGATCATCGTCGGCCTCGACGCCAAGGACGGCAAGGTCGCCACCGACGGCTGGAGCAAACTGTCCGGCCATGAAGTGATCGACCTGGCGAAGAAGTTCGAAGGCTACGGCTGCGAAGCCATCGTCTACACCGACATCGGCCGCGACGGCATGATGGGCGGCGTCAACATCGAAGCCACCGTGCGCCTGGCGCAGGCGGTCGCGATCCCGATCATCGCCTCCGGCGGCGTGCACAACATCAAGGACGTCGAAGCCCTGTGCGGCGTGCAGGACGAAGGCATCGAAGCGGTCATCTGCGGCCGCTCGATCTACGAAGGCACGCTGGACCTGAGCTCGGCGCAGGATCGCGCCGATGAATTGACGGCGTCCGAAGGGTCCGACAGCGAACCATCATGACACTCGCAAAACGCATCATCCCGTGTCTCGACGTGACGGCCGGACGGGTCGTCAAGGGCGTCAATTTCCTTGAGCTGCGCGACGCCGGCGACCCGGTTGAAATCGCACGCCGCTACGACGAACAGGGCGCGGACGAAATCACCTTCCTCGACATCACCGCTTCCTCGGACGGCCGAGGCTTGCTCCTCGACATCATCGAAGCGGTGGCGTCGCAGGTCTTCATTCCGCTGACGGTCGGCGGCGGCGTGCGCGCGGTCGACGACGTGCGACGCTTGCTCAACGCGGGCGCGGACAAGGTCGGCATCAACACTTCTGCGGTAACCAATCCGCAACTGGTGGAAGACGCGGCGAGCAAATACGGTTCGCAATGCATCGTGGTGGCGATCGATGCCAAACGTACCGGCGAAGGCAAGTGGGAAGTCTTCACGCACGGCGGCCGCAACGCCACCGGGCTGGACGCAGTCGAGTGGGCGCGCAAGATGGCGCAACTCGGCGCCGGCGAAATTCTGCTGACCAGCATGGACCGTGACGGCACCCGCAGCGGCTTCGACCTGGCGCTCACGCGCGCGGTGTCGGATGCGGTGGCGATTCCCGTGATTGCCTCGGGCGGCGTCGGCGGCCTGCAGGATCTGGCTGACGGCATCAAGCAGGGCAAGGCCGATGCCGTTCTGGCGGCGAGCATTTTTCACTATGGCCAACACACCGTGCAGGAAGCGAAACGTTTTATGGCGGATCAGAACATCCCGATGAGGCTGGCATGAGCATCAGTGCAAAATGGCTGAACAAGGTGAAATGGGATGAAGTTGGCCTGGTGCCGGTGATCGCCCAGGAAGTCGGCTCCAACGACGTGCTGATGTTCGCCTGGATGAACCGCGAAGCGCTGGCCCGCACCGTGCAGACCGGCGAAGCGGTGTACTGGAGCCGCTCGCGCAAGAAGCTGTGGCACAAGGGCGAGGAATCCGGCCATTTTCAGAAGGTGCATGAAATCCGCCTCGACTGCGACGAAGACGTGGTCTTGCTCAAGGTTGAACAGGTGGCTGGCATCGCCTGCCACACCGGCCGTCATTCCTGCTTCTTCCAGAAGTTCGAAGGCAATGCCGAGACCGGCGAATGGCAGACCGTCGAGCCGGTGCTGAAAGACGAAGCCGCGCCCGAAAAAGAAAAGCCGAAGCGCGTGCGCAAGACAATGACCAAGACAGATCCCAAGGTAACGCCATGAGTGAAACACTGCGCCGCCTGGCCGAGGTGATCGAGTCGCGCAAGCTGGCCAACGGCGGCGACCCCGCCACGTCGTACGTCGCCAAACTGTTCTCCAAGGGCGACGACGCCATCCTGAAAAAGATCGGTGAAGAAGCCGCAGAAACCATCATGGCCGCCAAGGATGCGCGCGTCAGCGGCGATGCCTCGAAAGTGCTCTACGAGTGCGCCGACCTGTGGTTCCACTCGATGGTCATGCTGGCGCATTTCGATCTCAAGCCGCAAGACGTGCTCAACGAACTGGCGCGCCGCGAAGGCTTGTCCGGCCTCGAAGAGAAGGCTGCTCGTCCGGCGGACGCATAACAATCATCAGCAGAATCAACGCCTAAGAATTCACGACCGTAAAACGGCAATTGACCGGGACACCCCAGGAGGAGCAGCTTTGGATAACTGTATTTTTTGCAAGATCGCCGCCGGGGAGATCCCGTCGAAGAAGGTCTACGAAGACGATGACGTGCTGGCGTTCCACGACATCAACCCGGCCGCGCCGGTGCATTTCCTGATCATCCCGAAACTGCACGTCGCCACGCTGGCCGATTGCGACGAGAAGCATGCGGCGCTATTGGGTAAAATGGCCCTGCTTGCGCCAAAGCTGGCGCAGGAACAGGGATGCGGTTACCAGCTTGACGCGACCGGCAACAAGACCGGCGGTTTCAAGACGCTTTTCAATACAGGCCCGGACGGCGGCCAAGAGGTGTACCATCTCCACATGCATGTCATTGGCGGCGCCCATCCGTGGCGCACCAAGTCCGTGCTGCAGGGATAAGGACAACGCATCCGGCCTGGCAGGAATATTGCAACAAAGATTTATTTGAATACAGGGCACGCGTGTCCGCTTAGGAGAGAAAAATGGGTTCGTTCAGTATCTGGCATTGGTTGATTGTTCTGGTAATCGTCATGGTGGTGTTCGGCACGAAGAAGCTGGGCAATATGGGTTCCGATCTCGGCAAGGCCGTCAAGGGTTTCAAGGACGGCGTCAAGGGCGAAGAAGAAGACAAAGACAAGCCTGTCGCCAAGGACCAAACCATCATCGACGTGCAAGCCAAAGACAAAGAAAAATCCGGCAGCTGAGTCTTCCGCCGACGCCCGCACCGCTTCGCCGCTTGTGGTTTGGCGAGGTTGCGCGGGCTATCGTTGTTCCTGATGCCCCGCCAGCCCGGCCTCGCGCACGCTGATTTTTTCGGCATTCACTTTCGATTGTTACCCTCGCAATGATTGATATCGGTCTTTCCAAGCTGGCTCTCATCGGCGTTGTCGCGCTGGTCGTGATCGGTCCTGAGCGCCTGCCCAAAGTGGCGCGCATGGCCGGTTCGCTGTTCGGTCGCGCGCAACGCTACATCAACGAGGTAAAGACGGAAGTCAGCCGCGAGATCGAGCTGGAAGAATTGCGCAAGATGCAAAAGGACGTGCAGGACGCCGCCGGCGACGTCCACAATAGCATCTCTAAAAGCGTCGCCGACGCCGAGAATTCCATCCACGACGCCTGGAACGACAGCAGCTCCGGCAGCAGCACGAGCTGGAGCACCGCGTCTGGCAGCGGCGCCAGCCCGGAAGCGCTGATCATCAAGGCAAAGAATTTCCGCAAGAAGAAACTGGCGCGCACTTCCGGCGTTCCTTCCTGGTACAAGAACCAGAGCGGTCGCCGCACCCGCGTGATTTCCGCCGCGGCGCGCGTAGCCAAATATCGTCCTATCGGCGCCGGCAAATCGGCCGGTTTTTTCTAATCCCGATGGACTTGTTTTCCATCCCATTCCTGCAGTAATTCCATGGCCGAAGAACAGAAAACGTCAGGTAGCGAAGAGTCCTTCATTTCGCATCTGATCGAATTGCGCAGCCGCGTGGTGAAAGCGTCGGCAGCGGTGCTCATCATTTTCCTGTGCATGATGCCGTGGTCCGCGCATATCTTCGACCTGCTGGCGGCGCCGATGATCAGCGCATTGCCGGTCGGCAGCAAGATGATCGCCACCGGTGTCATCACGCCGTTCCTGATCCCGGTCAAGGTCACCATGCTGATGGCCTTCATGATCGCGCTGCCGTGGGTGCTGTACCAGATGTGGGCCTTCGTCGCGCCGGGTTTGTATTCGCACGAGAAGCGCCTGGTGGCGCCGTTGGTGATTTCGTCCTCGCTGCTGTTTCTGATGGGCGTGGCGTTCTGCTACTTCTTCGTGTTCGGCGTGGTGTTTCCGTTCATTAACAACTTCGCGCCGAAGTCGGTCTCGGTGGCGCCGGACATCGACAGCTACGTCGACTTCGTGCTGACCATGTTCCTGGCGTTCGGTATTACCTTCGAAGTACCGATCATCGTGATTGTGCTGGTGCGCATGGGCCTGGTTCCGCTGGCCAAGCTCAAGCAGATCCGTCCTTACGTGGTGGTTGGCGCTTTCGTCATCGCCGCCGTGGTGACGCCGCCGGACATCATGAGCCAGCTGATGCTGGCCGTGCCGCTGTGCCTGCTGTATGAAGTCGGCCTGCTGGTGGCGCCGATCTTCGAGAAGGCGACACGCGCGCCGGAAGAGCGGGAAGACGCCGTCGGCAGCTGACCGGCGCAAACCTCAGGCATTAAAAAGGCCACTGCATGCAG
>NZ_AJHH01000449.1 GCF_000256565.1 Herbaspirillum lusitanum P6-12 | reverse complement strand
ATTATACCCAAGACTTACGGCCCCCTTTTTGGGGGTTTTTGTTTTTTGTTGGCGGCGGAAGCAGATCTTTCTCAGCTTCACTCCGCAATGATCAGCGGCACCTGGCGCAACCAGCTCACCAGCGGATACGCATCCTTGAATCCGGCCAGCACTTCCTTGCCGATATCGGCCGGAATTTTTTTCTTGATGCTCGATTCCTTCCAGACGATGAAGTTCTTGAGTTTGATGTATTCGAGATGCGGGCTGTCGGCGTCGAAGCCCTTGGGAGGACGGGTCAGCTTGCCTTCTTCCTGCAAGCCGCCATAGTTGTCCTTGATGGCCTTGTTCCTGAGCACCTTGCTGAAGCCGGCGGCGTCTTCGATGACGCGTTGGCGAATCGCGCGCAGGCGGTCCGATGGCGGCATGTATTCGCCGCCCGCGATCAGCAACTGGCCGTCGGCGTCGATGTGGAAGTAGTAGGCCGGGCCGCCGCCCGAACTCGGCTTCTTCAGGCCGCTCGCCGTCAGCGAAGCGGAGAAGTGCGTCTTGTACGGGCTCTTGTCATGCGAGAAGCGCATGTCGCGGTTGATGCGGAACAGCGCTTTTTTCGGATTGCAGCTGGCCATGATGGGGTCGAACTTGCTGATGTCGGCGATCAGTTGCGTCACCAGTTCGAGGAACTCCGCACGCAGGATGTCGTAGCGCGGCTTGTTCATCACGAACCACGCGCGGTTGTTGTTCTCCGACAGCTCGGCGAGGAATTGCGTCAGGTCACGGATATGCATGTTGCGTTCTTTCCTTACTCTCGTTCTTCGCGTTTCAGCGGCGGGCGTTTGCCGACGACGATTTCCAGCGTGGTCTCCTGCGCCTTGCGCAGCACTGTCATCCTGGCCTTCTGGCCCGGAATCAGTTGGGCGATGAGGTTCAGCATTTCAGTGGTGTCGGTGACCGCTTTGTTTTCCACGCTGATGAGAATGTCGCCCGGCTTCATGCCGGCCTTGTCGGCAGGACCGTTCTTGAGCACGCCGGCGATGATGGCGCCGGTCTTCTTGGTCAGGCCGAAGCTTTCGGCCAGCTCAGGCGTGATGTCCTGCGGTTCGACGCCGATCCAGCCGCGCACCACCTGGCCGTGGTTGATGATGGCTTCCATCACGGTCTTCGCGGTCGACACGGGAATCGCAAAGCCGATCCCGAGATTGCCGCCGGTACGCGAATAGATCGCCGTGTTGATGCCCAGCAGGTTGCCGTTGGTGTCGACCAGCGCGCCGCCGGAGTTGCCGGGATTGATGGCTGCATCGGTTTGGATGAAGTTCTCGAAGGTGTTGATGCCGAGGTGATTGCGGCCCAGCGCCGAGATGATGCCCATGGTCACGGTCTGGCCGACGCCGAACGGATTGCCGATGGCCAGCACGATGTCGCCAACCGTGGCCTGTTCGACGTGCGCCAGCGTGATCGCAGGCAGGTTCGGCAGGTCGACCTTGATGACGGCGAGATCGGTCTCGGGATCGGTGCCGACCACCTTGGCGGAGGCCTTGCGGCCGTCGGCCAGGGCTACCTCGATTTCATCGGCGGCTTCGACCACGTGGTTATTGGTCAGGATGTAACCCTGCGGGCTGACGATTACGCCTGAGCCGAGGCTGGACTGCTTGTCGTCCTGTTGCTGGTCCTCGAACTGATCGCCGAAGAACTTCTTGAAGAACGGGTCATCCATGAACGGATTTTTTTGCGGCCGCGCTTCGGTCGTGGTGAAGATGTTGACCACCGAAGGCATGGCCTGGCGGGCGGCGTCCCGATAGGAGTTTGGCGTCGGCGTGCCCGATGCGGCTTCCTGCATTTGCACGGTGGAGGAGGCGGGTCGGACCCGGGAACCGAGCGTACCGCTCGCCCAATCGGGCTTCAAGGTAGCTACAATGAACCAGACCGCCAAACCGACAGTCACGGTTTGAGCAAACAACAGCCAAAAACGTCGCATATTGAAATAAAGATGAGGATGAAAGATGACCCTGCGCACAGCAAATAGGGACGAGCTTGCCAAGTACCTGGCGCAAACGCTGAATATCGCACAATACCGCGATTATTGCCCAAATGGGCTACAGGTGGAAGGGCGCGGGGAAATCGGCCTGCTCGTCAGCGGTGTCACCGCCAGCCAGGCGCTGATTGAAGCGGCGCTTGATCTCAAGGCCGACGCCATCCTGGTGCACCACGGTTATTTTTGGCGCGGCGAGGATGCGCGCGTGACCGGCACCAAGCACAAGCGCCTCAAAGCGCTGCTGGCCAACGACGTCAACCTGTTTGCTTACCATCTGCCGTTGGACGGCCATCCGGAACTCGGCAACAACGCGCAACTGGCGCGCCACTTGAGCCTGGTCGGCAGCGATCGTTTCGGCGAAGACAAGCTGGGTTGGCTCGGTGTGCCCGAAGCCGACGCCAACATCGTCACGGTCGGCGACCTGGCGCACCTGATCGAACGCCGTCTCGGTCGCGCGCCGCTGTTGATAGGGAATGCCGGCCAGCCGCTCGGCAAGATCGCCTGGTGCACCGGCGCCGCGCAAGGCTTCCTGGGCGACGCCATCGCCGCCGGCGCTTCGGTGTACATCAGCGGCGAAATCTCCGAACCGACCGTGCATCTGGCGCGCGAGACCGGCGTCGCCTACATCGCCGCCGGCCATCATGCGACCGAGCGCTACGGCGTACAGGCGCTGGGCGCACATGTGGCGGACCACTTCGGTATCCGGCACCAGTTCGTCGACATCGACAATCCGGTCTGATTTCCGGCGTTGGGGCGTGGAATGGAAAAAGCCCGCAGCGTGCGGGCTTTTTCATTGGAGCAGCGTCAGCGTGCGCTTATTTCTTCAGCGAATCGCGGATTTCACGCAGCAGCACGATGTCTTCCGGCGGTGCAGCGGGCGCGGCTGGTTCTGCCGCCTTTTCGTGCGTGGCCAGGTCGCGCGCCTTGTTGATCATGCGCACCATCTGGAAGATGATGAACGCCAGAATCAGGAAATTGATCAAAATAGTCAGGAAATTGCCGTAGGCGAACACCGCACCGGCTTTCTTCGCTTCAATCAGCGTCAGCTGTGTTCCCTGGCCGTTGAGCGGCAGATAATAGTTGGCGAAATCCAGTCCGCCGAAGATGCGGCCTACCACCGGCATGATGATGTCTTGCACCAGCGACTCGACAATTTTGCCGAACGCGCCGCCGATAATCACGCCCACGGCCAGGTCGACGACGTTTCCCTTCAGCGCGAAAGTGCGGAATTCTTGCATCATGCCCATCTTTTTCTCCTAGAAATTGTTGCAAAACAATGCAGTCGGTTATATCGTGCTTCGATTAAAAAGTAAATTGCTGGCAATTTATTGCACAATATAAAGCACGAGACATTCCCTGTGGAAGACTTGAAATATTAATAAAATTCCATAAATTGCGTTTCCCGAATTTTATTCGCTTCAAAAGGCATCCCAGGTTAGTTATAATCTAGGGTTGCTGGAAGTTCCGTGCAGTTTTCGTATTTTCACTAATTGGGGTTGGTATGAGTAACGAAAAACAGGTCGACTCCAGTCGACGCGGATTGCTCGTCGCGACTTGTGCGGCGGGCGGTGTGGCTGGATTGGCTACAGCGGGGGCGTTTGTTTCCACCTTTCAACCATCCGAGCGCGCCAAAGCCGCCGGTGCACCGGTTGAAGTAGACATTTCCACGCTCGTGCCGGGCGAAATGCGCACCGTAGAGTGGCGCGGCAAGCCGGTGTGGATCCTCAAGCGTACGCCTGAAATGCTCGAGACGCTGAAGAAGGTCGACGCCCAGGTGGCCGACCCGGAATCCAAGCGCACGGAATTCTCGACCACGCCTGAATATGCGCTCAACGAATGGCGCTCGATCAAGAAGGACGTGCTGGTCGTGGTCGGCATCTGCCCGCACCTTGGCTGCTCGCCCAGCTCCAAATTCCAGACCGGCGCACAGCCGTCGCTGCCTGACGACTGGCAGGGCGGTTTCCTGTGTCCCTGCCACGGTTCGACGTTCGACCTGGCGGGCCGGGTCTACAAAAACAAACCGTCCCCAGACAACCTCCAGGTTCCACGGTATATGTTTGAAGGTGACACCAAGCTGGTCATCGGCAAAGATGAGAAAGGCGAGGCGTAATCATGGCTGCATTCCAAGAAAAACAATTGCCCAAAGACGCACCGGTATCCGCCAAAGCATTGAACTGGGTTGACGCCCGCTTCCCCCTGACTTCCACTTGGAAAGCACACCTTTCCGAGTACTACGCTCCCAAGAATTTCAACTTCTGGTACGCCTTCGGTTCGCTGGCGCTGCTGGTGCTGGTCATTCAGATCGTGACCGGGATTTTCCTGGTGATGCATTACAAGCCCGACGCCACGCTGGCGTTCGCTTCGGTCGAATACATCATGCGCGACGTCCCGTGGGGCTGGCTGGTGCGCTACATGCACTCCACCGGCGCCTCGGCGTTCTTCATCGTGGTCTACCTGCACATGGTGCGCGGCCTGCTGTACGGCTCCTATCGCAAACCGCGCGAACTGGTCTGGCTGTTCGGCGTCGCCATCTTCCTGTGCCTGATGGGCGAGGCCTTCATGGGCTACCTGCTGCCGTGGGGCCAGATGTCCTACTGGGGCGCACAGGTGATCGTCAATCTGTTCGGCGCGATTCCATTCATCGGCCCTGACCTGTCGCTGTGGATCCGCGGCGACTACGTTGTTTCCGACGCCACGCTGAACCGCTTCTTCTCGTTCCACGTGATCGCGATTCCGCTGGTGCTGATCGGCCTGGTCGTGGCGCACATCATCGCGCTGCACGAAGTCGGTTCGAACAACCCCGACGGCGTTGAAATCAAGGAAAAGCTGGACGCCAACGGCATCCCGCTGGACGGCGTGCCGTTCCATCCTTACTACTCCGTGCATGACATCATGGCCGTTGCCGTGTTCCTGATCGTGTTCACCGCCGTCGTGTTCTTCGCGCCGGAAATGGGTGGCTACTTCCTCGAATACAACAACTTCGTCCCGGCCGATTCGCTGAAGACGCCGCCGCACATCGCGCCGGTCTGGTACTTCACGCCGTTCTACTCGATCCTGCGTGCAACCACGTCGGACTTCATGGCCTACCTGATGGCCGGTGTCGCCGCCTACGTCGCGCTGCTGGTGTTCCGCTCCCAGCGCAGCAGCATCTTCAAGATCGCCGCCATCGTGATCGGCGTGGCCGTGATCGCCGGCATGGCCATCTTCGACGCCAAGTTCTGGGGCGTGGTCCTGATGGGCGTGTCCGTCATGATCCTCGGCGGCCTGCCGTGGCTCGATCATTCGCAAGTCAAGTCGATCCGCTATCGTCCAAGCTGGCACAAATATGTCTACCTGGTCTTCGGCGTCGCTTTCGTGGCCCTCGGCTACCTCGGCGTGCAACCGCCGACCGCCGTCGGCACCACGATCGCCCAGATCGGCACCTTCATCTATTTCGGCTTCTTCCTGTTGATGCCATGGTGGAGCGCATTGGGCCGGTTCAAGCCGGTTCCCGACCGCGTTACCTATCATCCGCACTAAGCCAGCCGCCAAGAGGATAAAAATGACATTGCTGAAAAGACTGATCGCGACTCTCGTGCTGCTGCCGGCGCTGGCTTACGCCAACGAAGGCGGCTACCCGCTGGACAAGGCGCCGAATCGCACCACCGATGTATCGTCGCTGCAAAACGGCGCCAAGCTGTTCGTCAACTACTGCCTGAACTGCCACTCGGCGTCGGCCATGCGTTACAACCGCCTGCGCGACCTGGGCCTGACCGAAGACCAGATCAAGAACAACCTGCTCTTCACCGGTGAAAAAGTCGGCGACCTGATGAAGACCACCATGCTGCCGCAAGACGCCAAGGCATGGTTCGGCGCGGTTCCTCCGGACTTGTCCGTGATCGCCCGCGCCAAGGCTTCCGACGCCGGTTCCGGTCCTGACTGGATCTACACTTACCTGCGCACCTACTACAAGGACGACACCCGTCCGACTGGTTGGAACAACATGGTTTTCCCCAACGTCGGCATGCCGCACGTCCTGTGGGAACTGCAAGGCATTCGCGCGCCGAAGTTTGCAGAAGAGAAAGATCCGCATGAAGAAGGCAAGACCATTCACAAATTTGTGGGTTTTGAACAGTTGAAACCAGGCAAGTTGTCCGCGGTCGAATACGACAATGCGGTGGCTGATCTGGTCGGCTACTTGCAATGGATGGGCGAACCCGCGCAAAATACGCGTAAACGCCTCGGCGTCTGGGTTTTGCTGTTCCTCGGCTTGTTCCTCGTGTTGGCATGGCGTCTGAACGCTTCCTTCTGGAAAGAAGTCAAGTAAAGCAGAGTTTTTCGTGCCCGCGCAGTCTGCGGGTGTACGTATCGGGGTGAGGCGTACGGCGTCTCGCCCCTTTGTTTCTAAGGCACTACAAAAATGATGGTTCTCTACTCGGGCACAACCTGCCCATTCTCGCAACGTTGCCGCCTTGTCCTGTTCGAAAAGGGCATGGACTTTGAAATTCGCGACGTCGACCTGTTCAACAAGCCGGAAGATATTTCGGTCATGAACCCATACGGCCAGGTGCCGATCCTGGTCGAACGCGACCTGGTGCTGTACGAATCCAACATCATCAACGAATACATCGACGAACGTTTCCCGCATCCGCAACTGATGCCGGCTGATCCGCTGATGCGCGCGCGTGCACGCCTGATGCTGTTCAATTTCGAAAAGGAATTGTTCATCCACGTCCACACGCTGGAAAACGAAAAGACCAAGGGCGCAGAAAAAGCCCATGAAAAGGCCCGCTCGGAAATCCGTGATCGCCTGACCACATTGGCGCCGCTGTTCCTGAAGAACAAGTACATGCTCGGCGACGAGTTCTCCATGCTCGACGTCGCCCTGGCGCCGTTGCTCTGGCGTCTCGACCACTACGGCATCGAACTGTCGAAGACCGCGGCGCCGCTGATGAAATACGCCGAACGCATCTTCTCGCGTCCGGCCTACATCGAAGCACTGACGCCTTCCGAAAAGGTCATGCGTCGTTAATCTGTAGTCGAGCAACACGCAGTATCCAGCATCATCGCGCCTCGCCGGTTGATCCACACAAGGGACAATCGGCGAACGCATTTAAGACTGTCGCCTCAGCGCAAGCAAGCGCAGTCCGTCTTTCCGGATCGGTTTACGTCATGCCAGAAGTGTCTACCAAACCCTATCTCCTGCGCGCCATTTACGAATGGTGCACGGACAACGGCTATACGCCGCACATTGCAGTCGTCGTGGACGCCAGCACGCGTGTCCCCATGCAATTCGTCAAGAACGGCGAGATCGTCCTGAACATCAGTTTCGAAGCCACCAGCGGCCTCAAGATGGACAACGACTTCATCAATTTCAGCGCCCGTTTCGGCGGCGTCTCGCGCGACATCTCGGTCCCGGTCGAAAACGTCATCGCGATTTACGCTCGTGAAAACGGTCAGGGCATGGCCTTCGAAGCCCCGGCCGTGCTGGCCGTCGGCGACACCGAAGACGCCCCTGAATCCGCGCCGGGATCCGTGCAGGCGCCCGGCCTGGCATCGGTCCCGACCGCTAACAAAGCCAACGCAGGCAGCAAGTCCGCACCCGACGATGAGCCGGAACCACCAAAAAAAGGTGGAAGGCCTGTACTAACCAGAATTAAATAGGTTATAATCGTCGTCTCAGTTTTTGCTGGCTTAGCTCATCTGGTAGAGCACCTGACTTGTAATCAGGGGGTGGCGGGTTCAAGTCCTGCAGCCAGCACCAGTATTCAAAAGGCCCACCGCTCGGTGGGCCTTTTTCGTTTTGCTTCGCAAGCGCATGGTTGCTCCGCAATTCCAAATCCTCCCGTTGTTTTTCCTATCCTCGCTCGTATTTCGCAATAGCCGTCATTGCATCGCTAAGGCATGCAAAAACTTGTGCTAAAGTAAATACTATAGGGGGGTATGGTATGTCTCACGTGAGAAGTAACAAAGAAAGTTTGCTGAAACGAGTGCGTCGGATTCAGGGGCAAATGCAAGCCATTGAGCGAGCGCTCGAATCCGATGCCGACTGTGCAAAGACATTGCACTTGGTTGCAGCTACGCGCGGTGCGATGAATGGCCTGACCGACGAAATCATCGAGGCGCACGCACGCGAGCATGTCGCCGATCCAAAACTATCTCATGCCGAGCGCGCACAAGGCGTCGAGGAATTGCTCGAAGCTATTCGCCGCTATTCCAAATGAAAAGAAATTCCATGGCCAACACACACACAAGCTACGCACACGAGCACGTCTTTTTGAGCCCGGCGCACGACGAAAGCGCCCGGCGCACTCGATGGGTCGTCATACTGACAGCTGCGATGATGATTGCTGAGATTGCCGCTGGATACATCACAGGCTCTATGGCGCTGCTAGCCGACGGCTTCCATATGGCGACGCACGCCGGTGCGCTTGCTATCGCTGCGATGGCCTACAGTTTTGCGAAGCGCAACGCCGCCAGTGCAAAATACAGTTTCGGAACGGGAAAGGTCGGAGACTTGGCCGGATTTGCATCGGCGCTCATCCTCGGCATGGTGTCGATAGGAATCGCAGTTGAGTCAGTCATGCGCGTTATAACGCCGACTACCGTCGCCTTTGACGAGGCGATCTTTGTTGCCGTTATCGGTCTGCTGGTCAATATCGTAAGTGCATTCATGCTGTCCGGCGGATCGCACGGCCACCACGATCACGGCCATGCGCACGAGCACCACCACCACCACCACGGCCACGACAACAACTTGCGGTCTGCTTACGTGCATGTCTTGGCCGATGCGCTGACCTCCGTTCTTGCCATCGCCGCTCTGCTGGCGGGACGCTACTACGGCATGATTTGGCTCGATCCGGCAATGGGTATTGTCGGCGCGATTGTTATCGCACGATGGGCATATACCCTCATGAAGGACACGGCAAAGATGCTGCTCGACACGACTGACGAAAGTGTCGCTGACAGTATCCGCCGCAAGCTGGCTGCATTCGACGGCACAGCAATTACCGATCTTCATGTTTGGAAGGTAGGGCCACAGGCCCGCGCTGCGATCGTCAGCTTAACCATCTCAGCGCCGGAAGTGGAACCGGAGATTCGCGCCGCGTTGCTGACGATAGACAACCTCGATCACCTCACCATAGAAGCGCACAAGTAAACAGGCGTAGGGCATGGCAGGTAAGCGGCTGAGCATCTTCATTCACGATCAGCCGTACTACAGGCATCGCCGGAGTCGCGGCATCAGGTCCTGGAGCGATTTCGGCCTCGGGCTCGCGGCCTTTTTTTGCTGCCGGACTGATGCCGGCATGAGACTCTCTGCCGTCGGCTTGATGCAAGGCATCAACGCCGTGTCATCACGCAACAGCCCCTGATCGTTTTCGGGACAACCAATAACGCTTTGGGGACAAGCGCCGCCGGCGACGAATCAAGCCTGCGGCGCTCATGCAGAATCCAGACATCCGGTGACACACCGCATCCCACATGGAGTCTGTATGGAAACTGCCTCAACCAGCCGCGCCGCGATCCCGGCAGCGCGCACGCAATCTGTTCGCCACCTGCCGATCAGCCTGTTCGGTTCCGTCATGAGCATCGCCGGCCTCGCGCTGGCCTGGCGCCTCGCCGGCAAAGCCTACGGCGTCAACCTTGCCGTGTCGGACGCTATCGGCGTCATCGCGTTGGGCTTGTTCGTCGTGCTGGCGCTGTCCTATCTCGGTAAACTGGTCCTGCATCCGGAGATTGTGAAGGCAGAATTTTCGCATCCGGTCATCGGCAGTTTTTTCGGCACCGTCGGCATCAGCATCATGCTGCTCTCGAGCGTGATCGGCAGTTACAGCAGCGCGGCGCAACTGGTGGTCTGGTGCATCGGCAGCCTGATCACACTGGCCTTGAGCGTGCTCATGATCTCGCGCCTGCTGAATGGCAACGCCGCGCCGGCGAGCGCGGTGCCGGCGTGGCTGATCGGCGGCGTCGGCAGCCTCGACATCGTGGTGACGGGCGGGAGCTTCACGGCGAGCTGGACGCATGAAGTGAACCTGTTGGCGGCCGCCATCGGCAGCGTCAGCGCGATTGTCTTCTTCATCCTGATCTTTTCGCGGCTGATTCATCACGATCCGCTCGGCGCGGCCATGCGTCCGTCGAAGATGATCCTGATGGCGCCGTTCGCGGTGGGCTTCATCGCCTACGTCAACCTGGCGCAGAAGGTGGACATGTTCGCCGCGCTGTTGTTCTACTTCGGGCTGTTCCTGTTTGCGATCATCCTGTATCGCCTGCTGGTGAAGCCGGCGCCATTCTCGTCGACATGGTGGGGCATCGGCTTCCCGATGGCGGCGATGACCAATGCGGCGTTCATCTACGCCGGTGCGGTGGGAGGAAGGGGACTGGGATTCATCGCGGCGCTGCTGCTGTTCGTGCTCACGACCTCGATCATCGTGCTGTCATTCCGCACGCTGCATGCCTTGCTTGCCGGCCGCTTGTTGAGCGCTTAGTTTCAGTTCCAGTTTCAGGTTCAGTTTCAGGTGCGATTCGCGCGAAAGCCGTCTCTGTATGTTCTCGGCGTAGTGTTCAGCTGACGCGAAAAAATCATGCGCATCTGCGTCGCATTGCTGAAGCCGCAGCGGAACGCCACGGTCTTCAGCGGCACGTCGGTTTCCTCCAGCAGCTTGCGCGCGAAGTCGATGCGGACCTGCTCGACGAACACCGACGGCGTCACGTTTGCGTGCTTGGCGAAGGCGCGTGAAAAGGTGCGGCGGCTGACGCCGAAATATCGGCGATTTCCTCGATAGTGAGGGCGTCGCTGATGTGGTCGGTGACGTATTTGAGGACCTTGGCAACCAGCGAATCCTCATCCGGCCCGACGGCGAGATAAGGGCTGTATTGCGATTGCCCACCCTCGCGGCGGATGTAGACGATCAGGCGCTTGGCCACCTTGATGGCAAGTTCGTGGCCCCAGTCTTCAGCTACCAGCGCCAGGCATAAATCGATGCCGGCGGTGACCCCGCCGCAGGTGAACAGATTGCCGTCGCGCACGAAAATCTTGTCGGGCCGGACGTTCAGTTCGGGAAATTGTCTGGCGAGGCGCTCGGCGTGATCCCAATGCGTCGTCACTTCTCGCCCGGCCAGCAACCCGGCGTGTCCCAGCAGGAAGACGCCGTTGCAGACCGCGCCGGCGCCGCGCACGCGTTCATTGAGCCAGTTCATGAAGGCCGGATCAGGCCGATATTCCGGCACGCGAGGTCCGCCCGCCACCAGCAGCAAGTCGCTGTCGGCGTGGAAATTCGGATAGTCGACATGCACCCGGAACTCCATGCCGCTGGAACACATGACGCTGTCGGGACGTTCGCCCACCAGCGTGATCTGGTAATGATCCTTGGCCGGCAGCAACAGGTTGGCCTCCGAGAACACATCCAGGGGACCGGCCACGTCCAGCGCTTGCACGCCGTCAAAGACAACCAGGGTCAGCTTCTTCATCACATCGTTCCTTGCGGCTTTGCATGCCGGGTTTTTATTGTTGGTTCGGCGCACGTATGCGGCCGGGGGCCGACTTTATCAGGAATCGGCAGCGTTTTTCTCCTGCCTCTTTCATTTCTCCCAGCCGCGCGGACGCGACAATGCAAAGTTGGCGTCGCTGCGCGTGCGGCCATACCAGTCGCCGCCCATGCGCGCCAGCAGATTGAGTTTGACCGGATCGGGCAGTTGCTTGTCGTTGAGGATGCTCTCGTCGAAATGCGCGGCCAGCACGCGGCCCAGCAGGATGTGGCAGGACGGCGCATCGGCGGGGTAGGGCGTGCAGCTGACCAGTTCGCATTCGAGGCTGACCGGCGCTGCCGCGACGCGCGCCGGCCGCACCAGCGTCGAGGGAGCTGCAGCAATGCCGCAGCGTTCGAATTCGCTGACGTCGGCGTCGTACGAAAAAGAAGTTTCGTTCATGGCGTCGGCCATGTCGAAGCCGACCAGGTTGACCTCGCCGGCCGCACCAGCGTCGAGGGAGCTGCAGCAATGCCGCAGCGTTCGAATTCGCTGACGTCGGCGTCGTACGAAAAAGAAGTTTCGTTCATGGCGTCGGCCATGTCGAAGCCGACCAGGTTCGCGCTGCACCAGCGGCGAAATCATCACCGTCGGCGGCTTGCCGGTGATCATCTGGAAGAAGCTGAACGGCGCCAGATTGCTCACGCCCGCCGCCGATACGGTAGACACCCAGGCCACCGGGCGCGGGATGACGGCCGAGGCCAGCCAGCTATACGCCTGGCGCGGATCAACCTGGGAAAAATCAAGGTACATGCAGACTCCATTGTTGTTGTGACGGGCGCACGGGACGTTTGGCGGCGCGGCATCGTATACTCTAGCCCAATATTCGCCGACGGCGTACCTGCACGCCGCGTCGCCGTCCTCCGGTAAATGCATGCAATGACTTTTTCCAGCCTCGCAGTACAACTGATCAACGGCCTCGCCGATGCCTCCGCCATGTTCCTGGTGGCGGCCGGCTTGTCGCTGATTTTCGGCGTGACGCGCATCGTCAACTTCGCCCACGGCTCGTTCTACATGCTCGGCGTGTTCATCGCCTATACGCTGGTGAGCCTGATCGGCGCCAGCGGCGTCGGCTTCTGGAGTGCGGTGCTGTTGTCGGCCTGCGCGGTGGCGCTGCTCGGTGCGCTGGTCGAGATCACCATCCTGCGCCGGATTTATCGCGCGCCCGAGCTGTTCCAGTTGCTGGCGACATTTGCCGTGGTGCTGGTGCTCAAAGACGCCGCCCTGTACCTGTGGGGACCGGAGGACCTGTTCGGTCCGCGCGCCCCGGGTCTGGCCGGATCGGTGGAGTTGCTCGGGCGTCGCCTGCCGCAATACGACCTGGTGCTGATCGTCATCGGCCCGGTCGTGCTCGGCCTGTTGTGGCTGCTGCTCAATCGCACGCGCTGGGGCACGCTGATCCGCGCGGCCACCCAGGATCGCGAAATGGCCGGCGCGCTCGGCATCAACCAGTCGTGGCTGTTCACCGGCGTGTTCGCGCTCGGCTGCTTCCTCGCCGGCCTCGGCGGCGCGCTGCAGGGGCCGCGCATGCCGGCCACCCTGGCGCTCGACCTGGAAACCATCGGCAACGCCTTCGTGGTGGTCGTGGTGGGCGGCATGGGCTCAATCGGCGGCGCCTTCCTGGCGGCCTTGCTGATCGCTGAAATCAAGGCGTTGTGCGTGGCCTTCGGCCAGGTCTCGATTGCCGGCGTGGCGGTCTCGCTGTCCAAGTTGACGCTGGTGGCCGAATTCCTTGTCATGGCGCTGATCCTGGTGCTGCGCCCGTGGGGCCTGCTCGGCAAACCGCAGGTCGCCAATCGTGTCGCCGGTCCGCCGGAAGCACCGCTGCGCCCGGCAAACACCATGCAACGCCGTCTCGGTCTGGCTGGTCTGGTCTTGCTGCTGGCGGCGCCGCTGCTGGCCGGCAGCTTTCCTTACCTGAGCGTCTTGCTGGTGGAAATATTGATCGCGGTGCTGTTCGCCGCCAGCCTGCATTTCATCATGGGGCCGGGCGGCATGCATTCCTTCGGCCACGCGGCGTATTTCGGGCTTGGAGCCTACGCGGCGGCGCTGGTGCTGACCGGCCTGCGCCTGCCGATGGAGATAGCGCTGATCGCCGGTCCGCTGGCGGGCGCGTTTGGCGCGTTGCTGTTCGGCTGGTTCTGCGTGCGACTGTCGGGCGTCTACCTCGCGATGCTGACGCTGGCGTTCGCGCAGATCGTCTGGGCCATCGTGTTCCAGTGGGATGAGTTCACCGGCGGCAGCAACGGCCTGGTCGGCATCTGGCCTTCGGCCTGGGCTGCGTCGCCGACAGCGTTCTACTATTTGGCGCTTGCCTTCAGCGTGGCCGGTGTATTGCTGCTGCGGCGCGTGCTGTTTGCGCCGTTCGGCTACGCCATGCGCGCCGGCCGAGATTCGTCTCTGCGCGCGGAAGCGATCGGCATCGACGTCAAGCGCGTGCAATGGATGGCCTTCATCGTCGCTGGCCTGTTCTGCGGCATGGCCGGCGCGTTGTTTGCGTTTTCCAAGGGCAGCATTTCACCGGAAGCGATCAGCGTGAGCCGCTCGGTCGACGGCCTCGTGATGGTCATGCTGGGCGGCATCCAGACGCTGTTCGGACCGGTCGCCGGCGCGGCGGTGTTCACCTGGCTGCAGGACGTCGTCGCGC
>NZ_AJHH01000448.1 GCF_000256565.1 Herbaspirillum lusitanum P6-12 | reverse complement strand
TGGGAGCGGTCATCCTGGCGCTGGTGCTGTTGTTCCCGGCAGGGATCGCCGGCTTCTCAGGTAAATTCTCAGGCAGATTCTCAGGCAGAGGGCGCAAGAACGCAGGGGAGGGCGCATGAGCCTGCTGCAAGTACGCGATCTCGGCAAGAGTTTCGGCGGCGTCAAGGCGCTCGATGATGTGTCGTTCGATCTGCCCGAAGGTCAGCTACTGGCCTTGCTCGGACCGAACGGCGCGGGCAAGTCGACCTGTTTCAACATCCTTAACGGCCAGTACAAGCCGGACGCCGGCTCGGTGCATTTCGACGGGCGCGAGATCAGCAATGCACGCAGCAGCATGAAGCCGCGCGAGGTCTGGCGTCTCGGCGTTGGCCGCACCTTCCAGATCTCCGCCACCTTCGGCTCCATGACGGTAGTCGACAACATCCGGATGGCGCTGATCTCGCGCGAGCGCAAGCTGTTCAGTCTGTGGCGTCCGGCGGCAAGCATGTATCGCGATGAAGCGATGGAACTGCTGGCCCAGGTCGGCATGGCCGCGCAGGCGCAGCGTCCTTGCGGCGTGCTGGCCTACGGCGACGTCAAGCGCGTCGAGCTGGCGATCGCGCTGGCCAATCGTCCGCGCCTGTTGCTGATGGACGAACCCACCGCCGGCATGGCGCCCGGCGAGCGCAACGACCTGATGGCCTTGACCAAGGAGCTGGTGGTCGCACGCAAGCTCTCGGTGCTGTTTACCGAGCACAGCATGGACGTGGTGTTCGCCTTCGCCGATCGCATGATCGTGCTGGCGCGCGGTCGCATCATCGCGCAAGGCGACGGCGAAACCATCCGCAATCATCCGCAAGTACAGGAGGTCTATCTGGGCACCGGCAAGACATTCGGGAAGGAAGCGCGATGAGCGGCGTGCAGGCAGACATCTTGCTGCGCGTGGAGCATCTCAACGCCTGGTACGGCCAGGCCCATATCCTGTTCGATGTCGGTTTCGAGGTCGGTCGCGGCGAAGTGGTGGCGCTGATGGGCCGCAATGGCGCCGGCAAGTCGACCACGATGAAGGCCGTCATGGGATTGCTCGACCATGCCGACGGCAAGGTCAGCTTTCGCGGCCGGGACATCAGCCGTGCGCAACCGCACAAGATCGCGCGCATGGGCATGGGCTACGTGCCGGAAGATCGCCGCATCTTTTCCGAGCTGAGCGTGCTGGAAAATCTCGAAGTCGGCCGCCAGCCGCCGCGTCCCGATGCCTTCGTCTGGACGCCGCAGCAGCTGTTCGAATTGTTCCCCAACCTCGGTGAAATGCCGCAGCGCGCCGGCGGTCGCATGAGCGGCGGCGAGCAGCAGATGCTGACCGTCGCGCGCACGCTGATGGGCAATCCCTATCTGGTGCTGCTGGATGAACCGTCCGAAGGCGTGGCGCCGGTGATCGTCGAGCAGATGGCCGAGATGATCCTGCGCCTGAAGCAGGCCGGCATGGCGATCCTGTTGTCCGAACAGAACCTGCATTTCGCCGGATTGGTCAGCGACCGCGCCTACATCCTTGAGAACGGCCACATTCGCTATCAAGGCACGATGGCGGAACTGGCGCGCGACGAAGCGGTGCGGCGCGCTTACCTGGCGGTGTAGATTTGCCAGACTGCGCAGTTGTCAAAACTACGTATCAAAACTACGTATACTTCCGCTCATGACCACGCATACTTCCTCGGCCTCTTCTCTTGCATCTTCTTCAACCTCAGCTGCGCGCCATGTTGTCGTCATCGGCGCCGGCGCAGTCGGTCTGATGAGTGCGCTGCATGCGCTCGACCAGGGGTTCCAGGTGACCATCGTCGATCCGGGCCAACCCGGCGGCGAGCAGGCGTCAAGCTACGGCAACGCCGGCTGGCTGTCTTCGCATTCGGTGCTGCCGCCGTCCGAGCCGGGCGTGTGGAAGAAGGTGCCCGGTTTCCTCGCCGATCCGCTCGGGCCGCTCTCGGTGCGCTGGCGCTACCTGCCGCGCACCTTGCCGTGGCTGCTCCGCTATCTGGCGGCCGGTTCCACCACCGCGCGCATCAGCGCGACTGCGGCGGCATTGCGGCCGCTGCTGCAGGGCGCGGCGTCGCTGCACAAGGCGATCGCGGAGCAGGCCGGCGTCGGCGATCTGATCGACCTCGGCGGTTTGCTGCACATCTATCGTTCGCGCGCGCATTTCGAAGCCGATGCAAGAGGCTGGGGCATCCGTCGCAAGCTCGGTATCGGCTGGCAGGAATTGTCGGCGCAGGAACTGCATGCGCGCGAGCCGGATCTCGATCCGGCCTACGGCTTCGGCGTGCTGATTCCGGAAGCCGGACATTGCCGCAATCCCGGCGCGTATATCGCAGCGCTGGCGGCGCATGCCTGTGCGCGCGGCGCCCGTCTGACGGCGGTGACGGCAACGGGTTTTCGTTTTGAAGGGAATGGACTGGCGGCCGTGCAGACCGACGCCGGCGACATCCTTTGCGATGCCGCCGTCATCGCCGCCGGCGCACAGTCAAAAGCATTGGCCGCGAAAGCCGGCGACAAGGTGCCGCTGGAAACCGAGCGCGGCTACCACGCCATGGTGCTCGCGCCCGAAGGCCGGCCGCGTACGCCGATGATGATCATGGACCGCAAGGTCATCGCCACGCAGACGGAAGAAGGTTTGCGCGTGGCGGGACAGGTCGAGATCGCTTCCTTCGACGCCGCGCCGGACTGGCGTCGCGCCGAGATCATGCGTGACCTTGCATTGAAATTGTTCCCGGCGCTGCCGCGCGACCTGCCTGCAAATCGCGTGCGCTATTGGCTGGGTCGTCGTCCCAGCATGCCGGACGGCTTGCCCTGCATCGGGCGATCGTCGCACAGCGTGGACATCATCCACGCTTTCGGCCACGGCCATATCGGACTCGGTTCATCGGCACGCACCGGTCGCCTGGTCGGCCAGTTGCTGGCCGGGCAATTGCCCGAGATCGACATGGCGCCGTTCAGTGCGCGGCGTTTCTGATGCCGTGTTGCGTCGGTTTCAAGTGAGATAAGTCAGGAATTCATCCGCCGCCACCGGCCGCGCGAAGAAGTATCCCTGCACTTCATCGCAGCTCCATTCCTTCACCAGACCCATGATCTCTTCCGTCTCGACGCCTTCGGCGACGATGCGGTGGTCGAGGTCCTTCGCCATGTCAAAAAAACACTGATTTCCCCGAAGAAATCATGTTGTTTCATCCACTCAGGAAAAGCCCGATATTTGCTCGCGTCGATTTGCCTGAAAATCGGTTCACCCACTAGCAACACCCGGAAGTCCCAGCCAGTCCCCTCACACAATCCAGAGAGAACAACATGAAGAATTGGAAAATCGGCATCCGTCTTACCATCGGTTTTGGCATCGTCCTGGCATTGCTGGTCGCTGGAGCCATGTTCGGACTGCGTCAGGTCGCGAAGCTGAACGACCGCGTCGAATTCATTACCTCTGTCGACGAAGGCAAGCTGTTGGCGTTGAGCAAAGTCCAGTTCGCCGTCGGCCTGCGCGCCATCGCCGCCCGCAACCTGGTGCTGGTGACTGACCCGGCACTGCAAAAAAGCGACATCGAACTGGTCGCCAAGGCACAGAAAGACATCGACAGCGGCATGGCAGAGCTGACCGCGCTGATGAAGAATCCCGCTGACGCCACCGCCCAGGAGCGCAACATGCTCGAACAGCTGCGCGCGCTGGAAGCCAAATACCTGCCGATCGCCACCAAGATCGGCGCATTGGCGACCACCCAACAGACGGAAGCGGCCAAGGCCGCGCTGGTCGCCGATTGCATGCCGCTGCTCAAGCAAGTGATCGCCCATATCAATGAATTCAACGTCGTCATGCGTGCCAGCACCACCGAGAGCGTTACGGCGGCGCAAGAAGCCTACGAAGTATCGAAGTGGACCATGCTTACCCTGAGCGCCGTCTCGCTGCTGCTCGGTTCGTTGATCGCCTGGTGGCTGACACGCTCGATCTCGCGTCCCCTGAAGGAAGCCGTGACGATTGCACAAAACGTCAGCGCCGGCGACCTGACCAGCACCATCAGGGTCGACAGCAAGGATGAACTGGGTCAACTGAAACTGGCGCTCAAGGAAATGAACGACAACCTGTTGCGCATCGTCGGCGATGTCCGCCACGGCACTGACACCATCGCCACCGCTTCGGGCGAAATCGCCAGCGGCAACCTGGACCTGTCGTCCCGTACCGAACAACAAGCCGGCTCGCTGCAGGAAACTGCTTCGGCGATGGAAGAACTGACCGCCACAGTCAGGCAAAACGCCGAGAACGCGCAACAAGCCAACAAGTTGGCGACAACCGCCTCCGACATCGCCGTCAAGGGGGGCGCGGTGGTGGCCCGCGTAGTCGAAACCATGGCCTCGATCAACGAATCGTCGAAGAAAGTGGTCGACATCATCGGCGTCATCGACGGCATCGCTTTCCAGACCAACATCCTGGCGCTCAACGCGGCAGTTGAGGCAGCGCGTGCCGGTGAACAAGGCCGCGGTTTTGCGGTGGTTGCTTCGGAAGTGCGCAGCCTGGCCCAGCGCTCGGCCTCGGCAGCCAAGGAAATCAAGCAACTGATCGGCACCTCGGTGGCCAAGGTCGACGCCGGTGCAGCGCTGGTGGATGAAGCCGGCGCCACCATGGGCGAGATCCTCGACAGCATCCAGCGCGTCACCGGCATCGTGGGCGATATCAGCTCGGCCAGCGACGAACAGACGCGCGGCATCGAACAGATCAACCAGGCCATCACCCAAATGGATCAGGTCACGCAGCAAAACGCCGCGCTGGTGGAAGAAGCCGCCGCCGCAGCAGCATCGATGCAAAGCCAGACCAGCAGCCTGGCCGAACTGGTCAGCGTGTTCAAGCTCGACGAGCAGCACATGCAGTACGAAACAGCGCAGGCGGCGCCGTCCATCGCGCTCAAGCCTGGCCACCATGCCGTGTCGGCTCCGGCGACCCAGGTGCATCACCTGCCCAAGCCGGTCAGCGCACCGTCCTTGTCGATGGATCACCTGAGCTACGCCGCATGAGGCGACAGGCGCAGAAGGCAGGCCAATGAATTTGTAGTGGGGGTAGTAGCAGTGAGTAGTGGGGTGAGGGAATGAGGTGCAGCATGCGCAAGCAAGGCCTCATGAACCGACGTGATGAACGTCGGTGTGCAGGCGGTTCGCAGCGATGCGATCCGCCTTTTTTTTGGCGCCGACGGCCGGGCCGGGTCAGCGCGGCAGGTTGCCCAGCGGCAGCGCGGTCTTGTACTTGACCTGCTTGAGCGCGAAGCTGGAGCGGATGTTCTTGATGCCGGGAATCTTGGTCAGATGGTCCAGCACGAAATGTTCAAGCGCCTGCAGGTCCGGCACCACCAGGCGCAGCAGATAGTCTTCGTCGCCGGTCATCAGGTAGACCTCCATGACTTCGTCGAAGGCGCTCACCGCTTCTTCGAACTGCGCCAGCGTGGCCGACTCCTGTTTCTCGAGACTGATCTTGATGAAGACGTTGACCTTGAGCCCGAGCAGGTGCGGATTGCCCAGCGCGACGTAGCGCGAGATGATGCCTTCATTCTCCAGCCGCTTGACGCGCGCCAGCGTCGGCGACGGGGAGAGGTTAATCTTGGAGGACAGTTCGAGATTGCTCAGTGCGCTGTTTTGCTGCAGCGTGCTCAGAATACGTAAATCGATGGCGTCGAGTTCCATATGCAGAATTTATCTCCGTGAATTTTCGGTGGGCGGCATATTGTGCTGTTTATTGTATGTCAAAGCATCGATTTCAGTGACTCATGCGGCCTGGTCAGGCGTACAGTCGTCAATTCACCCGGAGGAGACCAGAAAGTGGATCTGTCATCAGCAAGCGGCATCGCCAAAGACATCGATATCGACGCGCAAGAAACCCAGGAATGGCTGCAGGCGCTGCAAGGCGTATTGCAGGAAGTCGGACCCGACCGCGCGCGCTTCCTGCTGTCGCGCATGTCGGCCGCAGCCCAGCAATGGGGCATCAACTGGCGTGACGCCCGCAACACCCCCTATATCAATACCATTCGCCCTGAACAGGAGCCGCCGTTTCCGGGCGGATCCGACGCCCAGGCGATTGAAGAACACCTGGCCTCTGTCATGCGCTGGAACGCGCTGGCGATGGTGGTGCGCGCCAACCGCGCCTACGGCGAACTGGGCGGCCACATCGCCAGTTATGCTTCCGCCGCGGACTTGTTCGAAGTCGGCTTCAACCATTTCTTCCGCGCACGCGACGCGCAGTTTGCCGGCGACCTGGTCTACTTCCAGCCGCATTCCGCGCCCGGCATTTATGCACGGGCTTTCCTCGAAGGCGCACTGACTGAAGACGACCTCGGGTTCTACCGCCGCGAGATCGAAGCCAAGAAGCACGGCAAGCAAGGCTTGTCGTCGTATCCGCATCCGTGGCTGATGCCGAACTTCTGGCAGTTCCCGACCGGCTCGATGGGTATCGGTCCGATCAATGCGATTTACCAGGCGCGTTTCCTGCGCTATCTCGAACATCGCGGCCTGCTGCAAGACCAGGGCCGCAAGGTGTGGGGCGTGTTCGGCGACGGCGAAATGGACGAGCCGGAATCGCTGGCCGCCCTGAGCCTGGCCTCGCGTGAAAAACTCGACAACCTGATCTTCGTGGTCAACTGCAACCTGCAGCGTCTGGATGGTCCGGTGCGCGGCAATGGCCATATCGTCGATGAGCTGGAAACGCTCTTTGCCGGGGCTGGCTGGAATGTCATCAAGCTGCTGTGGGGCTCGGACTGGGACGGCCTGTTCGCCCGCGACAAGGACGGCGAACTGATCGATGCGCTCAACCGCACCGTCGATGGCCAGCTGCAGACTTTCGCCGCCAACGACGGCGCCTTCAACCGCGAGCACTTCTTCGGCCAGACCGCCGGCACGCGCCGCATCGCCGAGACGCTCACCGACGAAGAGATCAATCGCCTGCGCCGCGGCGGCCACGACATGAAGAAGATCCATGCCGCCTATCACGCCGCCGCCAGCCATCGCGGCCAGCCGACCGTGATCCTGGCGCAGACCAAGAAGGGCTACGGCATGGGCGCGGCCGGCGAAGGCAAGATGACCACGCACCAGCAAAAGAAGCTCGACGAAGAAGTGCTGATCGCCTTCCGCAATCGTTTCAAGCTGCCCATCAGCGACGAGCAATGCAAGAGCCTGGCGTTCTACAAGCCGGCCGCCGACAGCGCCGAGATGAAGCATCTGCTGGCGCGTCGCGCTTCACTGGGCGGACGCATGCCGCGCCGCGTCGCTAACGCCGACGACAAGGCCCAGCTGCGCGTGCCGCCCATCGAGACCCATGCCAGGTTCGCGCTCGACGCCGAAGGCAAGGAAATGTCGAGCACCATGGCGCTGGTGCGCATGCTCGGCAGCATGCTCAAGGACGCCGACCTGGGCCGCTACGTGGTGCCGATCGTCGCCGACGAAGCGCGCACCTTCGGCATGGCCAACCTGTTCCGCCAGGTCGGCATCTATTCCTCGCAAGGCCAGTTATATGAGCCGGAAGACATCGGCTCCATCCTGTCCTACCGCGAAGCCAAGGATGGCCAGATCCTCGAAGAAGGCATCACCGAAGCCGGCGCGATTTCGTCGTGGACGGCGGCGGCGACCAGCTATTCGGTGCACGGCCTGCCGATGCTGCCGTTCTACATCTACTATTCGATGTTCGGCTTCCAGCGCATCGGCGACCTGATCTGGGCTGCCGCCGACCAGCGTGCGCGCGGCTTCCTGATCGGCGCCACCTCGGGGCGCACCACGCTCGGCGGCGAGGGCCTGCAACACCAGGACGGCAGCAGCCACGTGACTGCCGCCGGCATTCCGAATTGCGTCTCCTACGATCCGGCCTACGCCTATGAAATGGCGGTGATCGTCGACGACGGCATGCGCCGCATGCTGGAGCGCAACGAAGACGTGTTCTATTACGTCACCGTCACCAACGAAAACGAAGAGCAGCCGAGCTTGCCGCAAGGCCGCGACGTCAAGGACGGCATCTTGCGCGGCATGTATTGCCTCGCACCGCAAGCCGATGCGCAGGTGCGCCTGCTGGCGGCCGGCCCGATGCTCAAGGAAGCGCTGTCGGCAGCACGCATGCTGCAGGAGCAGTTCGGCGTCACGGCCGAGGTGTGGAGCGTCACCAGCTTTACCGAGCTGGCGCGCGACGGCATCGCGGCAGAACGTCGGGCGCGCCTGCAACCGGGCGCCAAGGGCGCACTTCCGTATGTCACGCAACAGTTGACGCAGCAGCTGCAATCCGGCCAGGCGCCCGTCATCGCCGTCAGCGACTACGTGCGCACCTTGTCCGAAAGCATCCGCGCCTACGTGCCGGCGCGCTACGTCACGCTGGGCACCGACGGCTTCGGCCGCAGCGACACGCGCGCCAACCTGCGCGATTTCTTCGAAGTCGACGCACGCTGGATCGCCTACACCGCGCTGGCGGAAGTCTTCGGCGCCGATGCCGCCAGGCTCAAGGACGCAGCGGCAAAGCTGGGCGTCGACCTGGACAAGCCTTTATCGACCTCGGTCTGAGCGTTTTCCAGCTGCAACCGGATTCGCCGCTTACCCGAGCGGCCCCCCCCCG
>NZ_AJHH01000447.1 GCF_000256565.1 Herbaspirillum lusitanum P6-12 | reverse complement strand
GGAAGCGGACTTTGGCGCAAAACCCCCACCTTCCGCGCCAAGCCAGTAAAATGCTGAATTCGTCCGGTCTTGCCGCCGGCAAACACGGATTTCCACTCATTTACTTTCCCTTACTCTCCCTCAGCATGGATACTCTCCTCGCGCTCAAAGCGCTCATCATGGGCATCGTAGAAGGCCTGACCGAATTTCTGCCGATTTCTTCCACCGGACACCTGATCCTGGCGGGCAGCCTGCTCAATTTCGCGGGTCCGGGCTTCTCCAAGGAGAAGGTCGACGTCTTCGAAATCGTCATCCAGGCCGGCGCCATCCTCGCCGTGTGCTGGGAATACCGCGTGCGCATCGCATCGGTGCTGGTCGGCATGTTTTCGGACCGCAAGGCGCAGCGGCTGGTGATCAACCTCATCATCGCCTTCCTGCCGGCGGCGATCCTCGGTTTCCTGTTCAGCAAGAAGATCAAGGCAGTGCTGTTCGCGCCGGTGCCGGTGGCGATCGCCTTCATCGTCGGCGGCCTGGTCATCCTGTGGGTCGAGCGTCGCAACAAGGGCCGCATGGGCTACGCGTCGTCGCGCATCGATTCGGTCGACGACATGACGCCGCTGGACGCCTTCAAGGTCGGCTGCGCGCAAGCCTTCGCGCTGATTCCCGGCACCAGCCGTTCCGGCGCCACCATCATCGGCGGGATGATGTTCGGCCTGTCGCGCAAGGCCGCCACGGAGTTCTCGTTCTTCCTGGCGATCCCGACGCTGTTCGCCGCCACCATCTATTCGCTGTACAAGGAGCGCGCGCTACTGAGCGCTGCCGACGTACCGCTGTTCACGGTCGGCACCGTGGCCGCCTTCGTCTCGGCCTTCCTGTGCGTGCGCTGGCTGCTGCGCTACATCAGCTCGCATGATTTCACCGTGTTCGCGTGGTACCGCATCCTGTTCGGCCTGGTGATTCTCGGTACGGCATACACCGGCGTGGTGGCCTGGGTGGAATAAGCGAGACGAACAGGCAAGCAACAAGGAAAGCATCGTGGCAAATGTGTGCAGCGCCGGTCTGGATATCGGCTTCGCTTCTCTGGATTATCTGCAGATCGGTTTTCTCGGCGTGGTGCAAGGCATCACCGAGCTGCTACCGATCTCGTCGACTGCGCACATGCGCATCGTGCCGGCGGTGCTGGGCTGGCACGATCCGGGCTCGGCGTTTTCGGCGGCGATGCAACTGGCGGCGCTGGCCGCAGTGGTTAGCTATTTTTGGCGCGACGTTACGGCGGTGACCAGTGGCAGCATCACCGCGTGGAGGCAGCGCGATTTCAACAGCCCGATGTTTCGTCTGGCGGTCGCCATCGTCCTCGCGACGATTCCGATCGGCATCGCCGGGCTTGTCTTGTCGCATGTGCTCAACGCCTGCGGTTCGCCGTTGCGCAGCCTGTCGGTCATCGGCTGGTCGTGTATCGCCATGGCGATCCTGCTGGCGATTGCCGAGCTGGTGTGCCGCCATCGCCGCACCGTCGACCAGATGCGTTTGTCCGATGCGCTGATCGTCGGTATCGCGCAAGTCGGCGCGCTGATTCCAGGCGTGTCGCGCTCGGGTTCGACCTTGACGGCGGCGCTCTTCCTCAATTTCAAACGCGAAGAAGCGGCGCGCTTTTCCTTCCTGCTGGGTTTGCCGGCCATTGCGCTGGCCGGCCTCAAGGAACTGGCCGTGCTGTTGCACGCGCATATCCCGCTGCACGCATGGTCGCTATTGTTGTTCGGCCTGCTCGTCGCGAGCGTCTCGGCGTTTTGCGCCATCTGGGGATTGATGAAATTCCTGGAGCGTTTCTCCACCTGGCCTTTCATTGTTTACCGCGCCGCACTTGGCGTGTTTTTGCTGGTTGCGGTCAGCAAGGGATTTTTGCAATAAATGTCAGAACTCGTTCAGGAGCAGCAAGGCAAAGCGCTGCACATACTCGAAACCGTCTTCGGCTACTCGTCGTTCCGCGGCCAGCAGGCTGACATCGTCCAGCACGTCGTGCAAGGCGGCGATGCGCTGGTGCTGATGCCGACCGGCGGCGGCAAGTCGCTGTGCTATCAGGTGCCGGCGCTGGTGCGCGACGGCGTGGGCGTGGTGGTGTCGCCGCTGATCGCGCTGATGCAGGATCAGGTCGATGCGCTCGCTGAAGTCGGCGTGCGCGCCGCCTTCCTCAATTCCACCCAGACCTTCGACGAAGCGATGCAGATCGAACGGCGCGTGCGCAGCGGCGATATCGACCTGCTCTACGTCGCCCCTGAACGGCTGATGACGCCGCGCTGCCTCGAACTGCTGGAAGCCGCGCACATCGCGCTGTTCGCCATTGACGAAGCGCATTGCGTATCGCAGTGGGGCCACGATTTCCGTCCTGAATACATCAAGCTGTCGGTGCTGCACGAGCGTTTTCCGAACGTGCCGCGCATTGCGCTGACCGCGACCGCCGACCAGCAGACCCGCGAAGAAATCATCCATCGCCTGCAGCTCGAAGACGCGCGCCAGTTCGTCTCGTCCTTCGACCGTCCCAACATCCGCTACCAGATCGTCGAAAAGGCCAACGGCCGCAAGCAGCTGCTCGACTTCATCGAGAGCGAACATGCCGACGATGCCGGCGTGGTGTATTGCCTGTCGCGCAAGAAGGTCGAAGAGACCGCCGAATTCCTCAAGCAGAGCGGCATCAACGCGCTGCCGTATCACGCAGGCATGGACTACGCCAAGCGCACCGCCAACCAGGCGCGCTTCCTGCGTGAAGACAAGATCGTGATGGTCGCCACCATCGCCTTCGGCATGGGCATCGACAAGCCCGACGTGCGCTTCGTCGCCCATCTGGATCTGCCCAAGAGCATCGAAGGCTACTACCAGGAAACCGGCCGCGCCGGTCGCGACGGCTTGCCCGCGAATGCCTGGATGGCCTACGGCCTGCAAGACGTGGTGCAGCAGCGCCGCATGATCTCCGAATCCGAAGCCGACGAAACCTTCAAGCGCGTGCTCGGCGTCAAGCTCGACGCCATGCTCGGCCTGTGCGAGACCCTGCATTGCCGCCGCGTGCGCCTGCTCGACTATTTCGGCCAGCACGGCCAGCAAGCTTGCGGCAACTGCGACATCTGCCTGACGCCGCCGGTCTCCTTCGACGGCACGCTGATGGCGCAAAAGCTGTTGTCGACCGTCTATCGCGTCGAGCAGCGTTTTGCAGCCGGCCACGTGCTGGATGTCTTGCGCGGCATTGACGGCGAGCGGGTCAAGCAATGGCGCCACGACCAATTGTCGGTGTTCGGCATCGGCAGCGAGTACGGCGAAGCCGAATGGCGCGCTGTGCTGCGCCAGGTCATCGCCCTCGGCCTGCTGACCGTCGACCATGAAAACTACAGTTCGCTCAAGCTGACCGAAGAGGCCAAGCCGGTCCTGCGCGGCGAGCAAAAAATCCAGCTGCGCCAGTACCAGAAACCGGTCAAGCCCAAGCGCAGCTCCAGCTCCTCCAAATCCAACTACGTCGAGACCGATCTCTCGACCGAAGAACAGACCATCTTCGACAAGCTGCGCTGGTGGCGCGTCGAGACCGCGCGCAAGCACAACGTGCCGGCCTACGTCATCTTCCACGACGCCACCATGCGCGAAATCGCCAAGGCCAAGCCGTCCTCGCTGGACGACTTGCGTGGCGTCACGGGAGTTGGAGAGAAGAAACTCGAAACCTACGGCGCTGAAATTATTTCCCTGATTCGGGAAATTTCAGGCTAGAGCCTTCAGCGGCGCACTCGTCCTGCCGTTAATTCCTATATTCTGACAACCAACCGTTGGCCATCGCGCAGCCGACGGTTTTCGTGCGTCGCCCTGGTTCCGCGCTAACAAGCATGGGGGGATATATGAAGCTGACCAATTTAAGGATAGGCACACGTCTCGGTTTGCTGGCGGCATTGCTGCTGCTGGCGACCATCTTCGTCGGGGTGAGAGGCTGGATGACGCTCAACGAAAGCTTTGAGCAAAACACGCAGGCGATGCAAAAAGCCGGCACCATCGAAAAAGCCATCGACTCCGCCCGCAGCGCCCAGGTGCAATTCAAGATCCAGGTGCAGGAGTGGAAGAATACCTTGCTGCGCGGCAAGGATGACGCCACCTTCAATAAATACCGCCAGGCCTTCATCGACGAAGGCAAAGCCACGCAGATTAATCTCGATAAGCTCACTACCTTGTTGCCGGCGCTCGGCATCAGCATCGACAAGCTCAAGCAGGCGCAGAAGGCGCACGCCGATCTCGGCGCCCACTACCTCGCCGCACTCCAGAAAGAATACAAACCGGAAGACCGCGACAGCGTCGCTCGCGTCGATGAAGCCGTCAAAGGAGCGGATCGCCTGCCCACGCAGATGATCGACGACATCGTCGCCGAAGTGCGCAAGTCCGCCGACAAATTCCGAGAAGAGATCGCCCTCGATGCAGCCGCCGATATAGCGAAGCGCGCCTGACGCTGGTGGTCTCCATCGTGCTGGCGCTGATCCTCGGCAGCATCGTCACGGTCTGGCTGGTGACCAGCATCACGCGTCCGCTCAACACCGCCGTCCAGATCGCGCAGACCGTGGCCGCGGGCGACCTGCGCTCCGAAGTCATCGTCAGCGGCAAGGACGAGACCGCGCAACTGCTGCAAGCGCTCAAGGACATGAACGACAACCTGGTGCGCATCGTCAGCGAAGTGCGCAGCGGCACCGACACCATCGCCACCGCCTCCACCGAGATCGCCACCGGCAACCAGGACTTGTCCTCGCGCACCGAACAGCAAGCCGGTTCGCTCGAAGAAACCGCCGCCTCGATGGAAGAGATCACCGCCACCGTGCAAAAGAACGCCGAGAACACGCAGCAGGCCAACAAGCTCGCAGCTGATGCCTCGGGCGTCGCCGTCAAGGGCGGCGAAATGGTCGCCGCCGTGGTCGACACCATGAGCGCCATCGAGCAGAGTTCGCACAAGATCGTCGACATCATCGGCACGACCAATTGTCGGTGTTCGGCATCGGCAGCGAGTACGGCGAAGCCGAATGGCGCGCTGTGCTGCGCCAGGTCATCGCCCTCGGCCTGCTGACCGTCGACCATGAAAACTACAGTTCGCTCAAGCTGACCGAAGAGGCCAAGCCGGTCCTGCGCGGCGAGCAAAAAATCCAGCTGCGCCAGTACCAGAAACCGGTCAAGCCCAAGCGCAGCTCCAGCTCCTCCAAATCCAACTACGTCGAGACCGATCTCTCGACCGAAGAACAGACCATCTTCGACAAGCTGCGCTGGTGGCGCGTCGAGACCGCGCGCAAGCACAACGTGCCGGCCTACGTCATCTTCCACGACGCCACCATGCGCGAAATCGCCAAGGCCAAGCCGTCCTCGCTGGACGACTTGCGTGGCGTCACGGGAGTTGGAGAGAAGAAACTCGAAACCTACGGCGCTGAAATTATTTCCCTGATTCGGGAAATTTCAGGCTAGAGCCTTCAGCGGCGCACTCGTCCTGCCGTTAATTCCTATATTCTGACAACCAACCGTTGGCCATCGCGCAGCCGACGGTTTTCGTGCGTCGCCCTGGTTCCGCGCTAACAAGCATGGGGGGATATATGAAGCTGACCAATTTAAGGATAGGCACACGTCTCGGTTTGCTGGCGGCATTGCTGCTGCTGGCGACCATCTTCGTCGGGGTGAGAGGCTGGATGACGCTCAACGAAAGCTTTGAGCAAAACACGCAGGCGATGCAAAAAGCCGGCACCATCGAAAAAGCCATCGACTCCGCCCGCAGCGCCCAGGTGCAATTCAAGATCCAGGTGCAGGAGTGGAAGAATACCTTGCTGCGCGGCAAGGATGACGCCACCTTCAATAAATACCGCCAGGCCTTCATCGACGAAGGCAAAGCCACGCAGATTAATCTCGATAAGCTCACTACCTTGTTGCCGGCGCTCGGCATCAGCATCGACAAGCTCAAGCAGGCGCAGAAGGCGCACGCCGATCTCGGCGCCCACTACCTCGCCGCACTCCAGAAAGAATACAAACCGGAAGACCGCGACAGCGTCGCTCGCGTCGATGAAGCCGTCAAAGGAGCGGATCGCCTGCCCACGCAGATGATCGACGACATCGTCGCCGAAGTGCGCAAGTCCGCCGACAAATTCCGAGAAGAGATCGCCCTCGATGCAGCCGCCGATTATCGCGAAGCGCGCCTGACGCTGGTGGTCTCCATCGTGCTGGCGCTGATCCTCGGCAGCATCGTCACGGTCTGGCTGGTGACCAGCATCACGCGTCCGCTCAACACCGCCGTCCAGATCGCGCAGACCGTGGCCGCGGGCGACCTGCGCTCCGAAGTCATCGTCAGCGGCAAGGACGAGACCGCGCAACTGCTGCAAGCGCTCAAGGACATGAACGACAACCTGGTGCGCATCGTCAGCGAAGTGCGCAGCGGCACCGACACCATCGCCACCGCCTCCACCGAGATCGCCACCGGCAACCAGGACTTGTCCTCGCGCACCGAACAGCAAGCCGGTTCGCTCGAAGAAACCGCCGCCTCGATGGAAGAGATCACCGCCACCGTGCAAAAGAACGCCGAGAACACGCAGCAGGCCAACAAGCTCGCAGCTGATGCCTCGGGCGTCGCCGTCAAGGGCGGCGAAATGGTCGCCGCCGTGGTCGACACCATGAGCGCCATCGAGCAGAGTTCGCACAAGATCGTCGACATCATCGGCGTCATCGACGGCATCGCCTTCCAGACCAACATCCTGGCGCTCAATGCTGCTGTTGAAGCCGCACGTGCCGGCGAACAGGGCAGGGGCTTCGCCGTGGTTGCATCGGAAGTGCGCACGCTGGCCCAACGCAGTGCCACCGCCGCCAAGGAAATCAAGGAACTCATCGGCGACTCCGTCACCAAGATCAATAGCGGCACCAGCCTGGTCGGCAATGCCGGCCAGACCATGCAGGAAATCGTCGGCGCGGTCGCGCAGGTGGCCGGCATCATGGACCAGATCACACGCGCCAACCGCGAGCAAAGCGCCGGCATCGACGAAGTCAATCGTGCGGTGGTGCAAATGGATATGGTCACGCAGCAGAACGCCGCGCTGGTGGAACAAGCCGCCGCCGCTGCAGAAAGCCTGCAGGATCAGGCGGCCGGATTGGCGCGCACAGTCAGCGTATTCAAACTGCGCAGCGCATGAAGCGAAAGAGAATGCAGGTCAGGGCCTGATCAGCCCTGTTTGATAAACACCAGGTCCCACACCCCGTGGCCGAGTCGCAGGCCGCGGTTTTCAAACTTGGTGACGGGACGGTAATCGGGACGCGGCGCATAACCTTCGGCGGCATCGGTGCTGTTCTTCAGCGCCGGTTCCGCGCCCAGCACTTCCAGCATCTGGATCGCATACTCTTCCCAGTCGGTCGCGCAATGCAGGTACCCGCCCGGCGCCAGACGCGACGCCAGCAGGCTCACCAGCGGCCCCTGGATCAGGCGGCGCTTGTTGTGACGCGCCTTGTGCCACGGATCGGGGAAAAACACATGCACGCCCGCCAGCGAGCCCGGCGCAATCATGTTGGTCAGCACTTCCACCGCATCATGCTGGATCAGACGCATATTGGAGAGGCCCTGTTCGCCGATCTGCTTCAGCAGACTGCCCACGCCCGGCGTATGCACTTCCACGCCGATGAAATTCTTCTCCGGCATATCCGCCGCAATCTTCGCACTGGTGTCGCCCATGCCGAAACCGATCTCGAACACCGTCGGCGCCGAGCGTCCGAAAGCCGCATCGATATCCAGCGTCTCCTTCGCATACGGCAACAGGAACTGCGGGCCGAGCTCCTCAATGGCGCGCGCCTGCGCACCGGACAAGCGTCCCGCACGCGTGACGAAGCTGCGGATGCGATGTTCGGTCGGATCGTAAAAAAGCGGTTTGCCGGATTTGTTTTCTGACATGAATGACTCGTGAAGCGAAAGATCGGAAGATGGATTGTTATGCTGCGTGCAAAAGGCAGGCAAAAGGCAAGTAGAGCAGCGAAGAAAAACGCCTGATCCTCTAGCACCCTGGAGCGGGTGAAGGGGATCGAACCCTCGTCGTAAGCTTGGGAAGCTTCTGCTCTACCATTGAGCTACACCCGCGAACCCCGCATTTTACGCGGGATTTGGGGTGTTTTGTGAATTTGAAGGTTGTTCAGCGTGATGGATTCTGTAGTGGCCGATTGCTTCAAGCTGTTATCGCCAGAAAAGAAAAACAGACCGATTAATTGAATCTTTATCTCGATATTCCACTCCCTAAGACGTTGTAGCCGGTGCTACGCCTCATATAAATTCAACGAAGGACCTGTGTACCAAACGATGCTGGAAGAGTCTGCAATCTGATTAAAGATGGCCATTTCAAGAGGACGTATCAGCAGATTATCGAGTATGAGAACCATTGTTTTGGATAGTGTGAAATGTGAAATATGAAATTCAGTTTCACTGTTATGCACAATCGCGCACCTTACTTTATAAACTAAAGCGGCGTATATCGTTCCTGCTTGGTCGTTAAGAAGGTACTCGAACCCAGTTTTTTTGGGGGAGAATATCCCTAGCTTTCCCAATAAGAGATTGAATTCAATTTTGCTGAAATCAGGAATGTTCGGAAGGTCTCTTAACGCATCCATCACGATTTTATTAAAAAATTTACCATCTATTTTTAGAGACCAGAAATTCTTAAAAATATCTTTGATTGCATCTATTTCGTTCCTATCTACGCTATCGTAAAGCTGTCGAAAATCTCTTACGGAAAACATTTTCCCGCCATTGTTCGATCCTAATTTCGCTATTGGGACTCGGTACATAAAGCCCTCAATAACATGATACAAACTCAGAAACCGATTTAGGATGTCAGTGTGAGCATTGAATTCGCTAAGTATTGAGATTGATTCATCGAATTGTTGATATGCCTTAATCGCGGAAATATTGGAAGATGCATACAGTGACGGCTTAATTTTGCTCTCGATTTCGGTATGAATTTTGATTCCGTGAGCAACAACTTGCAGCCTGAGTGCAGCCTGTATAGCTAATTTATTCGATGCGTCGCTTCTCGTTAATATATAAGGCTTATCAAAAGTATCGACCGATAAGTTTAAATTATAGAGAGACGTTGCGAGCAACGCATGATTGAATTTCGAATTGAGGATCTCTTCCACCCACTTGTCTTTAAAGCGGAAAAATGCGAGTGAGTCGAGTGAGCTGTTTGCATTAAAGTAACCAAATGCATTAAATGGAAGCTCCGAACCTTCGTCCTCTACTATTTTGAAATTTGCGACGGGGAAAATGATTTCCCCATCTAGATCCAGATTTTCATCATCTTCAAGAATTATAGAAATTCCCAGAATCACTCTAAGCTTGTTAAAGAGTAGCGGCTCAACCGCTTTTAAAGAATTTTCTACGTCCGTTTCGGAGATGAAGTCGTGGACTTCGATTAAGCATGGATCACCTAAGGCACCAGAGAAGGTGTCGTTGATTTTTGCAATTAATGTATCAATTTTTAAAAAAAGTTCAGTGAGCGAGTCGTCCTCTTTTACGGCTAGACGTCTATCTATTTCAATTTTTAAACGAGTCAAAGTATCTATTATGGGCGGATAGAGAACGTCCTTATATTTCATGCTGCGCTCCCAAAATAGTGCTTCCAGCTCTTGAACTTTTCCTCTCGTAAAATTGCATACAATGCTCGATAAACGGCCTTTTTATTGACGTTGCCGACATTTACTTTGTTCAGTTCTACGTTATTCCGCTCGACCTCAAAATCTTTCAATTTCAAAGCACTTACAATTACAGGAATTTTCTTTTTCAGCTCAGTTAATGTTTTGTCGACCGATTGTTCGCACTCGTCTGAAAATTCTCCGATCGCAGCGAATAAACCGATTAGAACCACTTCTCTACCGAGCCATTTTGAACCTAAATCGGAGTACTTACTAAAAAGCTCGGCATCAAATGAATGAAGAAATTGAATAAATTTCTTCATCAAGTCGAGATCAAATCCCTCCATCAGTTCAATGTAGTCGTTTTGATTCGACTGAAGATCACTCACAAAATCACTGTTTGTATTAATGATTTTTCCAGCGCTTAGCGCAATCAATGCTGAAATAATATGTGAGAAGTGATATTGACCGACTGTGCGCCCCTTGCTGTATTGAATTGCGCTTTGCTCTTTCTCTCTTATGAAAGAGACGCCTTTGGGGGCAATATCCTCAAGTCTAAACAAGGTGCTGAGGAAAAGGAGTTCCAGTTGATGTTTAATGTTGACTGACTTATGGCCTGCGTTGAGCAAAAGCATCTTCTCTATTTGCTCCGCCTCACTAAGGTGTACCCATACTTCCAGCCAAAGATTATTGCCATCAAAAAAATTCTCCGCAGATTGGATATCTAATGCGCCTAGCGCTACCAAACTTTTTACCAGTTTGATGTCTCCACCCATTTTTCTCAGATCAGCCGAATGTGTTCGGGAAAAACGACTGGGGTTATTTTCAATGTCTTCTTTTTCTTCTTGATCCACTAAAAACTCGAGAACATCTAATATGACTTTTAGCCGATGCGACCGTTGTAGTCCATCTAGGATTTTATAACTGCTGACATTCAGTGTGGTCTTATCCTTCGATTCCAGAAAGTCATCAGCGATTAGTACAATTGGAGGAATGTGTTTTTTCCTCGAGATTGTATCGGCCAGATGATCTAAATATCGATTGGCAACAATTCCTCGCTGAACTTCAAAATCTTTGTATTTAACTGGTATTGATCGAATATAAGAAATCAAATCTATTTTGCACAAATAGCATGTCGCATCGGATTCACGTTTTGAGTCCAGGACAGTAAGTTTCATTCGTTATTCCTTATATTGCAGGCGGGACGTTTTTTCTTATATTAAGAAGGCGTTGCAGGCTATCAATTGCGGGCCTCCTACTTGAATTTTAATTTGCAGCCATTACGAGGCTATCTCGGTCTTTTATTTTGAGTCGTTGCTGTATTACGTTTGTATAAGGAAGATGCTTTGCATGAGCAATAAGGACAGTGCAAATGCAAACATTATCTTTGGAACAAAAGAATACACTGGTTCACGCCGTCGCGGAGGACAGCGGTTTGAATTTGGACTATTACGGGTTTTTTGAAATACTACTGGGGATGTTTGAGAATGTCCCCGGCTTCGAAATCGACAAGCCGAAAGTCAGCTTGCTCAACGAAATGTGGCATATTTACGAGCGGCTTAAACGGTCTTAAGCCACTCCTCTTACTGCACGATGCCACATGAAAATATCTCGACCGGAACAATTTCGCTTGGTCTCTATTATTGTAGAGAAAGCCGGACTTGCTTTGGAATACGACGACTTCATTGAAGTGGGTGCGACTTTATTCGAATACATCCCCGGGGAAGGTATCAACAAATCCAAGCTGGGCTTGCTCAATAAACTCCGGTCCGTTTACCGCGAGTGGCAGCAAGAAATCCAGAAAAGATCACTTCTTGCTGGCTAACTTTGGCCGTGCCTGTGCTGTCCGCCAAGCAGAGGTCCCGGAGGTGCGCACAATAGCTATAGCGCATCTATCGATCAATCACTCATGGATGTGTCTGTTAGTGTTGAATTCAGATCAAGTTCCAACTGGCTTTGTTTTTTTGAGATTAAGAATTTTTCTAGTTTTTCTGCGGCAAGGCTCCGCATATATAGACTGAACGCCATATATGTGAAGATCATCAGAGTCACTGTGACTACTAACGCCGCAATTCTCTGTTCGAGCAATAAGTCCGTAACCTCTTTTTTTAAATTTGGATTTTTCAGCACATCGCATACGGTTTCGACATCATTGATAGTCCACCCGGATTGTTTTGCAATATCTGGCGGGTCTTTAATGCAGTCGTCTAAGGAAAATCTGTTGGCTTTGGTAAGTGTATTGACCGCTAGCTTTTCGCTGATAAAAAACCAGGGCTTTTCTCCCGTTTTTAACTGGACTAGCAAATTTGGCGCAACTGTGAAAATGCCGATAAAAAATACGGCGTATAAAGAAGCAAGTGCAAAAACAAAACAGGCGGCACGAGTCGGCTTATTCCATAACTTCTTTTTATCAATCGCCAATTCCGTCAGATTAAAAAAATGTCCGCAGCGTTTAATCTCCGCCATTGAAATGTCTTGGCGCTTAGCCCATTCAATCAGTCGATGAACTGCCGGTAGTGTTTGGACAGGCAGCGTTGTGTGGAAACGAAATTTAATCAGCGCATCTTGATTGTCGAAGTAAGTCGCCAATATGGAATCTCTGATCGGAGTCTTTCCATGCAAAACTCGCCAAACTCTTGTAATGAATATGTGATCGGACTTGGTTCGAAAGCAGCCATATGCGACGACCGCTATTACTACAATGGCCGGATATACGGTTAGCCAAGCGGTAACTGGAGAGATACCGATGAAACTTAGGGAGTTTTGTATAGTTTGAACGAGGCTTGAAAATTCCATTTTTTAATTGGTTATGTCTAGTTTGAATATCTCAATGAAAAAATCTACAGGCCGGAACATCTTAGTGTGACTCATACCATCACGAAGAAGCCGGAAATAACTTGGATCGCAAACGGGAACCACCCTATCTGCACGAGGATATCGATAAATCCAAGCTGAGCATGCTCAATAAACTGTGGTCCGTTTACGGCGAGTGGCAGCAAGAAAACACGAAAAGATCACTTCTTGCTGGCTAACTTCTTTGCCCAGACCTGCAACTGTTCCACCAGAAACAAACGATCCGCATCTTTTAGCGGCTCCAACTGAGCGATGATGTTGTCTGCCAGTGCAGCAGATTTGGCAGAGGCCCCATCAAACAGCCTCCCCAGCGTAATACCCCCCGCCGTTAGGGCTCTCGGAACGTCACCTTCTTTCAAAAATACATTTTTCCAGATCTTGATAGATGGGCATATCTTCTGAAAAAAATTCTGAAAGATTCAATTTAAATTTTTCTGCACTGATGCTTATTGTTAAACCACAATATTTTTTGATGTTCCCTGTGGCATCCTTAAGATTCTGATCGTTGATATTCGACACAAATGTATCGTAACCAATCTCATCAAAAGGTAGCGACATCGCGGAGCAATATCTTTTCAGTATTTCCTTGTCGTACAAATAATTTTCGATCTCCCAGCGTTTCAATACACGATGATTTTCGGAATTGTTACTAAGATATAGCTGCCTCTCTGGCTCTCCAGTATTATTCCCAGATGCCATGTCTCGGTCTTTTAAAACTAGAATTTTGACTTCGGAAAAAACTTTAGACAAAATTGAAATAGCTATTTCGCTTCGCTGATCGAGTTCTGTATTGCCGCCACTGGATATGAATAAAGTGTCGTGATATTTTTCAGAAAAGATATTATTAAATACTTGTGCATCAAGGCCTCTCTCTTTTCCGCCATTGCCCGGAGCATGACGACCTTCGCAGTATATGATCCTCTTCGGACTGATTAAGTGAGTTAAGTCTTCCAACGCTACTTCAAATATTTCTCTCCACTTTGCAATGGTTTTTTTCATCGGCCGAAGTGTGTGTGCCGTAGATGCTAAATTAAGATCGCTAGTAAATTGGATGATCTGGCATTCGTCCTTCAACTCCCCCTGTAGTGCTCTGAGAAATCCAATACTATGGGTGGTTATCCAAATTTGGCAGTTTTTTCCGATTAGCCTGTTCATTTCCAGCAGAAGATTTTTTTGAATAGCCGTGTTGATGTGCAACTCTGGTTCATCCATCAGGAAAACGGTATTGGCATATTCTTCCTGCCGTAAATAAAGATCCAAAAGTATATCAATCACTTCTTTTTCGCCCGAAGAAAGAACGTTAAATTCAAATTCGGTTGGATGGTCCTTTTTCTTAAAATATAAAGTTCCTTTTGAGTCTTCTATATTTCCGATACTAGATATTTCAAGATCGAGACACTGTTTTAACGAAGTATTGAGATCTGCAATTATTTTTGCTTTCGCTTCGCTTGGCTTGCAGTCCTCTGCGTGCATATAGGTGTTGAATTTAATGTTCAAACGTCTATAGCTTTGCTCCATTTTGTCATCTAGATCTGACGACGAAGTTGCTCCGTAACTATTTTTTTGAATGCCCGCGGTCGCCTTTGATTCAGTGACTTTCAAATTGCTGTTATATCGATACGGGCTTCTAAAGGAAAATATCGTTTGATGGCTTCCTAGTGGCTCCCTGAGCGACCTTATTTGTTGATATGTACCTTCGACGAAATCAACAATCACATTATTATGGTCAAAATTGGCTACTTTGTTCATCGAGTGATATTCATAGCCCTTAACTTGCTTATCGCCTATTCGTCCCCACGGGTTGGCTTGAAACAGCATGCCGTCTAACACGCTACTTTTCCCGCAACCGTTCGGACCTACTAACGCGATAATTCGTTTAGGGTTCTCCCCTAAGTCGATGGTCAGATCGGTGAATCTCTTGTATCCGTTTTTTAATTGTATTTTTTTTATTCTCATTTTCATAATCCTTAAAGCAGATGGGAGGCGTTGATGATGTTGTTTTTTAATGTCTGCGGGTGGAGCGCCTTCTCCCATGACAGTTTTATTTTCTCATCCATATGTAAGAGAGATACAAGCTATATGTTCGTCGAAGTATCTGGTTGTTAGATGCCCATCTCATTTCTCGCGATAATTCCACCAATTTCGGGCAACTTGTAGCCAGCGTATATCAATAATTCGAAATCTGAACTCAGGATTGCACAAGCACGAACAAATGCAGTACGTGGGAGGTGATGTTTTTCATGGGCGACGCACTTAAGAGCTTTGCATTTGTCTTCAATATGAGACGAGGCGAAAGTTAATTTCGTATGCTCGGAGCGATGGACAATCTGATGGGCAAACTCATTCCTGATATCACGAATGATGTGCAGGTCCGATTTGATCGTTCTATTGATCATCCCTAGTAGACTACATAAGTCGATTTTTGCAGAAAAGGTCGATAAAGGACCATTGGCAAAGAACAGTCTGTCCCAAGATTTGGGATCGGAATGCAGAAATGATTCCATTGCCGCAGACATCGATTCTTCTATCCATGCAGCGCCAACAATGGCGACACCCCGATCTGTCTGATCTTCAATTTCTTCGATAAGCGCCATCATGCGCTTTTGGCCTTCTTCTGAATTTGGATCAAGTTTCATATGACCTAGGTTGCGTAAATTAAAAATATCAACAGCCGCAAGCAAGAGTTATCGGCGGGCGGAAATTTATATGCAGGGTAACTTGATGACTTTATTTTTTGCAGCGATTTTATTTTGCAGTTATTCTAAAAGGAGATAGCATCATTTTTAAAAATTGTTATTAAGCAATCTATCTTCTGGTTGGTTTTTGCTAAAACATCATGGAAGAAGTCTCTGATGCTTTGCAACGGCAGTTCGCAGTCCATATTAAAAATATAAAAGGATTCTGATTCGATGTCTAATATGCCCTTTCCTGCTCCATCAAAACCTGCAATCGATATCAAGAGTTTGGTGTCAGCTCTAAGGACTAGAGTTTCCTGGACGCTCATGCGCCAGTCGCTAAAACAGGAAAAATTGGCTGTGGGTATGGGGTGGGATGATTTGTTGGGCAATGCAACGCAAAGCACATCGGACGGAGCTAAATTTCAGAATTTTTTGAATAGTTTTTTTGCTGAATCGATTGTTACGGGTGATCGCTATGTTCAGATTTATCAGCTCGATAAATCTAGAATTGACAATTTATGCAAAGATTTGGCGACATCAGTAATTAAAAAGTCTGATTTTCACTCGGTATATCCTCTGCCAATCGATGGCAAATCGATTTCGTCTGCGCCAAGTGATCCAACCTTGTGTGAAGTGCGTAATCTGGAACGAGGTGACATAGCATTAGTATTTTGTTCCGCCAGATCGTACGATGATCGTAATACTTATGCGTATTCAGAATTGCCGGAGCATATTAAGAAAACTTACGGGGAGATCAATCAATTAGTTACTTTTCGAAAAATATATTTTCAGGCTTACGATACGATCATCATAAGAAAATCACTTGAGCGAATCGAAGTGTGTATAGATCAGCCGAAAAAAGCATCATCAGGAAGTATTGATACGCTTCCAATCAAAGTCCTTTCTGCCGCTGCCCTACATTTGAATGATCTAGTAGGAGTTGGTGCGATACCACCCGAAAATCTATTCCCTTCGATGGGAGCCATGTACGCGGTCAAAACTGAAGGGCAGGTAAAGTCACTAGCTTTTAGAACCGTGACGGGATCAATTAAAAAAGAACGAATGACTAGCTCATCAATTGATCTGCGAGACGAGAAGTTTCATCATGCGGGTATGAACGCTTTGGGAAATGTAATGAGTCCGTATGAGATAACAATTGACTGGCAATTTAAACTGCCAGAAGGTCAAGCAACGGTTAGTTTATCTGCCTTGATACGTGAGATTGCCTCTGCGACACCAACCTTGCATGGGTGTTATGTTAGTTCTGCTACAAATTCCGCGTTTGCTCAGGCGATAAATCGTGTGATTACATACATCTGAAAATGGCTACCGTGCCCCACAGTAAGGCCGAGGTGCAAGAAATTTTGAAAGGTATCTGGGCTGATCGTCTTGAAACCTTTCTGGGGGAGGTGTTTTTAGATTTTTTGGCGGACCATACAGACGCAACTCATATTCCATTTGGTCAATTTATTTCGCTGGCGAGAGAGAGAAAAATAGAGGATGTAAATGTAGTCTTAAATGTCATCAGCTGCTTAACTGGTGCACGTTTGAATTTACTGGATACGGCGTTTGAATACATCGATGGCGATGTGGTTGAACAGCTCGAAATCAATCAAGTTAAGGCGGCGAAGAACGCAAATATAAATCCGCTGACAGGCGAGGTTGAAGAAAACATATCTCAGCGAATTTTTATGTTTTTTATTCCATCAGAGCTAGCAAAGCAGGCATTGGTGATCAAATGAGATCATCTGAAAATTTTTCACTGGATAAGATCGAAACACTTGTTCGAGGGAGTGAGAATGTTCAAAATTTTTTGCGAAGCCAGTTAGTTTCCAGCTATGAAGAATTCGTGGAAGTTTTATACGACGATCTCGATCTGGTAATCTCGAAGCTTGAGTCAAATCCGCAATATTATGCGGACGATGGGGAGGACAAGATTACTAATGCAATGGCAAACATGCTAACCATGACGTACTACGATGCTTCTCATGGCTCCACTGCAGGCGGTAGCGTTGATCTAACTGTTAAGGGAAAGAATCCATTATGGACTTGGATCGGTGAGGCAAAAATATTTAGCAGTATTACGGATTTAAAAGAGGGGTTTTTGCAGTTGACTACTCGCTATCGAACAGGCAGCCCAAATAATTCGCAAGGTGGGATATTGGCGTTCACTAAACGACCTTTGGCCGCAGACCTTATGCGAGACTGGCAAAATACCGTGCGTGATATGAGTCTGCCTGATTTTAGCGAGAGAATTTGTGAGAGGCGTTCTGGGTTGGCTTTTTACACGACTCATAAGCACGAAGCATCGGGGATTCCCTTCAGAATTCGACATAATGCTGTTAGTTTATATTTCCATCCAAAAGACAAAAGTGGCAGAGCCGCCGCGAAATATAAAGAAAAGAAATAACGTGTTTGGATTGCAGGTTTTAACTTGTAGCCCAGAATCGTTGCCGTATTGAGCTTCTGCAAGGGAAGCTACGTGGCATGAGCCACAACGACAATAATTCGATGCAAATGCTTTCCCTTGAACAAAAACACACACTGGTCCACGCCATCGCGGAAGACAGTGGTTTGAATTTGGACTACTACGGATTTCTTGAAATACTACTTGGGATGTTGGAGGATATCCCTGGCTTCGAAATCGACAAGCCGAAAGTTAAGGTACTCAACGAGATGTGGCGTATCTACGAGGAAATGAAGACACAATAGGAATTTCTTCTTCCCTCGTAACGGCAAATGATCTCGTCAATTTTTGGCAGCTATAAATAGTCCATTTGGATGAACAATAAGATGCCACAGCTACTAAACCACATCGACTATATCGGCAGGCAGAAACAACGTGATGTACTGACCGTCGAATTTCACAATTTCAAGACTGGCTTCACGGGTGACTATCGCCAGAGTCAGGTACGAATAGATATTCTTGCTGCCTTTGATTTAAATGGCATTGCCTATCAAGAATGTATTGGATATGCCAGCGAGACACGATTCGATTCTTATCGCGGTCAGATATATATCGATGTGCCGTTTGACCGTGCGGATCAACAGTATCGGATTGTCGAGGCATTGCTAGAGAATGTTGATGGCACAACGAAATTCGATAAGGCATGGTTCATTGCCTATTCGCTAGACTTCTGCATGAAGAATGTACATCACGATGCCCCCGGATTCTGGGATCACTTGATGGAAACGTACTGATCACGCAAATACATTGGTCCCATCGCACAGATTCTGTGGGAGTGAAAGTTGCATCTGCTCCCACAGCAATAGGTCATTATTCGATAGCAGAAACTTTAGCTTGGATTGAGTCGATAATGCCAACGGCTTTTCTGCTCGCGTCATTCGGCGCAAGATGTGCATATCGCTGCGTCATCTTCGGATCGGAATGGCCGAGAAGAACCGAGACTTCAAAAAGGCTCACGCCATGCTTCACGAGTTTCGACGCATAGGAGTGACGTAGTACGTGAGCGGTTACCTTGCCGCCTTTCTCTTTCACGACATCTGGTGCATTCAAGCCCGCACGATCTATCGCTTTCTTGATCGCCTGAGTCGAGTAGCCACGTTCGTTCCCTTGCTTGTTTTCGAAGACGTATCGACCATCTGGTTTTTTGTTTGCATGCCTGCGGCGGAATATTTCTCGCAGGCGTGCCGTCATATGGAGATGGTCTTCATTGGATACTTTGGAGCGGTACACATGAATAGTGCCAGCTTCGACATCGACAGCAGACCAAGGGATGTTCGCAATTTCAGAGTATCGGCAGCCGGTATCCAAAAGGGCAACAACAATATCGTAGTTGTCTTGCATATTTCGTTGCATTTCGCTGTTCCGCGTTTCAAGCGATTTTAAGCCGTCTCTCAGCGTTTCCGGATTAAGCTCGCGCAGTAATGCCGCTTCCTCGGCTTCATCGAGATATCGGAGCCTAGAAGTCGTTTTAAATGTGGGGAAAATAATTTCACGATTGACGCGATATCCGAGCTTGATCATTTCCTTCATGGTTGAGCGAATTAATCCCACCTCATGCTTCATGGTAGCTGGAGCATCGCCTTCAGCCTTGCGGCGTTGAACAAGTCGCTCAATATCTCGAGTCTGCAATTCGTGCAGGTGAATGTTCTGAGAGAGTCCGTAGCAAGGAATTTTTTCTTTTGTTTTTGGATGTAGCTTGTAACCTGCCAGCTTTCGGGAAATCGCCAACATCCCAGAATGATAGGGAATGGTTTTTCGTGCATCAAGATACAGCTTCAGTGCTGCTTCCAGCGTAATAGTCTCGGCCTGTCCGAGAAATAATTCAGCATGAATTTTGGTGCGAAGTTCGCGCTCGACCTGCAGGGCTTTTGTTCTATTGGCTGTGCCTGTGCTGCCGAGATATTTTTTGCCGCGTACCTGAAATTGATAGTACCAATTCGAGCTATTGGATCGTTTGGATATTCCCATAAAGAGCTTTCTGTAATGATGTAATGAGATACACCATCAGCTCTTTCTCAGCATAGATCAACAGCTAAATATGACCACAATTTCGCTCGCGTAGTGTGTGAGAACATTAGTCTAGTTGCCCTCTCTGGGAGATCGTGCAACTAGAGCATGTTCAAAAACTGCCTGTCACTTTTTACGCTTCGCTAGCTTCTTCGCCCAGACTTGCAACTGCTCCATCAGGAATAGGCGATCCTCGTCATGCAGCGGGGCGAGCTGCGCGATGATGCTGTCTGCCAGGGCTGAAGAATTTGCAGACACGCCGTCAAATAATCGGCCTATCGGAACCGCCAACTCATTAGCAATCTTATCTAGCGTCGGTATCCCAGCCGTCACCACGCCCCGCTCAATGCGTGACAAAGAAACGGTATCCATACCTACCGTTTCTGCAATGTCGGCCTGTGTTCGGCCACGCTCTTTGCGCGCAGCGGCAATATTTTTCCCAATTCGTACGGCTATATCGTTGCTCATGACCTAAACATAATTTGCATATTTGATACAAGTTATGTTGTTCCAGAGCAAAGAAATATGTAATATCTCAATATGCCTACAATATTCATATTAGGTTCTATTTCGTAAAAATTACACCTTGGGGGTTGGTATGTCGGATGTGGAAGAGAAAAAGAGGATTAATTGGGTGGGACTGATTTTGATACTTGCTGTGCTGGCGGGCATCTGGTCCTTTCATCCGAAAACTAGGTTCAAGCTGGCCGGTGATTGGAAATGCCAACAATCGAACAATGGAGTAGGGGTGATGACTACCGAGACTTATGGTTTTTTTGGCACACGGGAATCAGTAAATTCCACACCTCAAGGGCAACTACACTTCACTGGAAGCTACTCCATCTCCGGCGATGTGATTACTAACAAGCCGGAATATGCCGAGGCAAATGGGAGAAGAATGCCCGTCAAATTAAATGACGGCAGCGAAGCAGAATTTTACGAAGCTATTGGAAAGCTTACCAGCAGCCAAATGAGCTTGACGGTGACAACGAATCTGAATCCAAAAACTGTCATGTATAACTGCCAGAAACTGTAATCCGAGGAAAAAGTGAACGCGCTATTAGGAATAATAATTTATATCGGCATTATGGCTTTCGCAGACAAGGTGCGAAAAATCAACGGATGGCCTTGGGTAATTGGTGCAGGGATCACTAACCAACTAGCCCATTCATTCGGAAACTTCTCTGACGTAGGCTACTTCATTTGGCAGTTAGTAATAGGTGGGGGGACGCTCGTTCTGATCATGGCTTTTACGAAACGCCCAGAAGAACTTGGTCCGCCATCAAAGCTATGCAGCTATTGTGCCGAAACAATCTTGCTGGACGCGAAGCTCTGTAAACACTGCGGCAAGGACTGTACCTAGATTCCAATCGTCCATCTCCCTCGATATCCATTAGTCAGAAAGTACGCAACATGATTCGTTCTTTGAACAAGAAAACACTTTTTTCTCTCGGGATTGGCCTTGCTGTCGTGGCTATCATATTGTTCGTTGGGGGGGCAACGAATAGAAACAACGATGCTCGATTTCAGGATCAAACTTTTTCGGAGGCAGTAAATCTGGCGAAGGGTTTAAGAAGTGACCCTATGTGTATCGGCTTTGGAAAGATGATGCTGAGCCAAGCATCTCCCGAGGCAGGATCGGAATTTTATCGGGCAGAGGTTCTCAATAGAATCGCCAGCAGAATTCCTCAGTCGTGCATTGCATCCGATGGAAGCGAACCACCTGCCGAGATCATCGCCTTCATTCGTGGCACAGCCCCTCGCAATTAAATATGATGCAATCCGAATGAACAAATTACTTGTCGGCCTTTGGCTATATACGGTACTCGGAATAAGCTCTGCGCAGACTATCGATGACAATCAGTTCTATACGTTCGCGGAAGTCATCGACACCGCGCCAGTATATGGAAAGTCGTCATTGGAATGCATTACCTGCCCTGATGTTCTTCTCGGTTACAAAGTCGGCATTCGACTCACACAAAAATTGCACAACGGCGATATTCCGCTAGTCTTCGATATTGTTTCGAAAACGCCGATAGCCAAAGGGACGTGGATTAAGGTCGGTATCAAAATGAATTTAGTCGTACCCATTAAAACGGCTAGGTGAGCCACCCCTACACGTTTTACACGCGACCTTCTGCCGTACTCATCAACACATCATTAACCACTACAGACAACCGATAGTGAATCGTTAAATCAGCGATGGCACGCGTGTTTGAAGACGATTGGACCCATGCGTTTCGTTATCCATAATTGTCAGCATTCATCGATTTTTCTCGTAATTCATATCCTTTGAATCGTGAGCTGACGTTTTTCGACGTGTGTTTTATTGCAGACGCTGTCGCGTGAGGAATCTAAGAAATCTTAATTTCTAGTTTCCTAAAATTATTCTAAACAATTAAATGAATAAATGATTTTTTTGAATAAATTGCCATCACCCAAAAAATCAATGACTCCCCTTAATCCAATTTAAAAATCATCAAACCTCAAAAAACACGTCTTAGTTTGCCGGTGTTGACAAAAGCACTAAGAATGCGAATAATCTCGACCTACGCACAGAACGCCGAAGCAGGCAACGATTTCCCTTACAAAAAAAGTAAGGGCTACCATACGATTTAAGTTGGTATTTTTGCAAAATACCGTACGTCGAATTCTGACGGGCTTAGAGAGTTCAACTCCGTTCGATGCACGACCTCACATTTTGTGAGGCGTGTTGACTCGAGCGTGAAGAACCGGAAATCGTTTATCTGTGCGTTCCTACCGGTGTATTCACGCTCCTCTTGAACGGAGCATTACGTGAACACCACTTCTAAAAAAGCAGTTTCCCCTCGTTTTTCTATTCTTGCTGAAGCAGTGCGCTTGGCTTTGCGTGGCTTTTCGGTATTTCCTCTCGTCTCAGGAGGAAAGAAGCCGGCAGTAGCAACAGGTTTTAAAGCCGCCACCATTGACCCAGTTCAGATCGAAAATTGGTTTTCCAAGAAAACTAAGGCCAATATCGGCATTGCAACCGGTGACGTTTCCGGCATTTGGGTTCTCGACATCGATGTGAAAAATGGGGCTAAGGGCGAGGAATCACTCGCGGCCTTTGAAGCAGAGCATGGCGCACTGCCGCCGACATTGACCTGCACGACACCCTCCGGCGGCAAGCATATTTACTTCGTACACGATGGCTCGATGTCCGTGAAAAGTACCGCCGGTGTTTTGCCAGGGATCGACGTTCGTGGTGAAGGCGGTTACATCGTGGCCTCTCCATCTCAGATCGACGGCGTTCCGTATCAATGGGTTGATCCTGCGGTCACAATCGCTATCGCTCCTGAAGCGTTGATCAGGTTGGTGACTGAAAAGAAAAGCGGTCCCACGACAATCGATGCCAGTGCCGTTATTCAAGAAGGTACGCGTAACGATACGTTGATGCGTGCGGCAGTCAAATGGATGAAGATGAAGATGGATGAGGATGACGTTCTTGATTTGTTGAGGGAATTGAACGGTTCCGCATGCAATCCGCCGTTACCAGATGAAGAGTTGGTGCAAATTGTCCACAACGTTTTTGCACGCTATGGCAATCAAGTGGAGCTTCTTTGCACTGACAAAGGAGATGCTGAGCGCATGGCAAATCTTTACCATGACAAATTGCACTACGTCGAAGAAAAAGAGCAATGGTTGGCGTGGACAGGCTTTTTGTGGCGGCCTGTCGGTAAGGAGTTTGTTATGCAGTGTCTCAAGGATCTCAGCAATACTGTTCGCAAGGAAGCGAAGCAGGAGATCGACAGCGCTCGTAAGAAAACGTTACTTGAACACGCCCTTAAATTGGAGGGGGCTAGCAAGCTTGAGAATGTACTGAAGCTTTTCAAATCAGAGCCCAAAATTTTGACGTCAGTTAGTGCAATTGATTCACATGGCTCATTGATTTCTGTTGCCAATGGCACCTTTGATTTGCTTACCGACAGCTTCCATGCACCAAATCCATCTTTGATGATGACGGTTGGCACAAATATCGTCTTTGATCCAGAGGCGAAAGCTCCTCGCTGGGAGAAATTCATCAGCGAAATCATGAATGACAACGAGGCTTTGGTTGAGTGCTTGCAGCGCATCGTCGGATATTGTCTGACAAATTCAGTAGCAGAGCAGTGCATCTTTTTTTTCTACGGTCATGGTGCAAACGGTAAAAGTACTCTGCTCAACATTTTGCTTGAATTGCTCGGCGATATGGGGACACAGGCACAAGGCGAGTTGTTGCTGGAAGGTAGTCGGAATAGCAGTGGGGCGTCGCCAGACATTGCGCGCTTGGAGGGAAAACGCGTGATTGCTGTTAGTGAGTTCAATGACGGTAAGCATTTGAATGAAGCACAGGTCAAATCGCTCACGGGTGGTGACGTAATTACTGCACGTTATCTGTTCAAGAATCAATTCACGTTCAAGATGACCGGGAAGCTTATCGTTGCATCAAATCATAAGCCGATCATCAAGGGAACGGATCACGGTATTTGGCGCCGGATTCATTTGATTCCTTTCGAAGTTAAATTTGAAAAAGAGCGCCAGGACAAAAAACTTGAGCAGCGTCTTCGTGATGAGTTGCCGGGGATTTTGAATTGGGCGATTGAGGGGTATCGGAAATGGCGGGAAAGCGGCCTGGCGATTCCAGCAAGCATCGCTCGGAAGACGGCTGAATATCGCAAGGAGATGGACATGCTGGGAATGTGGCTCGACGAGCATTGCCTTATTGATTCATCGAAATCCGTTTCTTTTAGTGATGCATATCTGTCGTTCAGCCCTTGGGTAAAGGAGTATTTCAATATTGATCTCAGCAAGAACCGCTTTGGACGCTTGTTGACGGAACGTGGTTTTGAAAAAAAATCGCGTCCTGAACGTTACTACAACGGTTTTGACTTGTTGCGTAATCTTCCGCTCGAGGAGCAGGGCAAAATTGAGGCCAAGAAAAACAGGCGGGAATCGATGGAGCAGATTATTAAGACCGAATGGCCCGAAAAAGAAAGTCGTGTGAAGAAGGACGACAACGACAAGAAAGATGACGACGGAGCATTGGTTTAACTAGGCTTGGATGATGGCGGC
>NZ_AJHH01000446.1 GCF_000256565.1 Herbaspirillum lusitanum P6-12 | reverse complement strand
AATATGAGAAAAAACCATCGCCAAAAAAAACACTTCGATTCATTATTTTCAACGGAAACCGAAGAAGAGAAAGACTACCGCATACACTTATTTAAGCGCCGCTCCCCAGACGATCCGATACCGGGTCTTCTGATCATTGGCGTCAATTGCTTCGAAGCCACGGACGATATGCTGTTGTCTGCGAATTGGCTCAATCGGCATATTAAAGATTGGCAGTATCTAAAATTCAATCAGGTTGAGTTCTCCATCCACAACGTGAAATGTCAAAAATACGGAGATCTAGTGCACTACGTAGAAATAAATGAGAGGTCTCGCGGATATGAGGGCTACCCATGCAAGCAAAAGGAATACAGCGGCCTAAGAAATTTTGTCTCAAGTCTTATACAAGCAAGAGTGACCCGCAGTTCTTATGTGCCAATCAAGCCGAATAAATAACGATGTAGTCCACAATTTAATCTGACATGCCAATGACCATTCCAAAGCCTTTCTGGATGGACCATTTAGCGACACTGTCCTGTCTTGGTCACATCGTCATGACCTTACAAACAGCGAACAAGACGCTATGAAAGAGAACAGATCAGCCCAAAGGCTGATCCCAAGCTCTGGTGCCGTAAGCATCTAAAGTCCGTCCCATTAGGCTGGATCGAATTGCCTCCGCGTTCCCGCTGTAGTTTGTGCGAATGACGTGGAGTTTTTTATCCGTTCTCTTGAGAGCCGTATGCAGCCACCAGCCTGCATTCGTCAACGCGGGGGCAATTCAAAATATGTGGCTTTGATTGTACTGGCTGCTCGAGGTTAACCCAATCTGGTTTGGCGACGCACGAACGCCAGTGCGTGCTCGCCAGATCAGATTGGTGCGAGCGAAGCGAGCACGGATCGATGCCACCGATTGAGCAGATTGATATGTTTTTTATGCGAGCTGTATCCCGAATTTCATTCGTGATCAATTGGCGTGAGATCCATTGCCATGAAGTCATCGTGAATTGGCACTGCACCTGCGGCGCAGCAAAACATGATGCATGCAAACGCGGCCTACGGCCACATTCACATGCATCCCATTTTGGAATTTGTAAGTCGGCTGGTTTGTGCGAAAGGGCATCGGTAGGTGATGCCACCGATTTTCGTGGCCGTGTTTCTGCTCTGTAAGCCACAGAAGCTTCTAATCTAGCTAAAGTTTCCCTGTTAAATCACTGGGTTATCTTTTGCTCATAAAAAGGTGTGATGGAAAATGTAGTAGGTCAGACAGAAAAACACAGTGGTTTTGTATTTTTTTCGAACTGAAACGGCCAATTAGTTTTTTGGCGATACAGACATCGCCGTTGATTATTTTTGTGGCAGACCGGATGGTGGTGGCTTCTTCAATCAATTCGAAAGCACCATCATGGGAAACGATAAACTCACCTTGCCAAAGACTACAGCGACCACCAATGCACAGACAACGCCGATAGCATCTTCGGTGGTTCCAGCAACGAAATCCGCTGAGCCAATTAAGGCCACCATTCCAGCTGTTATGCCGGATGCATCTGCTAAACCAAAAACGGAAGCGATTAACAACAATTCTGACGCAATTAAATCGACGCCGACGATGCAAAATGCATCCGTCGAAAATAAATCGAATAAATCAGTAGTCGAAAAAATCGGTGAAGGTCAGAAAGAGAAGCCAGCCGAGCGTACCAAAATGGACATCGCGACCGAGATTTATAAGCAGATGATGAAAACCAAGGGCGTGACAAGGAAAGAAGTGCTGGAAAAATTCATTTTGGAAGCTAAGTTATCGAAGGCCGGAGCATCGACTTACTTCCAGCTTATCAAGGCCGCACAAAAGTGAACCATAAGCCGTCCCTGATTTTTTAATAAATAGATCAAGGATGGCAAGTGTTGCTAATCGCCACTTTTCTTACGGTGAGCTGCTCTGAACGCAATGTTTAATATTGGTGATTTGCCTGAAGTCGGGCGGTGCGGTTATGTGTATTCGAAGTTTGCGTGGTGGATCAAGTGTCGAATGTGTTTGGCATGACCAAGAAACACCGTGTCGTGAATTGTATCCGACTGTGATGTTGGTTTCGGTACCCATTTTGCACCGTCAAACGTAGGATCACTTCTCCGGCATAGCAGAATGCTGGAGTAGCTTTTTCAAGATCACGCATATTTCAGGATTTAACTTTGCCTACCTTGACCGTATTGTAGGCAGGTCGAGTTCCCCCGCAATTTAAAAAATGCTCAATCATTGAGAGACTGGAAATCGGAAATCTGAACTGGATACATCTCGTACCAATTGTGAGAGAAAACAGCTTCACGTTCTTTGGGCAAATTTTCGACGCTGGTAAGGCCTGCACCGGGTAAACCCGTCGTTTGATTCACCACTAAGCATGATAACGGCGGCAACTTCTCCCGAGCACAATACCTCATCACGTAATCGAGCATTTGCGCCATGGTCCCCGCACCTTCAAAGCCGAGGTGGTTCGCAAGATGCTTATAGGTCAAAATTCTTCGGTCATGGGCAGCGGCGATAAGGATCTGCCAAATTTGCATTGCCCGTTCTTCTCGCGTCATATTCTTCGTTTTCATAGACGAAGTATATGAATTGCATCCTATTCGGTCTATTGATCTAATTTGCCTATAATGTAAGCATATTAAATCTACCTATCAGTGGGGTGCCATGTAGAGAGAGTCTTTGAGGGCCGCAGACCGTTAGGGCTCCGATACTATTTTTTTAAGTTTTTCGGCACAGACTTGATGTACGACCTTCATTAGCACGATAGTTGCTTCGATTGGGATAGCAGGAAGGCGTTGAACTTCATAGTGGTATCGCCATTCTACAAATGCTTTATTTAGAGCGGAAATTACCGCTGTAATATCAAATTCGCTTGTGAAATTACGATCTCTCAATGCGTTAGGAATCTCTGCAAGAATTGATGCTCTCGCATCATCTGGTAAGCCGGAGTAAAGGTCGCTGATATTATGTCCCCGACTCGGGCGTCCTGACATCTGCCCTAAAGTCTTTAGATAAATTTCGATGGCGAACGCACTGTTGACTATCCAGGGAATTACCAATTGTCCGTCGCGAGGGACTTTTTTTAATCCTTGGTCATAAAGTTGTGCCGAGGTTTTAGCGAACGCAAATGCTTGGTTGTACATGACTTGTTCAAGGGACATCTTCTGATTCAGTCCTTTGGACTCAAGCAAGCGGCGACTGGCGGCAAGGTCTTCTTCGTCGTTCCCAGTAATAGGAATTTCCCCCACGATTTCGCCATTGAAATAAACGGTTCTTACTGGCACGTTAGATTTTTGATTTTTATCCGTCATCTGCTGTTGAAAAACCTAATAATTTGTGGTGGTAAACATCATGACATTTGAGACTCTTCATCTAAAACTTATCCAAGAGATTTCTGGAAAATCATTGTTCGTCCTCGCTGAAGAAATCACCGGTGTCAGCGTAAAGACCTTGAGATCTGGAGGGCCGAAGCGGCCTAACAAGATAGCAGAAGCTAAAGCTCAACAAAAAAAATGGCTCTATGAACGCCATATAAACGAAGGAGGATTTTCCGTTTCGGAGGCGGAAAGACTTGCACAATTTCAGATGGAGCGCGCAAAAAGCAACCCAAGATACTTAACGTGGATTGTTCAATCAATTCAAGATAATGCTAAGGGTTATTTGTTATCGGAAGCTTTGGCGAAAACAATAGATGTCTGTGATGCTGAATTAGAGTTGTTAAAAAAAAATGATGATCTAAAAAAATACAAGGAAACGGTCTTGCGTTTCTTGAAAGAAGTCGGCACAGGGAAATGGATGATGCAATTTTCGGAAATAAAGGGAGTACGGGGAAAAATTCGTGATGCAGAGGATTTTAGCGAGCTAGATGAAGCTGTTAAAGTCTTGATGGTTTCGTCATTGTTTCAATTTCTCGCCTGCCTAGATGTTGAATTTCAAGCTTCGTATCTAACAGATCCGGATTCTGGACAAGGCTTAACACCTCAGCCATTATTTTTGCTATTGATGCCTGCGTTATCTTCTGACGCAAAATTAAACTCGGATGGATTGTATAAAGTTCGGGGTATTTTCAACTTGCCATTGAAACGGCTATTAAATATAAGTTTTTGTTTGGCCTATGCACACAGAAACAAAAAATGGCCATTGAAACGATTCAACACAAAACGCAATATAGCGGCTTGGATCGGCAAAGATGCGTCGCTTGATACGGAACAGCTGCTCTCCAAAATATATCGCGGAACAAAAGGGCTTACAACGGCAGACTTTAGTGAAATGTGGTGTTCGATGTGTGAAGTCGAAGGTCTACAGATTTTGCCTACACCGCCTTGGCCGTTATACTTCGCGGCACAGATGTTGACTCAATTGTTCGTCACACACACGCAGATAAATGGTTCTCGTGTTGCATCAGGTATCGTTGTGCCAACTTCCGACGCATATAAATATTGGTGGGACGTCTACTATAAAAAGGCTTGCGTTGCAGGTTTGAAATTCGGAGAGTTTCCTTGGCCCCGCTATTTACAAGTGAGCTGAAAATAATAATGCGAGAGTATATTCCGTTGGTTTGACATCGCAAGGTACGAGTGGAACCCAATACCTTGCGAATATACTTCACTCCATGCGGTGTTATTCCCTATCCGATTCTTCGTCTCCTTGATATTCCTCGTTATTCGGGTTTAGCTGATTTGAATGATTGTCCATTGCGTCGTCGTACGCATCATTGTTTGGATTCATGCTATCGCTGCGGTCATCGTTTGCTGTTCTGCCCATATCTCAGTTCTCCAAGAATAAAAAATTTGAAAATAAGAAGATGCCCTGCCGGGCGTTTTGTCTCATCCCATTTTGTTAGGGAAATTTGATGATGACCCAGCCTCAGAAATACAGAGTTCCGGAATAGGGAAGTTTGGGAATTAGAGCGCGAATCTGTCCCCGAAAAAAATGGCTAAGGCTTTGTTTCTGCTTCATATGCCCTGGAAGCTTCTAATCTGACTAAAGTTTTCCTGTTAAATCACATGGTTATCCTCTGTTCATAAAGAGGTGTGATGGAAAATGTAGTAGGTCCGTTATATGTCTCTTCAATATCGAAGTCATGGAAAAGCTAAGAATACAAAGTCCTAACGGAATCGAGCACATAATTGATCTGTCAACCCGATGCACTTGGGCTTGCATATCTTTGACTGCTGTTTACGTTGATGGGGGATCTGGAATTCTTCCCAACACTAAAGTTGCGCAGTGGTCAGCTGCATATGAAGATAAAAACGAGTTTGACGCCGGTCAAGTCATGATTGGTAACGGACGAATTGATTTGGAAATTGAATCTCTACGAGGTATTGGCTTAGGTTCATTATTGATGCTGCCGATAATCAGATGGATTAAGCAAAAACCTCCGGTTCCGGTTGTATTGATAAATCTTTCGGCTGAAGATGCAAAGACCACACATGCGCAGAAGAGAAGAAATCGCTTCTACGAAAAACTAGGGTTCGAGTTCGATTATCAAGATAGCGGCCTCTGGGGGGAGTCAAGACCTATGACTAGCGATAGACTCATCGCCCCAATCTTCAAGCTATCGAATGACTGGAAGGTGAAATCAATTGATGGTGTCAATTCCGTGTTTGGCTAGTCACCAACTAGTATCAGCGGGATTCGTATCTATTAAAAGTAACGTGGCTAAGAGGGTGCTCATTCTGCGTTCCAACGCGCCAATCGCCATTGTTAATTTCCCATATGCTTGATTTGATTTTTGTGCTTCAAGAAGAGCGTCTCTTGTAAGTGTCAGAGCATTCTTTATATCGACTTCTCGGGTATCCAACTTGTCTACTATCATAGGAGACCGTTTGATCGCGGATAAGATCCACGCTACCTCGAGAAGATATGGAATGTCCACGGTCTTATCTTTAATCAACGCTTGCAAACGCGCGGTTGCTCTAATTACATTGTTCGACTGAGCAAGAAACATTGAGGAGGCTGCGATATTTTTAATTCTTTTATTTTCCCCAGAGATTGTATTGACTGTTGGAATATATAAGGTCATCGTGTCCTGGCTATCCTGCCTCCAGCCTGGATCTTCTACTTCGAGGCTATATTCGATATAGCGTTGTAGCCACAGATAATATATTGGACTTTTATCAAGAGGACCGTCTTTAACGCTAGTGTAAGCAACGATGAAGGGATGAACAAACTCTTCGGCATAAGCGACCGTCCTGCGAGGGAAACCGCCTAGGCTTATGGTGCCGCCTTTACTTGCTTGCAAAGGATGAATTTCGCTTTCTGTGCCTTTAACTTGAAAAAGTAAAATCTGTGCTATCGCGCTATCACTAAAACTTTCAACCAGCGCATCAACTCCATAGTCTCGCTCGTCTACTGAGCGGATCAATAAGTCTGATCCAAGCATCAAACTCACTTTCTTCATCGCTAGTGTGTCAATTTGATGGTTCTTAGTGCGGATGGGCCAATTAGGATTCAAAGTTATCTCCTTCGAATGAGCTAAAGAATGTTCTGAGATGCTGCCGCGAAGAAATTCTTAAGCCATTTCTCATTTCAATTTGCACGCGTTGACCAGCGCAATGAACGCTAGAGCCAGTTTTTATGGCCACGTATGTTTGCTTAATTGATTCACGATTTCGGTTAAAGAGCCTGGGAGTGGATCTAAATAGTCTTTGATGTTGATGTATCTGTGTCCTTGAATCCCTCCATGTGTATTTTTATTAAATCTACATTCAACCATTTCGTCGCAAAGAAAAAATTGTGTGTCTTTGGTTAAATCCCATCCATTCCGTTCTTTCGCTTCTTTGGTTACTGCGACAATCCTGCCAATTTCTTCCTCCGTAAGTGTTACTTTCTCTTGGCTTTCGACTGCAATGACATTGTCAACTTGGTTCTCTTCTGGAGCGACCGTGCAAGTAACGACCTTACTAATTCTTCCGATAGCTCGTACAGATTTATCAGCATAGACACCAAGATAGGTGGAATGGCGGCGGTTCCACGAGGCTGGGCAGTAGTACAACTGATGGAGTATGTTTTCTTTGTGAGAACGACTGCAAGGAGGAACAAAGATAGTGTGGCTGTCTGTATCGAGAATTTTCATCTCGCTGCAAAATGCCTCAAAATCTTCAGCTAGTTCAAGCATCTCTTCGTCGTGTTCTGATAGGCATGCTCGGAAGTGCGCGATTACATCTTCAAATGAGGCTTGTAGAAGCTGCGTACCGGGCGGAATATAAGGGCTTAGTGCTTCTCTCTCAGCCGTACTTAACGTATTACTTTTTTTGCAAAGTAATAGCAGATATTGTTGAGGTTGATGAGCTTTAAAATAGGAAAGATGTTTTCTGAGTTGCTTGATACCGAAGGACGTTCCAAGTTTGGTCTCTATGGCGAGTTTGAAGCTATCTTGATAAATGTATCCGTCCAAGACGCTTGCGCCAGTTCCGATTTGTTGCTTGAAATGAAGCGATATTTCTGGCGGGTCTGCATCTTCATCAGCACAGAGCATCGAGATAAATTTTTCGAATTTTAATCGACTGTAACCGTGCAGCTTGCTGATAAAAAGCAGGCTGTTATTGGTAACCAGATTTTCTCTTTGGGAGTAGCGCTGAAAATAATGAACGGAACTCATATTAGTGTTTTTCCTTTTATTGTTATCTATCACTCATCTTAACTGATCTGTTTTATTTTTTTGCGCAGGGGATCAGTTGGTGCCTAGATCACTTAGTTTGAACCTATAGAAGCTTCTGATCTAGGCGGATTTTCCGGGGCAAATCAACGGGTTATATGTTGTTCTCAAATAGGTGTCATGAGAAATGTAGTAGGTCCCACCGAAACACTCTATTTTTCATGTTTTCTATATTCCCAATACGATTGTTTTCCGGTGTTGGACGCCGTTGATTATTTTTTTGACACATCGGATGGTGATGGCTCCTTCAATCAATTCGAAAGACGCCATCATGGGAAACGACAAATTCACACTACAGAAGACTACAGTGACAAGCAATGCACCGGCAACGCCGACGGCATCTTCGGTGGTCTCTGCAACGAAATCCTCTGAGCCAAATAAAGCCCCTATTCCAGCTGTTATGCCGGATGCATCTGCTAAACCAAAAACGGAAGTGATTAAAAACGATTCTGACGTGATTAAATCGATGCCTACGATGCAAAATGCATCCGTCGAAAATAAAACGGATAAATCAGTAGTCGAAAAAATCGAGGAAGGTCAAAAAGAGAAACCAAATGAGCGTACCAAAATGGATATCGCGACCGAGATTTATAAGCAGATGATGAAAACCAAAGGTATGACGCGAAAAGAAGTGCTGGCAAAATTCATTGCGGAAGCCAAGCTGTCAAAGGCCGGAGCATCGACGTACTATCAGCTTATTAAGGCGGCGCAAAAGTGAACCATAAGCCGATCCTGATTTTTTAATAAATAGATCAGGAACGGCAGGTAATAATAATCGCCGTTTTATCTTAATGGTGGTTTCATGGATACGATATTTAACGTGGGTGACTTGGTTAGCATGAAATCTGGCGGTGCGATCATGTGTGTGCGGAGTTTGCGCGGCGGCTCAAGCGTTGAATGTGTTTGTCATGATTATCAAACTCCATGCACGCAGATCTATCCAGTCTCACTATTGCTTGCCACGTTACCAGCTATAGAAGATGTGATGCAACAATGTTCGCCACCGAGTTGAAGTGAGCTTGAGACCAAGATGACCATTTGTTAAAGGCGGGTGGCGCTAGACTGGGAATTACTACGACCAGCATGCCGTTTATTTCGCTACTGCAAATATCGTTTGCATGCATTGGCACTTTTCCGACTTCTGTCTCGAGAATTGATGCCAGTTGTCTGGATGCACTAGCACCATGAACTATCAATGCCCTTGGTTTTATTGACGAGAGCAGATAACGAAATATCTCTTCCCCTCTATCTTTGCCGCCTACATGGCGATTTCTTGATAGGTCCGAACTCATCGGGGTGGAGTAGCAGATTACATTCGTTTCAAGAATGCCTGTTACTTTCGCGGTCTCGAGTGTTGAAACAAGCCTATCTGTATTTTTCCTTGTTGGCGATGGTTTTCCCTTCGTCACTTTATCGTATAGCTCCCGACATCCTTGGCCGTTCCTATTAAACAGTGCATCAAGATATTTATCAGCAGTCTCGACGTGATTTTTTGAATATCCATTTCTTTGATTTTTACCGACGATGAATATATTTGCGCTCATGGGCTCGCTAAGTCTCGTCATCCAAGGTCGAGGATATTGATCATTTACCGGGCTTATTAACTGCCTAATTTTTTCTTCAAACTCTTTCGAAATCATTTTTTTTCTATTGATCAACTTGGGTTCTACGCTTATCACTGCGCTAGGGTCGTCCGGTACTTTCCATATCAATGAATTCTTTTGCTTCCAGTACAGCATATTGAAGCGCATCTTGCCGGTATTTGATTGGTGCACGTCGGGAGGACGCTATACGAACTCCATTAATATCGGTTTGCCACAGCCATCCTCCAATCAGTGGCTGAACCATTTTAATTTCAACTTGTTGACCCTTGTGTTCGAATTGTTCGTTCGTCATAGTCACTCTCCCTCGAGCCGGGTCTTTTTCAGCGATATGAAGTCGTTGATTACTTCGATGGTTTTTTCCATGAAGACAGTGGCATCTGCCGAAGGAGCAAGAGTTGCTTCCATCGTATTAAGGTGCAACTGTAAAACCTCCTGAAACTGTTGTGATTGCTCTGTCGTCTGCACGGCACACAATGAATAAAGCACGGCTTTTAGGCCGGTGATTTCTCCCCGTACCTTATCCCATTCAAGGTTAGTCATTCATTTCCCCTTACTTAGGCGTAACTGTTGTCATGTATCCATGAGGACTATTGCCGCTCCGATTTTCTGAAATTCGGAGTATTGTGTTTCTACAATGAGAAAGCCCCCGAGCCTCCGATTGGGAAGAGGTCCGGGGGCTTTGGCCATGAGGGGATGGCCAGCTGTTGGGGAACAGCTGAGTCAACGATAGCCGAGTGCCGATCTAAACGAACTGGCGAGCAGGCGCGCAATCCTGAGCCATTTCGTGGGTTTTCAGGCAGCAACACTACAAGTAGTGACGGTAGTATTGCGATTTCACTCGTGATCTTGGAATTCCTAATTTGCTCTAATTAGTTCGAAACTAAATTTGCTCTGCGGGAGAACAGTGGATGCCAGACGTCATGATTGTCCGTCAGTTTGTTGCGCTTATCCAAACATATGCGATCGTTGCTGAAGAGGGAGTGCCGGTCGATGCAAAGGTGGAAAAAGCTGTTTCGGAAGCTTGCAATCATTTTTGCATTGCAGTTGGCGAAGTACCTGAGGAGCTCCTTTCGGAGTTTCGGCGTCAATTAGAAGCAATTCGTAACGCGCTGTATCCCGTCAACAGTAGGTCTACTCGAGTCTTCGACATGGCTATTACGATGCTGCCTCGAACTATCTAATAGTGTTGAATTGCACTGAATATTGACCCACGATTTTTATCGAAATTTGACCCACTCCAATTAGTCTTTTGTTTCCTTACGCGGAAGTAATGGTAGTCAATTTCTCCTGTTCTGTTGAGCGGGTTGAGCTATTTTTGAAACGATAGCTGTCGTTTCCCGTTTCTACAATGTGGCAATGATGCGTCAACCTGTCCAATAGAGCTGTAGTCATCTTTGCATCCCCGAACACTGCTCCCCATTCAGAAAAGCCTAAATTGGTTGTAATAATGAGGCTAGTTCGTTCATATAACTTGCTGATGAGATGAAACAGCAAGGCCCCACCTGTTTGGCTAAAGGGCAGATAGCCCAATTCGTCAAGAATGACAAGGTCGGTATGGAGAAGACGCATTGCGAGGTGTCCGGATCTCCCGTGCTGTTTCTCATGTTCAAGCATATTGACGAGTTCAATTGTCGAGAAGTACCGCACTCTACAATTGTGAGTTTCTATTGCTTGGGTTCCCAATGCGGTGGCCAGATGAGTCTTTCCTGTCCCCGGCCCACCGACCAAAACAATATTATCAGCCGACTCTACAAATTTGCAGCGGTGAAGTTGTCTGACGAGAGCCTCGTTGACTTCACTACAGTCAAAGTCGAACCCGTTAAGATCCCGATAGGCAGGAAATCTCGCTGCTTTCATTTGATAGGCTAGTGATCGGACCTCTCTCTCAGCAACTTCTGCTTTCAATAGTTGAGATAGGACAGGGATTGCAGCCTGGAACGCAGGGGAGCTTTGCCCCAGCAAGTCTTCTGCTGCGTGTGCCATGCCTCGCAGCTTTAGAAGCCGAAACATTTCCAACATAGTGTCATGCTGCATTTTCATCCCCACGTTTTCTCAGTTGATCATATCTTCCAACATCCGCCATTGGCTCGACTGCCAGGGCTAATGCCTGCGGCGCGTCGATGCGCGGCGCAGGCTTTCCATTCAGCAGCCGACTAAGTATGTTTAGAATCGACTGTTTGGATGGTGCGCCGGACTCCAGCGATAATTCCACTGCCTTAAGGACGATATTTTCGTTATGGAACAATACGAGAGCCAAGATTTCGACCATTTCTCGATCCCCTGAGGGGCGCTTTAGCAAAATACCCTGAAGTTGTTTGAATGCATTCGGCAGCTCTTTGAACGGCGTCCCATTACGAAGGGCGCCGGGTTTCCTTTGCAACACGGCTAAGTAATGTCGCCAGTTAAAGATAGTCTGGCCGGGGCCTTTGTCTTTGTTGAAATACCGCACATGTTCAGCAATGGTCTTTCCTTCTGCGACGAACGAGAGATGTCGCGCATATACCCGCAAGCTAATTGGTCGATTTGCAAATGACGCTGGCACGCTGTAGCGATTTCTTTCGTGCGTCACTAGGCATGTGGGAGAAACCCGTTTGGTGTGCTCGACAAAGCCATCAAAGGGTTGCCCCATCTGTAGAAGATGGGGCTTTTCGAAACCCCATGCGTCCCAGATAGTCATTTCCGCTTCTGGATGTCGAATTTTCTTCCAAAACGAGAGGCATTCGTTCTCTAGCCAGAGGTTTAGTGCCTCTAGGGAAGGGAAATCGGGCACCGTATGCCAGATACGATGCCGGCTGTCCCTCACATTCTTTTCGATTTGGCCTTTTTCCCAACCCGATGCCGGATTGCAGAATTCAGCATCGAACAGATAATGGCTAACCATGGCGCTGAACCGAGCATTTACGTCACGCTGCTTGCCGGTCTTGACTTTATCTACGGCAGTTTTCATGTTGTCGTAGATCCCTCGACGTGGAATGCCACCGAATACTCTGAAGGCGTGTTCATGCGCGTCAAAGAGCATTTCGTGAGTTTGGATCGGGTAAGCTTTCAGATAAAACGCCCGGCTATGGCTCAGTTTGAAATGAGCAATTTGTAGCTTCGTTCTTTCTCCGGCAATTACGACCCAGTCTTCGCTCCAATCAAATTGGAACGCTTCCCCTGCGTCGAATGAAAGAGGAATATATGTTCCTTTGCTCGCAGCATTGACCCTGTCTAACTGATCCACTTTCCATTGCCGGGCGAACGCGGCAACGCGATCATAAGAGCCTTCAAATCCCAACACACACAAGTCTGCGTGCATCTGCTTGAGACTTCGCTTTTGCTTCCTAGATTTGGTGGATTCGGTTTTAAGCCATGCAGATAGTTTGAATGTGTACACATCCAGAGCACTGGCTGAACGCCGGTCAGCGTAGGCTGGCTCTACAGTTTCAGAGCGCAGGTAACGTCTAACGGTGTTCCTGGAGATGCCAAGTCGCTTGGCGATCTCCCTTAGCGATATCTGGTCACGTAAGTGCCAGCGCCGAATAATTCCTAGTAATGCCACGTCGATCACTCCAATCTCCTACCTGATTGCTTAGGTAGGATTGTGTATCAAACGTGGGTCAATTTTCGATGCAAAATTCCCAGCAAAGTGGGTCAGTTTTCGATGCAAATCTACATGGGTCAATTTGCATGCAACTGACCCACATCGTCAGACGTCAAGCTGCACAGAATAAGGATTTAAGAGGGGCGGACTGGTATCGGATAATCGCGTCGTCTTCGGCAAAGAAAGTTGCAAATAAGAGCCACAGATTTTGAATGTAAGATAAGCCACGATGCAAATATAAACAAAGGTTTTAATAGGATCCGCTGCCTACATGTCTAAACTTGAGGCCGACCACATTAAAAATTAAAGAAATTGGGGAATCTTCTATGGAATATGTAGCGCGAAACTGGCGGTTCGTCGCGGATATGAATGGCGATGGAGCTGTGACCATAAGTGACGTATGGCTCTGGGTTAAATGGCTATATTTTTACCCCGGTGACGGCATACTCCATTTGCTCGCTACCAATCTGCCGTCGGTTGCAAAATTCTTTGAGGTATCAACCGATAGTTATGGTGGCTACATCTCCGGATTTATTTCCTTCTTCATATGGCTGCTCTTCTTTTCAACCTGTGCAGCAATGGAGAACAATAAGTGAGCTATTTTGAAACCTGGATGCGACAAAATGGTTTGTCTGAGTCGTCGATAAAAAAATATGAAGGTGCTGTTACCGGAGCATTGACGTTGTGGGCGAAGGACGCAGGCCTGATAGATGGTTCGTTGGCCGATGTCATTAACTTGCCGGAGTTTTTGAGTCTTTCGAAGAAGATAGCAGTGTTGCCTATATTCGAGCAGCGTAATGCTACCGGGCATCACATGTATAGCAGCGCCTTGGCAAAATATTCGCAATATTTGCGTGAGACTCGATCTACGTTGGTAGAAGAAGATATTGACGCGGTTATCGAATCGGTAACGCTAAGCGAGACTGAGAAAAAGTTACTTATAAAGGGCCGCATCGGCCAGGGGCATTTTCGCGGCAAGTTAGTGAATTATTGGAAAGCTTGCTCTGTGACCGGATATGCCGATATCAATCTTCTGGTCGCATCTCACATCAAACCTTGGGCGGTATCTAGCAACAAGGAACGAACGGATGTTTTCAATGGCCTTTTATTATTGCCGAACATCGACCGGGCTTTTGATCTGGGATATGTCAGCTTTGAAGATTCGGGTCAGATAATTATATCGGCCGCCTTAGGTGACCCTGTACTACTTGGAATATCGGCGGGTATGCGTGTCAAGTTGCGGCCGGAACATCTGGGCTACATGCAATATCACCGGCAATATCGGTTAAAGAAATAACGACAAACTCCCGTCACCTACTCTCCTCCGATAAACGAGCGACTGGTCACATGTCACGCATCCCTAATAATCTAAATGGTTTCGTTCAGTCGCTCCGTAAAGAAATCGCAGGAAATTGCGGGATAAAAAAAGGAGAGATAACGGGGGCGACGCACACTGCATATCAGCAGCTTTTTGTGACCAAGGTGGGGGCGAAAATGTGATGGCTGCTAACTCCGTGATTAAAGTGGAGTTTTCGAAGTTACTACATTCGACTGCGCTGAAACCCGCATGAACAGTGGATGTTTTTGATGTGGCGGGGCTTGGGAAGCTTCTGCTCTACCATTGTGC
>NZ_AJHH01000445.1 GCF_000256565.1 Herbaspirillum lusitanum P6-12 | reverse complement strand
GGACATTACTGGTATGGCTGGGATGGCCGTTTCGTTTGTCTATCTATGCTGTTCTTGGTGTTGTATTCTATATTTCCAAAGACGTAGGAGAAGGTTTCGGTATCGAAGCTTTGAGTAAACTTTCCTGAACCAAGTGGGATTTATAAAATGAAAAAAAGAATAGTCAGTAATTTCACTTCCCCTTTAAATACAAAACGTCTTCGCAAACATTCACTCCCTTCTCAAAAATACAAAAAAGAGTCTCGCTTAGATATTTGGCTATTGAGGATTAGCTATTTTTCACAAGTTGGGCTATTTGCGTTAACCATTCTAGGTTTCTATTTCACAGTCATTCCTCTTTATCAAAAAGCTGTACTCGATGAAGCGATTGCGATGAAAGAAATAGAATTAAAATCAATGCAGAAAACTCTAGAGAAGAGTTACTCGCAAATCCGTACGTTTTCCCTTCATCAATTTATTTTTAATTGGGGAGCGGAATGCACCGGCTTATTAATACGAATTCCAAGATCAAGTATCGATCGTAAAGAGATCTTAAAAGAGACCGAACCGAGAAGTAAAATTTTGGAATTGGATAGCTCAACGTGCTTACGAGAAGCAGTATTGAAAGATAAGAATCTAAAAAATCTGAACAAAGAAGACTATGAAAAATTGCGCGAGCAGGTCGATAAATTAGCTGCAGATTTAGATGGAAAACGTAAGGTTGCGCTTCAAGATTTTAAGGATTTTCCTAACAAAGCCAAAACCGATCCATCGGTTTTAGAGCCAGTTGAAGGGTTCGCCTTATCTATCCTTGAGCCCCTGCGCCGATATATGTCATCTCAACAACAAGAAGCATGGTTATTTTCAGCTGCAGTACATCAAGGACAGATGAAAATTGAATCCAAATATGCTGTCAATGCTAGAGCTAGTATTCAAAAATTGTCAGAAATATATTCGAATCTAAAGTGACCAAATGGAGCTGAGCTATCGTTGATTACGGCCATCCCAGCCATACCAGTAACGTCC
>NZ_AJHH01000444.1 GCF_000256565.1 Herbaspirillum lusitanum P6-12 | reverse complement strand
GTAGAGCAGAAGCTTCCCAAGCTTACGACGGGCGATCTGCGACCATGCTTTCAGCAGAGAACACTCATGGTGATCTTCAGTTGACCTATCTGGTCTGCCGTCAAATCTCTTCCAATACCGTTCCCATTTAATGCCATCGTTGAGCAGCAGTCCTGCTCAAATTTTTCGTCATGGCCGCTTTGATTCAAGTTTGTCGGGTGCCGGTAAATTCATCGTTCTTTGTGTCCCAGAGCATGGGTCAATTTGCGCCAACCTCTCACCCGATAGTTTTCAAACTGTACAAAGAACCAATCCCACCCTGGACAAGTGGAGAACAAGTAGTAAAAATGAGAAGCATTCTTGGAAAGCACTTACAATGCGGCTTTCAGTTTTTCTTCAATAGCCAGCCTGGTTCCGGTTGCCGCAAATTATCTGCGGTGTGCTTGAACGTTCACTGCCAGCGACTTCATTTCTTAAAGGAAGCGACATGGCAGAACGGACGACAAAGCAACACCACGCATATCGGCAACAGGGCATCGGGTATCGGGGTAGGCAACAGCGTGCTTGGCGCCCCGGCCTCTTGCCGGTGACATTTTCTGCACTGCTGGCCGGGGCCGTATTGCCGCAGGCGCAGGCGCAAGAAACTTTGCCGCAGATCGACGTCTCGGCAGAAAGCGACAAGGAAACCGCCAAAGGCCCGGTGCGCGGCTATGTGGCGCGGCGCAGCGCCACCGGTTCCAAGACCGACTCCGCCCTGATCGAAACGCCGCAGGCCATCAGCGTCATCACGCGCGATCAGATCGAAGACCGCGGCGCGCTCAACCTGCAGGAAACCATGCGCTACAGCGCCGGCATTCGCGCCGAGGCTTACGGCTTTGACAATCGCGGCGACTGGAGCACTGTGCGCGGTGTCGCGCCGGTGATTTATCTGGATGGTCTGCAGATGTCCTTCGGCAGCTATACCAATATTCGTCCCGACGTCTACATGCTTGAGCGGGTCGAAGTATTGCACGGCCCGTCTTCGGTGTTGTACGGCCAGGGCAGCGTCGGCGGCATCGTCAACATGACGTCGAAGATGCCGCAGGCCGAGCGCATGAACGAGATCGGCGTACAGCTCGGCCTGAACAATCGCAAGCAGATATCGGGCGACTTCACCGGCGCCTTTGATGACGACGGCAAGCTGCTGTACCGGCTGGTGGTGGTCGGTCGCGAGAGCGATACCGATGTCGATTATGTACCCGACAACCGCACCCTGGTTGCGCCTTCGCTGACCTGGCGGCCGAACGCCGATACCTCGCTGACCCTGTATGCACGCTATCAGAAAGATGTCAGCGGCTCGTCGGTGGGGTTCTTCCCGTGGCGCGGCACCTTGTACGCTGCACCCAATGGCCAGATCTCCACCAGCCGCTTCATCAGTGAGCCCGGCTTTGACGATTTCACCGCCAAGCAGCGTTCGGCCGGCTATCAGTTCGAACACAAGTTCAGTCCCAATCTGGCGTTTCGCCAGAACTTGCGTTATACCAACAGCGAGGTGAATTACCAGAGCATCTACGCGCGCTTCAGTCCGGCGCCAGCGCTCAATGCAGACAATCGCAGCATCAACCGCACGGTTTACATCAATCGTCCGCAAGTCATCAGCGCAGTGGCCGATACGCAGATGGAAGCGCGCCTCAATAGCGGCGCCCTGCAACACACCGTGCTGGCCGGGCTCGACTATCAGCGCGCCGTGACCAATGGCGTCAGCGGTTCCGGCAACACCACGGCGATCGATGTCTACACCCCTGTCTATGGTAATTACACGTTGCCGGTGCTGCGCCGCGCAGCCGAGGCAACCCAGCGCCAGACCGGCGTCTATCTGCAGGATCAGATCAAGTCCGGCGCCTGGACCGCCTTGCTGGCGGTGCGTCGCGACTGGTCCAAGTCGGACACGGCCAATACGCCGAGCGCCGCGCGTGACGACACCGCACTGACCAAGCGCGCCGGTCTGGTGTATCAGTTCGAGAACGGCATTGCGCCTTATATCAGCTATGCCGAATCGTTCCAGCCGCTGGGCGGCTTCGACTTTTACAATACGCCGTACAAGCCTACACGCGGCAAGCAGACCGAAGTCGGCGTCAAGTTCCAGCCGGCCGGCAGCCGCTCCTCATACACTGCCGCGCTATACGATCTGAGCGAGCTCAATCGCAAGACCACCGACCCGACCAACCCCAGCAACAGCATTCAGATCGGTGAAGCGCAGGTGCGCGGACTGGAGCTGGAGGCGACCACCGAGCTGAACCGGCAGTGGACCATGACGGCCGGCTACAGCTATACCGACGCCAAAGTGGCGCGCAGCAACGGCACCGATAACGGCAAGCGTCTGGCTGGTATTCCTGAACACATGGCCTCGCTGTGGGCGACCTATCGTTTTAACGGAGCGTTGGCCGGCCTGACGCTGGGTGGTGGCGCACGTTATGTCGGCACATCCTATGACGGCATGGACAACAATCCGATTCCATCGGTCACATTGGCCGATGCGATGATGTCGTATAACGCGGGTTCATGGATGTACCGCTTCAACGTCAACAATCTCTTCGACAAGACTTATGTCAGCGTCTGTTTGGCGCGTGGCGACTGCTTCTACGGCGCCCGTCGCAGCGCGGTGCTGAGCGCCACCTATCGCTTCTGATCGGTTGCTGCCGACGGCCTCGTTTTTTTGCGCGGTGAAATTCCGTCCCACGTTGACCAGTTTGGCAACAGGCCTGGAAAGAGTCGGAAATATATTCAATCCTTGATTACTACGTCAAGGCAGGTGGGTGCTTTCGCTGTGCAAAATTCATTGTGACTGTGTTCCCGAAGCCTCGATGTTCGCACCCGTCACTGATGTCATAATATCGACCCTCAGCCATGCATCGCGCATGCGCGTCCCCAACCACAGAAAGCACCACGATGACACGTGCGGCCCAAGAAACCAAGCCAGCCAAAACAGCATGGATCAGCTTGCCCGACAGAAAGATCAGCGCCAACCGGATGACCATTGCCTATGCCGTTGGCGTGGCGGTGACGGTGCTTCTGTTCCTGGCGGCGTTCTTTCTGCTCGACAACATCATCATCGAGCAACGCAGCGCCGCACAGCGCGTTCATCTCGTAGAGCAGCAGCGCGTGCTGTCGCAACGTATCGCGCTGCTCAGCACGGACCTGTATGTCGGCGACACGTCCACCAGCGAGGCCTTGCAGGATGCCGTCGCTCAGATGGAGCGCTTGCAAGATACGCTCAGCGGCAAGGCGAACACTGCCGGCTATCAGCTCACCGCTGCTGAACATGAACTGTATTTTGGCGGCAGCACTCCGCTTGATGCCGACGTCCGCGGTTTCCTGGACGACACGCGCCGTTTCATTGGTGCGACGAACATGAACACCGGCAACGAGGCTTATCGGGCGTTGCAACACCATTCCCGCGATCTGCTGTTGCCTGCGCTCGATCGCGCGGCTGCGTTGTTCTCCGGGGAAGCGGATGCGCGCATTGAACAGGCACGCATGGGGCAACGGGTTTTGCTGGTCGTGCTGCTCATTGCACTGGCGCTGGAAGCGCTGCTGATCTTCCGTCCCCTGATCACGAAAATCCGCCTCTACAATGCGCACCTCTACGAGATGGCCACCCGCGATCCGCTCACCGGGCTCGCCAACCGGCGTCAATTCGATGAATATTCCAATCGCGAATTCCGGCTGGCGCGCCGCACGGCAAAGCCCTTGTCGATGGCGGTCTGCGATATCGATCAGTTCCAACAGATCAACGACAAGCATGGACGCGCCGTCGGCGATGCC
>NZ_AJHH01000443.1 GCF_000256565.1 Herbaspirillum lusitanum P6-12 | reverse complement strand
CCCCGCGATGATCATCGCCGAAAAACTGCGTCGCGGCATCGCCGAAGATCGCAGCGACAATCTGCCGCCTTTCACCATCTGCGTGGGCGTCGCCGTCAGTGAGCACGGCGACAAGAAAATGGATGACCTCTTGCAGCGTGCCGACAGCGCGTTGCAGATGGCCAAGTCAGAAGGACAGAATCGGATTTCCTGTTTGAACAGACCGATGACGGAAAGACCAACACCCAGCGACGCTGCGCCTCAAAATACCGAGATTACATCCTGATTCTGACGTAGCAGCAGAGTCTTGCGGGATGGTCCGGCACACAGCTATTGCCGCCGGCCGTCCCATCGATTTGGTTTCAGGAATAGCGGTTGCGCCGCGCAGGCGTTTTCTCCAGAGAAGGATTTATTCGAAACCGCGAATGTCCTTGTCGTTGAATTTCGGCAGCGTCCAGTGATAGCGGATCGCCAGCAGCCGGAACAGAAATCCCACGCCCAGCGCCGTCAGCGTCGACACCGATGCGTCGATGTTCAGCCATAGCATTCCGACGTACAAGCCGCCCGTAACGAGCGAGACGCTGGCATACACTTCGCGTTGCAGCACCAGCGGGATTTCATTGCACAGCACGTCGCGCAACAGGCCGCCGAAGACGCCGGTGATCATGCCGAATATCACCACGACAAAGGGATTGAAATGCGCGAAGCCGCGCGCGATGTCGCAGCCGATGATGGTGAAGGCGACCAGGCCGAGCGCGTCGACGACCAGGAAGGCGGATTTGAAATGATGCATCTTGCGCGCGGCCACGGCCGTGACGACAGCGGCGCAGATGGTGAAGGCGAGGTATTCCGGATGCGCCACCCATCCCAGCGGATAGTGGCCGATCAATATGTCGCGCACGGTGCCGCCGCCGAGCGCGGCGACCGTGCCGATGAGACAGATGCCGAACAGGTCCATCTCGCGGCGGATGCCCATGATGGCGCCCGACATGGCTTCGGCGGAGATGGCGATCAGGTAGATGGTGTATAGCAGCATCGGCGTTGGCCTCGTTTTGTCATGATCAAAGAATACCGGAGATGTCCGGTTCTGCACCGCCTCACGTTCGGATCACGCCAGCAAGTCCTGCCGCTCCTGCACGATCTCCGCCACCAGCTCGGCGATGCGTTGCACGCGCGGAGAGCGGCGCAGGTCGGGATGCACGGTGAGCCACAACTCACGCTGCCACGGCGGCTGGCCGCTGTCGAACCCGGTCAGTTCGGCGTCGCCGCGCGCGATGAAGTGGGGCAGGATGGTCAGGCCGAGCCCGGCGCGGCAAGCCTGGTGCAACAGGGAAAAATCATTGGCGGTCATGACGTAGGGGGCGCCGTCGGCGTACTGCGCCAGCCAGGCTTGGTGCGGGCCGCCTTGCAACGCTTCGCCGTAACCGATGAACTGGCGTTTGTTGCGGGCAGTGCGCTTCCAG
>NZ_AJHH01000442.1 GCF_000256565.1 Herbaspirillum lusitanum P6-12 | reverse complement strand
GCCGCCGCCGACAAGCTGCCGCCGCGCGCAAGGCTGAGGAAATAGCGCACGTCGTCCCATGAGAGCTGTTCCAGGGAAAGCACGGATTTCGATGATTTTTGCACAGGACTTGCGCCTAAATAGGGGATTCCGTTCGATTTTGCACGAAGTTATTCTGAGCGTCCACTTTCCTCATTCAACACAGGAGCACAGACATGTCTACTACCGCCATCGCCACCGCCACCTCAACCGCCACCCAGCTCATCGAACTGACCGCCTATGGCGATGCCGCCAACTTCGAACTCGTCACGCGCACCTTGCCTCCACTTGCAACGGGCGCGGTACGGGTGCGCCAGCACGTTGCCGGCGTCAACTATGTCGACGTGTACCAGCGCGTCGGCCGCTACCCTTTGCCTTTGCCGGCGGTGCTCGGTGTTGAAGGCAGCGGCGTGATCGTGGAGGTCGGCGGAGGAGTGGATGCTTCGCGCGTCGGCCAGCGCGTAGCGTGGTCGGCGACCAACGGCAGTTACGCGAAGCTGGTCGACGTTGCCGCCGAACGCGCCATCGTCTTGCCGGACGAGGTCTCATTCGAACAGGGCGGTGCCGGTTTGTTGCGCAGCATGACCGCCTACCTCCTGCTGAATCATTACGGCCGCCTGCAATCGGGGCAGACGGTGCTGGTGCATGCCGCCGCCGGCGGAC
>NZ_AJHH01000441.1 GCF_000256565.1 Herbaspirillum lusitanum P6-12 | reverse complement strand
GGGCGCGCACGTGATCGGCACCGTCAGCAGCGACGAGAAAGCGGCGTTGGCACAGTCGCGCGGACTCGACCAGGCGATCAATTATCGCGAGCAGGATTTCGTCGCGGCGGTACGCGAGTACACCGGCGGCCTCGGTGCGGACATCGTGGTGGACGGCATCGGCGGCGCGCATTTCCTGCGCAGCATCGAGGCGACCAGGAGCGGCGGCATGGCCGTCACGATCGGTTCGATTTCAGGCGAAGGCGCACCGGCCGAGGCGCTGGCGGCAGCGCAGTTGCGCGGCGTATTGATGGAGCGTCCGAGCATCCTGTCCTTCAGCAAGGACCTTCCGCAATATCGTCTCGCCACCGCGGCCGCGATGATGCAATTGCAAGCAGGACTGGCCATCGACGTCGCCGGACGCCTGCCGTTGGCGCAGGTTGCCGAGGCGCACCGTTTGCTGGAAACGGGTGCGGCGCAAGGCGCATTGTTGCTTGAGATGAATTGAGCGCAGACGGTACCAGCGTGCAGTTGTGATTGTTGTGGTCGTTGTGGTTGTTGTGGCTGTTGCACAACGCTGCGTGCGGGGCGCAGCTTGAGAATAGAAGGAGCAATACCGCGTTCATTGTCGTAAAGACAATTCGCGGCGCGCGCACAATGAATCGATTACCAATGAGGCCGCAGTTCTAAAGCGCGGAAGCGGGGGAATTCGATGAAACTGAGCATCTTGTTGCCGGCGCTCTTCCTGGCCGCTGCGGCGCACGCCCAATCTATCGGCGCGAATGAACAGCTGGTGCTGGTGGGTGTCGCCGCGCCGCTGACATCGCCGCGTACGGAGAGCGGCATCGCCGCCGTCAGGTTGGCGTTCGATGAAGCCAACCGCCGCGCCATTCGCATCGGCGGCAAGCAACTGGTGTTTCGCCTGCTGGTGGAGGACGACAAGGGCGACGCCATGTTCGCTGCGCCCATCGCGCAATACTTCATCCGTTCCAAAGTGGTGGGTGTGATCGGCCATTGGAACAGCGGCCCCAGCATCGCCGTGGCGGGGCTCTATAGCGCGGCCGGCATTCCGCAGATTCCGATGGCGACCACCAGCAGCCGCTTCACTCAGGACGGTCTGCGCAGCATCTTCCAGGTGCAGGGACACGATGGCGTCGGCGCCGTGCGCCTGGCGGAATTCGTGGTCCGGCATTTGCAGGCCGCCCGGATAGCCGTGATCGAGGACGGGACCGCATACGGCACCGATTTCGCCGATTCTTTTGTCTCCGGAGTGCGGCGCGCCGGCGGCCTCATCGTCAGCCGCGAGGCCATCAGCAGCAAGACCTCGGATTTCAATCCCGCGCTGAACAACGTGCAGAAAGCCAATGCCGATGTGATCGTGTTCGGGGGCGTCGTGACGCAAAGCGCCTTGCTCGCGCGCAGCATGATGCGGCGGGACATGAACATCCGGCTGGTGGGCACCGGCGGTACCGCGACCGGCCTGTTCCTGCAACTGGCGGAAGGGGTGCAAGGCAATGTATGGGCGCTGGAGACCGGCGTGCCGCGCGATCGTCTTCCGGGCTGGCGCGAGTTCAACGACAAGATGCACAGCCGCTTCCAGGGCGAGATCACGCATTACGCCCTGTTCGCCTACGATGCCGCCAACGTCCTCGTCGCCGCCATCCAGAAGGCCGGCTCGCTCGACCCGAAAGCCGTCACGATCGCCTTGCACGAAATCCGCTACCCCGGATTGACCGGCATCCTGTCCTTCGATGCGAACGGCGCGCTGATCAACCCGGTGTACACGATCTATCGCCTGGATCAGGGCAAATGGTCGGTGGAAAAAATGCTGCAGGAAAAATGAAGCACCGAGGTGAGGCAGAGAAGCAATCAGCCCGCGCGCGTGAGGCGCTGCAAACCGCGCCATGTGGCCTGTGGCGACAAGCGCACCGGATGCTCGATCTGCGCCGCTTCGATGCACAGCATGCGCGTCCAGTCCTGCGCCGGCATGTCGCCGAGCTGGGCGGCCTTGGCCGGACCGGGATTCCAGATCACGCTGTCGGCGAAACCTTGCTGTTCGAGTTGCAGGAACGGCTTGCCGTCTTGTTGCAGCGCCAGAGCCGCCGGCGCCGCCCAATAGATGTTGTCGGTTTCGTCAGCGATGCGCAGCACGCTGCCGTCGTGGATCGCTTCATCATTGCCGGCGGTGGTGTCGGTAAACCGCACCTTGCCGAGTTGCGTCACGCCGGCGTTGCGTACGTCGGGCGTGGCCAGATAGGTATGCAGCGCCGTGGTGAAATCGAAGGCGCCG
>NZ_AJHH01000440.1 GCF_000256565.1 Herbaspirillum lusitanum P6-12 | reverse complement strand
GCCCCGCGTGGCGCCGGTGTTGGTGACGTTGAACGCGATGCTGACCCAGCCGGCGCCGAGCTCGATCTGCAGTTGCAAGGCGAAGCTGTGCGGCCATAGTGCGCGCGTGGCGTCCGAATCCGACAGCGACAGGCGTGCACAGGCGACGTCCTGGTCGGCGCCGCTCAATATGTCGCCATCGACTTGCCAGACCAGGTTGCGCACCAGGCCGTGCTTGGGCAACGCGCCGCGTCCGGAAAATTGCGGGAAGCAGACCGGCACGCCGCCGCGGATGGAAGCACCGGCTTTGAGCGACGGCTCGGGTGTGCAATACAAGTGTTCGCGGCCGTCGGCGCTTTGCCACGACAGCAATTGAGCGCCATACAGGCTGATGACGGCGCTGTCGCCGTGGGCATTGTGTAATTGAAGCAGGCCGGCGACGTCGGGAAGTTTGGCGGTAGGCAAGGGAAGTCTCCGTAATGAAAGCATGAGTGCAAGCCCGTATTTTTACACATGGGTGGTTGTGACGTGCCGGAGCTTGTCGTAAAGTGGCTGCTCCGCATTGCCGGACCCCGCACAATCAAACAATCCGGAGACGACTTCATGACCCTTGTTCGCCGCGCGTTCTGCTCATTGACGTTTTTTGTTGCGCTGTCAGCCTTTTCCGGCGCGGCCTTTTCCACGCAGCAATTGCAAGCACGACAACCGCAGCCGCCGCTGTCGCAATCGCCGCAGCCGCCGCAAGTGCAAGCGGCGCACAGTCCGGCGCCGTTGCCGCTGGTGACCAAACAGGTTTTCACGCTGCCGTCCTACACCACCGTCGGCGGCCAGGAAATCCGCAACGTGCGCGTCGGCTATGAAACCTACGGCAAGTTGAACGAGGTCGGCGACAACGCCATCTTCGTCGCGCACTTCTATTCGGGCACTTCGCACGCCGCCGGAAAATACAAGGACAGCGACGCCGCGCCCGGTTACTGGGACAGTCTGATTGGCCCCGGCAAGGCGATCGACACCGACAAGTATTTCGTGATCAGCGCCGACACGCTGGTCAACATCAACACCAAGGACCCGATGGTGACCACCACCGGTCCGGCGTCCATCAACGCCGCCACCGGCAAGCCCTACGGCATGAGCTTCCCGGTGGTGGCGATGCGCGATTCGGTACGCGTGCACAAGCAACTGCTCGACAAGCTCGGCGTGCGCCAGCTGGTGGCGGCGGTGGGTGCGTCGGGCGGCTCCATCCAGGCGATGGAATGGGCGGCGCTGTATCCGGATTTCGTCAAGCGTGTGGTGCATGTCATCGGTCCTGGATTCGACATCAGTCCTTACGTGATCAGCCTGCTTGACGTCTGGTCGCTGCCGGTGCGGCTCGATCCGAAATGGCGGCAGGGGGATTACTACGGTAGCGGTGATCCGGACGACGGCGTGGCCGCCGCGCTCAAGGTGGTGACGGTGCAGACGCGTCACTGGGACTGGGCGCAAGCCGCGTTCGGCTACGCCCCGGCCGATGCCGCCAAGCCGCCCGGCGCCGCCATGGGCAACCAGTTCAAGATCGAGGCGGTGCTGGAAGCCGGCGCCCGCGCACGCGCCAGGGTGGCCGACGGCAACAGCATCATCTACATGTCGAAGGCGAACCAGCTGTACCACCTCAGCGACGACGAGGTCAAAGGCATCAAGGCCAAGATCCTGTTCATCCCGAGTTCGACCGACCTGGTGTTCCCGCTCAAACTGTCATCGGAGGCGCTGCAGCGCTTCAAGAAACTGGGCGGGCGCGGCACGCTGTATCTGCTGCAGGGACCGGGCGGCCATCTGGAAGGCGTGCTCAATATCGACAAGGCGGCCGGCATGATCGAACGCTTCATCAACACGCCTTGATCCTGACGATCTTCAGGTTTACAAATCTTTAAATGGTTTTACCTGGAATGACGCCTGCGCGGGTTCCGGTCCGCGCAGCGAATGGCTATGCTGAATGCAGAAAAAATCATCAACAACCTGCAGGGAGCCAGCCATGAGCATTTCATCAGTCACCTCGTCCTACAGCAACGCCATTTACGACAACGTCGTTGCGCCCGTAAAAAACGCCGTCGCCAAAGTCGGCGATGAAATCAGCGGCACCGTCGACACCGCAGTCGACGCCGTCAAGTCCGCCGCGCACACCGTGGTCGATGAAGTGTCGGACGGTTTCAAGGCGATCGGCAGCATCATCGATACATCAGCTTGAATACCTCGGCCTGAATACTTCCGACTGAGCACGGATGCGCAGCGATGGTAGTTGATGCGCATCCGTGAATTATTTTCAATGCGGCAAAAGCGGCGATTTCTGTATGATGTGGCATCCATTGCCAAGAGGAAATCCCGTGAAAAATCTCTCCCGCCGTTCGTTGCCTCGTTCGCTGTCTCTCTCCTTGTCCGCTGCCTGTATCGCCGCAGCGATGCTGTGCTCCGCACCGCTGCAAGCCGCTGAAGTCAGCGTCGCGCAAACCGCTGCCGCCGCCAAAGGCACGTTCAAGGAATGGGTCGAAGCGATTGCCATCCCCAACGATTCCATCGTCGCGGCCGACATCCAGCGCAACACTGCCTGGTTCGAGCAGGCGTTCCAGCGTCGCGGTTTCCGCACGCGCCAACTGGCCAACGACGGCAAGCCGATGCTGTTCGCCGAACTGCCGGGCAACAAGGCAGGCGCCACTACGGTGCTGTTTTATGCCCACCTCGACGGCCAGGCGGTGACGCCGTCCGAGTGGCAGCAGGAAAGCCCGTGGAAGCCGACGCTCAAGCAACGCAACGCCGCCGGCCAGTGGGAAGCGCTGCCGATCGAGCAACTCTACGGCGCCAATCCGAATCCGGAATGGCGCTTGTTCGGCCGTGCAGCGGCTGACGACAAGGCGCCGATCCTGATGATGCTGGCTGCCTTCGATGCGCTGAAGGCGAGCGGCGTGACGCCGTCGGTCAACGTCAAGATCATCCTCGATGCGGAAGAAGAAAAGGGTTCGCCCTCGCTGGGCAAGGTGATCGACCAGAACCAGGCGCTGCTCAAGGCCGACCTGCTGGTGGTGCTGGACGGCCCGATGCACGCCAGCAATTTGCCGACGCTGGTGTTCGGCAATCGCGGCGTCGCCCAAGCCACATTGAAGGTGTTCGGCCCGCGCCAGGACAGCCATAGCGGCCACTACGGCAACTACGCCGCCAATCCGGCGCAGACCATGGCGCGCCTGCTGGCGTCGATGAAGGATGAAGACGGCCGCGTGACGGTTGCCGGCTACTACGACGCCGTCAAGCTCGACGACGAATCGCGCCGCGTCATGCGCGCGGTGCCCGACGATGAAGTCGCGCTGCGCAAGCGCCTCGGCATCGCTCAGGCCGAGAAGGTCGGACAGAATTACCAGGAAGCGATGCAGTATCCGACGCTCAACGTGCGCGGCATGCAGGCTGCCGATGTCGGCGCCAAGGCGCGCACCATCGTGCCGGGCGAAGCGATCGCCGAGCTCGATCTGCGCACCGTGCCCGAGACCGATCCGCAAGTGCTGCTCGGCCTGGTCAAGGCGCATATCGAGAAGCAGGGTTTTCACCTCGTCAACGGTCAGCCCACCGACGATGAGCGCGCGCGCT
>NZ_AJHH01000439.1 GCF_000256565.1 Herbaspirillum lusitanum P6-12 | reverse complement strand
CATCTAATAGCCCGCGCGCTATCCGAAACTGGCCTCGTTCGATTACGCCCGCGTGTCGGCGTCCAGCATGGCGGTGCGTACCGACCTGGCGTCGCCGATCGGCAAATGGCTGCGCGGCGCCTTCGTCAAGACCTACGGCAAGGAACCGGTGCAGATCCGCATGATGGGCGGCACCGTACCGACCGGCGCCATGGTCGGCGCGCTGAAGATTCCATTCGTGATCGTGCCGCTGGTGAACGCCGACAACAACCAGCACAGCGCCAACGAGAACATGCGCCTGGGCAACTACATCGACGGCGTGCAAAGCCTGACCGGCATCCTCACCGAGCCGTTCCCGGCAAAATAGCACGCGAGGAAACGGACAGCCGGCGAAACAAAATGTCGTCGCCGACGCAGTATTTCGTGGTTGCGCTAGAATCCCCTGAGGCTCAAATACTTCGGGGGATTTATTTTGCAGGTCGACGCACAGATCGTTAACGCCTTCATCGATGGTGTAGCCGGTGGCAATCCTGCCGGTGTTGTCCTCGACGCCGATGCACTCACGACCGAACAGAAACTCCACATTGCCCGCCAGCTCGGCTTGTCCGAGACCGCTTTCGTGTCTGCCTCGCAAAGCGCCACCGTCAAGCTCGACTTCTTCACGCCGACGCGGCAGATCCCGCATTGCGGCCACGCCACCATCGCCACGTTTTCTTTGCTGCGCAAGCTCGGCATCGTCGGCGAAGGCAATTTTTCCAAAGAGTCCATCGACGGCAACCTCGATATCCTGATTGCCGGCGAGATGGTGTTCATGGAACAGCGCGCACCGCAGTACCGTGTGCTCGATGCCGGCACGGGACTGATTGCGCGCATCGCGGGCTCGCTCGGCCTTGCGCCCGGACAGTTGCACGCCGACCTGGCGCCGACCGTGGTCAACACCGGCAACGCTTTCCTGATCGTGGCCTTGCCGGATGAACAGACGGTCTCGGGCGTGCGCCCGGACATGGCGCTGATCGAAGCGCTCAGCGACGAACTCGACGTGATCGGTTATTACGTGTACTCGGACATGACTACGGTGAGCGGACGCCATGCCGGCGTACGCATGTTTTCACCGCGTTTCGGCATTCCGGAAGAATCGGCCACCGGCACCGCGGCCGGACCGCTGGCCTGTTACCTGCATGACCACGGCGGCGTGAAGGATTGCGAAATCATCATCGAGCAGGGCTACCTGATGCAGCCGCCCTCGCCGAGCGTGATCAAGGTCAAGCTGACCGTCGCCGATGGCCGTATCACGCAGCTGATGGCAGGCGGAATCGCCAAGGCGACGCGCCTGATCAGGCTGGACGTATAAAAATCTTCTTATTGGCTCTGCTCCACCTGGAACATCAATCCCTGTTGAATAATCTCTGCCGACAACAACCGCTGGCCGACGGCGATCGTCATGCGCTGGCCGGGATTATTGATGGCGTTGTTGACCAGGCGCTTGAGCTGGTCGGGCAGCTTGGCCTTGTCGCTGTCGGTGACGATGCGGGCCACCGTTTCGGCGCACAGGAAGAATTCATCGCGCGCGCCTTCGGTGCGGCTGGCCAGCAAGACGCCGATGGTCTTGAGGTCGCCGTCCTTGGCCAGGCTGCCGATCAGCGACGTTTGCGCCGGCCCCACCTGGGTCTGGAAGGTATGCTTCTCGCCGCCCTTGTGCAGTTGCGTGACGTCGATCGCATACAGCGGCGCCATGCGTGCGGCGTTGTCGTCCTTGCGGTCTTCCAGTACGTCGCGCACGCTGCGGTTGAATTTGGTGGCGAACAGCGTCGGCGAAATCTCCAGCGATTTTTCGGCGCTTGCCTGCGCGCTCAGCTTCTCATCGACCGAGCGGTCGCAGGCGCTCAGCAAGGCCAGCGGCGGTAGCAAAGTCAGCAAAGCCAGCAGCACCGGCGTGCCGCGGCGGATGATATTGTTCTTCATGATTTCCCCTCATCGATTTTTCTTCCTCTTTCCTGCCGTTCGTCACTGTCATGCCTCAATCCAGTCGAAATGCAGGCTCCCTTCAAGCATACTCAAATTCCAGGAGTTTTATTGCTGAAAATAAACATGCTTTTCCGTGCGGCCGTGTTCAGAGTCGCAGGGATGCTCTGATATGCAATACGAATTACAGGTCATCGAATCATATATTGGACAACTTGCCGATCGCACGGCATTCTTGCGCTCTTGATTCATAGGCAATTTCCATTTTCATTCCACCTGCATTCTGAGGAGACACCCACCATGCCCGTCTATCGTTCCCGCACCACCACCCAAGGCCGCAACATGGCCGGCGCCCGCGCATTGTGGCGCGCCACCGGCATGAAGGACGGCGACTTCGACAAGCCGATCGTCGCGGTGGTCAACTCGTTTACCCAGTTCGTGCCGGGCCACGTGCATCTGAAGGACCTGGGCCAACTGGTGGCGCGCGAGATCGAAGCATCCGGCGGCGTCGCCAAGGAATTCAACACCATTGCCGTCGATGACGGCATCGCCATGGGCCACGGCGGCATGCTGTACTCGCTGCCGTCGCGCGACCTGATCGCCGATTCGGTGGAATACATGGTCAACGCGCACTGCGCCGACGCCATGGTGTGCATCTCCAACTGCGACAAGATCACCCCCGGCATGCTGATGGCGGCCATGCGCTTGAACATCCCGGTCGTGTTCGTCTCCGGCGGTCCGATGGAAGCCGGCAAGGTGGTCAAGGTCGTCAACAATGATCGCAAGGTCATCAAGCTCGATCTGATCGACGCCATGATCAAGGCCGGCGACAGCACCGTGTCGGACGCCGACGTCGCCGAAATCGAACGCTCCGCCTGTCCTACCTGCGGTTCGTGCTCGGGCATGTTCACCGCCAACTCGATGAACTGCCTGGCCGAAGCGCTGGGCCTGGCGTTGCCGGGCAACGGCACCATCGTCGCCACCCACGCCGACCGCAAGGAACTGTTCCTGGGCGCCGGCCGCCTGATCGTCGAACTGGCCAGGCGCCACTACGAACAGGACGACTACTCGGTCCTGCCGCGCAGCATCGCCAGCAAGGCCGCGTTCGAAAACGCCATGGCGCTGGACGTCTCGATGGGCGGCTCCACCAACACCGTGTTGCACTTGCTGGCCGCCGCGCATGAAGCGCAGGTCGAATTCACCATGGCCGACATCGATCGCATCTCGCGCAAGGTGCCGTGCCTGTGCAAGGTCGCGCCGATGACCGACAAGTACCACATCGAAGACGTGCATCGTGCCGGCGGCATCCTCGGCATCCTGGGCGAGCTGGCGCGCGCCGGCCTGCTCGACACTTCGCTGCCGACCGTGCACAGCAAGACCATGGGCGAAGCGATCGAAAAATACGACATCCGCGTCAGCAGCGACGCCGCCGTCCACAAGCTGTTCCGCGCAGCGCCGGGCGGCGTGCCGTCGCAGACCGCGTTCTCGCAGGCCGAGCGTTACGAGCACGGCGACCTCGACCGCAGCGCCGGTTGCATCCGCGATCTGGCGCACGCGTATTCGAAGGACGGCGGCCTGGCGGTCCTGTACGGCAACATCGCCGAAAAGGGTTGCATCGTGAAGACCGCCGGCGTGGATGAAAGCATCCTCAGGTTCTCCGGCAAGGCGCGCGTGTTCGAGAGCCAGGACGCCGCTGTCGAAGGCATCCTCGGCGACAGCGTGCATGCCGGCGACGTCGTCATCATCCGTTACGAAGGTCCCAAGGGCGGGCCGGGCATGCAGGAGATGCTGTACCCGACCTCGTACATCAAGTCCAAGGGTCTCGGCAAGGCGTGCGCACTGTTCACCGACGGTCGTTTCTCGGGCGGTTCGTCCGGCCTGGTGATCGGCCACGCTTCGCCGGAAGCGGCCGAAGGCGGCGCCATCGGCCTGGTGGAAGAGGGCGACATGATCGACATCGACATCCCGGCGCGCACCATCAACCTGCGCGTGAGCGCTGAAGTCCTGGCGCAACGCCGTGCTGCGATGGAAGCGCTTGGCCATGATGCATGGCAGCCGCTGGGCCGCGAACGCGTGGTGTCGCAGGCGCTGCAAGCCTATGCCGCGCTGACTACCTCGGCCGACCGCGGCGCCGTGCGCGACTTGTCGCAACTCAAGCGCTGAGTCTTCAGCAACTGAATGCAGCAACTGAATGGCAACTGAGCAGTAGGTCAACAGCAGTTGAATAGCTGACCCGCATCCAGCCGCGTGATTTCGCGGCGCGGATGCGGGCAGTGCAGTCAATCCCCATCGTTTATTTTCAAGTCGTCTCAGCGATGCGTCAGCCGATTTGAACGTGTCGTCGGCGCGGCGCTGCCGTCGGCCGGCTGTTCCCGGCGGACCCGCATTGAAAAAACGAAGAGGGGATGCGCTTAGTGACGATATTTCCGCTGCAGCGGCAGCAGCATGTCGAGCAGTGCGGCGAAGGCGCCGCTGCCATGATGGGAATGCTGTTTCTTGTCTTCGTACATGCGCGCATCGGCGCGCTGCATCAATTCTGCGATCGGGGTCGCGGCGTCGCTGTCGACGTGGCCGACGCTGTAGCACAGCTTGTAAGCGCGTTTGGCGCTGCGGTTGTGCAGCTTCACGGCCTTTTCCAGGAAGCGCAGCGCGACTTCGGCCTGCTGCTTGCCGGTGTTCGGCAGCAGCACCGCGAACTCGTCGCCGCCGAGCCGCCCGATAATGTCGGACTGGCGGAAGTTGCGCGACAGGATCGCGCTGAAATCCTGCAGTGCGCGATCGCCTTCGGCGTGGCCGAAACGATCATTGATCTGCTTGAACAGGTCGAGGTCGAAGTAGAACAGCGAGACCGGCTTGTCGAGCCGTTTGCACAGGCTCAGCGCTTGCTCCGACATGGCTTCGAAGCCGCGCCGGTTGGGAATGCGGGTAAGTTCATCGACAGTCGCCAGTTCCATGGCGAACAATTCCTGCTCGGCCATTTTGGCGAGATCGCGCAGCAGCGCCTGGTCGTCATCGTCGAACGCGCGCGGCTGGTCGTCGATCAGGCATAGCGTGCCGAGCTGGTCGCCATTGCCGACCCGGATCGGGCAGCCGGCGTAAAAGCGCACGCGCGATTCGCCCATGCGCAGCGGATTGCCCTGGAAGCGCTGGTCCAGCACCGTGTCCTGCATCACCAGCAGATCGGCGGCGGCGAAGGCGTGCCGGCCGTCATCATGTGTTTGCAGCGGCCACCGGCGATGCGCCTCCACCAGGCTGACGAACGCCACCGGCACGTTGAACAGCCGCTTGGCCAGGCGCGTCAGGCGCTCGAAGCGTAGTTCCGCGGACGAAGCGAGCAGGCCGAATGCATGCGATGCGTTCACTTGATAAAAATCATGCGGCGACATGTCAGGCATCTTCATGGGCTGTACTCGATTCATGGCAACGGGCTAATCAAACTTGTCTTTTGCTCTGCATGTTTTGCAACATTCTGAGCAGAAGGTATTCCCGGTAACGACAGGCTTGCCGTTTTCTGAAGCGAGACGGATGAAATTTACACTTGTAGCGACGGCATGTTTTTATGGAAATATTTTTAAAAGGAAATTATTTGCCGCCATGAAATGATGCGCTGATGCGATTCAGTCAGGCGCAAAGCGCCGCAACACCGCGAACGCTTCATCACCCATCAGCGGCCCATCCACGGTCATTGCCGGCGTGGCCGCGGCCAGCACCTCGGCGCTGCGCAGCGGCAGCAGCGGACCGCCGAGCGCTTCGGCGATCTGCGCGGTCGACGCGGCATACACCACGCGCCGCACGCCGCCCCAGAACATCGCGCCGCAACACATGGCGCAGGGTTCGCCGCTGGCGTAGACGGTGCTGCCGCGCAGGGCGCCGAGGCCCAGCTGTTTTTGCGCGGTGCGCACCAGCACCATCTCTGCGTGGCCGGTGCAATCGGCGGCGCTGTTCTGGTTGTTGGCGGAGATCAGCAGGATCTCGCCTTGAGCCGACACCAGCGTCGCGCCGAACGGCATGTCGCCGTTGGCCAGCGCCTCCCCGGATGCTTCGATGGCCAGTCGCATGGCCTTGCTGTCGCTGTCGTTGAATGTCATTTTATTGGTCCCATTATTCTTCTCACATTTCGTCGATGGGAGTGGAACTGGCCTGCGCCTTTTCCAGCGAAAACCGCTCGCCGGTCTTGATGTAAAAACTGGCGCCGAAACGGCCGACCGGATGATAGTCCTGCAAACGCACGCGCCACAGTTCGGTGTCCACCAGGCCGTCGCGCGCCGCCAGCCATTGTACGCGGCCGATGAAAATGTAGCGGCTGGCGGTCTCCAGCTTCTCATGCAGCACGCATTCGAAAGCCACCGGCGCTTCGGCGATGCGCGGCGGCGCCACGCTTTGCGACGGCACCGCATGCAGTCCCGCATGCGCCAGTTCGCTCACGCTCGACGGCAGCGCATCGCCGCAGGCATGCATCTGTTCGCACATGGCCTCGTCGGTCAGGTGGACGACGAATTCTCCGCTCCTGAGGATGTTCGCAGCGGTATCCTTCAAGCCGCCGTCCTGCAGGCGATTGATGCTCACCATCACGATCGGCGGATCTTCGCCGACCATGTTGAACATGCTGAACGGCGCCGCGTTGATGGTGCCGTCTTCGCCCAGCGTGGTGATCAGCGCGATCGGCCGCGGCACGATCAGGCTGGCCATCAGCTTGTAGCGCTGGTAGACGCCGAGCGCGGAGAAATCGATTTCCGTCATGGTTGTTTTCCCTGTATGCCTTCCACGTACCACTTCATGGTCCACAGCTCCGACTCGGGTACGGTCTTGCCGGCCGCGACTTGCAGCTGTCCGGCCTGGTTGTTGACCGGACCGGCGAACGGTTGCAGCGTGCCCGCGATGATGGCCTTGCGGCGTTGTTCCACCAGCGCGACGACATCCTTGGGCAGCGCCGGATTGAGCGGCGCCAGTTGCACGATGCCTTCTTTCATGCCCCATTTTGTATCTTCGGATTTCCATTTTCCTTCCAGCACCTGGCGCACCTTGTGAACGTAGTACACGCCCCAGTTCAGCACGTTGCCGGTCAGGTGCGCATCGGGGCCGAAGCGCGTCATGTCCGAGTCTTGGCCGAAGGCGTACAGCTTGCGGCTTTGCGCGACCTGCACCGGCGCCGGCGAATCGGTGTTCTGGTACAGCGTGTCGACGCCTTGCGCCACCAGCGTCTGCGCGGCGTCGCGTTCCAGTCCGGGGTCGTACCAGGAGTTGATCCACACCACCTTGGCGGTCACTTTGGGATTGACGCTGCGCGCCCCCAGCACGAAGGCGTCGAGGTTGCGGATCACTTCCGGGATCGGGATCGGCGCGACGTAGCCGAGCGTGTTGGTCTTGGTCATGCGGCCGGCGATGGTGCCGAGCAGGTAAGCGCCTTCGTAGAAGCGCGTCTGGTAGATGCCGACATTGCGCGCGCTCTTGTAGCCGGAGCAGTGCTCGAAGATCACGTCGGGATATTCCGCCGCTACCTTGATCACCGGATTCATGAAGCCGAACGAGGTCGCGAAGATCATCTTGCAACCATCGTCGATCAGCTGGCGCATCACGCGTTCGGCTTCGGGGCTTTCCGGCACGCGCTCGACGAACACGGTTTCAATGCGCGTGCCGAATTCGCGCTCGAGCATGCGACGGCCGAGATCGTGCTGGAACGACCAGCCGATGTCGGCCACCGGACCGGGATAGATGAAGCCGATCTTGAGGCGCGGTGTACTGGTGGCGGCAATGGTCGGTGCGGACAAGGTTGACAGGGCTGACAGTGCAGTTGCGCCCGAGGCGAGCAGAAATTGACGGCGTTTCATGGCGGGAAGCTCCTTGCATGGATGGACAATGGTCGGGGCGGGGTTGCCCTTGAATTGTATACATGCAAATTAAATGCCAGCCATTATATGTATTTAACTAGTTGATTTATATATGATTATTTGTATATTATAAATTGTATACATTTGTTGAATTTGGTGCAAAAGACGTGTTTGCACCAAGCGCGGGCGCGCAAATGGGGCGAAGCGGGAGAACGTGAACGTGAAAAGGCAGAAGAGACGAAATCAGGCCGGCAATTGCAGCCGCGCTTCCAGCGCCAGCAGATGGCGCTCCATTTCGTCGGCAGCGGCGTTGCCGTCGCGCAGCGACAGCAGCTCGACCAGGCGTGCATGTTCGTCGTGTTCGCAACTGGCTTCGCCGGGCGTTTCGTACAGGGCCACGATCAGCGAGCAGCGCGTCATCAGTTCGGTCAGCATGCGTTGCAGCACCGCATTGCCCGACAACTCCGCCAGCGCCAGATGGAAGCCGCCGGCCAGCGCTACCCAGCGCGGATGGTCCTGCTCGTGCAGCGCATCGTGTTCGGCGCGCAGGCGCTGCTTGAGGCGTTCGATGTCGCCATGTTCAATGCGGCGTGCCGCTTCGCGCACGATGGCGCCTTCGATGGCGCGGCGGGCGGCAAAGACGTCGCGGGTTTCCCTTGGACCGGGCGTGGCGACGGCGGCGCCTTTGTTGGCAACGATCTCGACGATCTGCGCTTCCGACAAGCGGCGCAGCGCCTGGCGCACCACCGTGCGGCTGACGCCGAACTGTTCGCACAGACTGGCTTCCTGCAGGCGCGTGCCGGGCTTCAGGCGGCCGTGCATGACGCCGTTGAAGATGGCTTCGTAGACGCCCTGGTCGAGCGTTTCAGACGGTTCGGAGGGACGCGATGCTTTCATGGAGACGGACTGAGGTGCAAATGATTGGGTGCCATCATAGCCTGATTCAACCTGTGTAACGGTTTCAGGACTTGGCCTCGTAAAACGCGCCGCCCATGCCGTCGACAGTAAACTGCATGCGCAAGACGCGTTCGGCGCCGCAGAAGTATACGTGCCAGTTTTCAGTCCAGCTGCCCTGCACCGGATAGGTGCCGGCCACCAGCGGTTGTTTGAGCGGCAGCCAGACGGCGTCGCCGACGGCGCTGACGTCCTTGATCGACATCAGGCGGAAATCCTTGCACAGCGTCGAGTTCGGCGTTCCGCTGCGTTCCGCCGCCAGCCCTGCCGCCGTCATGACGGTGGGGATGGCGTCGGCGATCAGCTTGGGCGCGGCACGCGATGGTCCAAGCGTGTCCACCTGCTGCGCCAACGCCAGGTATTTCCGGTGATCGGGCGACAAGTTGGGAATGCCGTCGAGCAGCGTGCGGATCTGCTTGGTGGTGCCGGCGCCGCTTTGCTCCAGCAGCAAGGTCGCCAGCATCAGTCGCGCCGGCAGGTAGCCGGCGGCAGCGGCGCCGGCCAGGCCGTCGATGGCTTCGATCTGGTCGCCGCGCTCGGCGATGCTGCGGCGGGCGATGGCGTTGTACTTGCGGTCGTCGGCCTTGCCGTTGACCATGAACTGGTTGGCCGGATCGAGCGTATAGGCCTGCCACAAGCCGTAGCCGGCGCGCTGGTCGCCGCCGGCGATGGCCTTGCGCGTCCATGCGCGCGCTTCGGGGAAGTTGACCGGCAAGCCCTTGCCCGGCAGGTTGAGGTCGCCATAGATCGCGGCGCAGGTCGGCTCGCCGCCTTCGGCGCATTCGCGCGCCAGCTTCGCGCCTTGCTTGACGTCGCGCGCGGTGCCGAGGCCGCGCAAGGTCATCAGCGCGAGGAAGGACTTGGCGCGGTTGTCGCCCTGTGCGGCGAGTTGCGAAAACTCGCGGTAGGCGGCCTCGTACTTTTGTTCGCCGTAGGCGTTGACGGCGCTGTTGATGTCGGCGTGCGCCGGCAGTGCGGCAATGGACAGCAAGCCGCACAACAAGGAGGTCAAGGCGGCGCGGACGAAAGACTGCTTCATGGTGATTCCCGGAGAGGCGAAACCGTCTATTCTAATCCGGCTCGGAGATCGAGCTCCGGTTGCGCTTCAATACTGGTCGTACTTGCGCGATTGGCCCCTGACCTTGTCGGCCGGATATTTCTCGCGGTTGAGTTGCATCTTCTCGATCACGGCGTCGTAGAGGTCGACGTCGAGGCGATCGGCCAGGCGGATCAGATAGACCAGCGAATCGGCCAGCTCATGGCGCACGCCGGTGCGGCGCGCGTCGTCGAGCTCATCCTGTTCGCCGGTCTTGAGCCACTGGAAGTGCTCGACCAGTTCGGCCACTTCGACTGACAAGGCCATGGCGAGATTTTTAGGCGTGTGGAATTGCTGCCAGTCGCGTTCTTCCGCGAACTGGCGCACGATGTCGCGCAGGGCGGCGAGGTCGGAAGAGGGAGTGGGAGAGGGGGAAGGAGAGGGCATCGGGCTGATCGATCCGGTTGAAATGAAGAAGGATCAGAGACTATAGCGCCGATTGCATCCGGCGGCGCAATGGTCATTGCTACCGCCGGACAATCTTCAGAACGTATAGTTGACGGCAGCCATGGTGCCGTAGTTGGTGCGCGCCTTCACGATCGGGCTGTCGCCGGCTTTCGTCATGTAGCGGGTCGCTTCGGTAGCGGCCAGCAGCGACCAGTTGTCGTCGAAACGATGGGTCCAGGTGATCGCGGCCTTGACGGCGTACAGCCCGGAGCCCGGCGTATATTTTTTGTAGCCGCTGGTCGCGCTCTGGTTGGCGGTGACGCCGAAATAACTCTGGTTGTAATCATTGCTGCCGAAGAGCGCGCTGCCGGCCACGGCGAGTTTGTCCCTGGGCATGGTCATCACCGTGGCGTCGACCTTGGCGTAATAGTTGCGGCCACGGTCGCGATTGCTCAGCGGCTGCGAAGCGCCGGCACTGAGCGTCAGGTTTTGCGTGAGACGATAGCCGAGGCTGAGGTTGAGCAGCGTCGCGCCCTTGACCTCGCCCATGCCTCTCAATTTGTCGGAGCCGGGCTTGAGGCTCTGGTTGGAATCCTTGCGGCCGGCGTCGTAGCCGAGCGCCGCCGAGGCGATGAACTTGTCGCCGAAGCCGTGGCGATAACCGATGCCTTCGCCGGCGTCGATGAAGCCGCCCCACGGGGTGACCACGCTGATGACAGGCAATGCGATAGCCTTGTATTCATCGCTGCCGGCGTAGCGCGGCATGTAGGCGGCGCCCAGGCCTGCGGCTGCATTCGCTGCGATGGCGATGCGACGATGTGAAGATGTCATGGTTTCTCCTGTGATGAATGAGCGCCATTGTCGGCATCTGCAGCGTTGCGGTCTGTGGGAGTTTGGTGAGGAAAATGTGTGGCCGTGTGTCAACATGTGTTTGTTTGTAATGCGCCGGCACACGTGCTTGCGACGCAGCTATCATGCGCACGGGAAGCACATTGGAAAGCCATCGGGGATGAAGAAAATACTGTTGATCGAAGACGACGTACGTCTTGCCGAATTGATATCGGAATATCTGTGCCGCTACGATTTTGAAGTGGCGCTGGTGCTGCGCGGCGACCAGGCACTGGCCGCGGTCGCGCGCGAGAAACCGGACGTGGTGATCCTCGACCTGATGCTGCCGGGCATGGACGGCATGGATATCTGCCGCCAGTTGCGCAAGGATTCTTCGCTGCCGGTGATGATGCTGACCGCGCGCGCCGATATAAAGCT
>NZ_AJHH01000438.1 GCF_000256565.1 Herbaspirillum lusitanum P6-12 | reverse complement strand
GCCTTGAAATGGGCGCCGACGATTACATGCTCAAGCCGGTGCAGCCGCGTCTGCTGCTGGCGCATCTGCGCGCCATCCTGCGCCGTCACGAAGGCCAGCCCGAAGCGGTCGAAGTGCGCCAATTGCAATTCGGCGAACTGCAGATCGATCTCGCCGCGCGCCAGGTGTGCTGGAAGGGCGAAGAGATTGATCTCAAGACTTCCGACTACAACCTGTTCGTGATCCTGGTGCAGGCCGCCGGCAAGGTGCTCAGCCGCGATGAACTGCTGCGCCGTTGGCGCGGCATCGACTTCGACGGCATGGACCGGACTGTCGACGTCAGCATTTCGCGCCTGCGCAAACGCTTCAACGACGATGCGCAGGAACCGCGCAAGATCAAGACGGTGTGGGGGCGCGGTTACCTGTTCAGTCCGATCGCCTGGGAGGAGTAAGTGCTCCGCAATCTGGTTCGCTTGTATCTGGTTATCGCTGCCCTGGTGGTGGCCTCCATTCTTGTCGTCAACTACGGTTTCCCGCATCTGTTCGCGGGCCAGTTCGCCAAGGCCGTGCGCGCCGGTTTCAATGGCGAAAGCTTCATGCTCAATCGCCTGTTGTCCGGCCGCAGCCAGGCAGATCAGGAAGCGTTGCTGGCGCAGTTGCGCGCGGCAGCTCCTGAACGTTACAGCCGCCCAGTGCAGACGCTGGAGCAATTGCCGCCGTCCGTGCGCGAACAGCTGGCGCAGTATCCCGTCGGCTGGGAACTCACCGGCAGCAAATGCTGTGTGGTCTACGTCAGACTCGACGACGGCGGACTGGTGCGGGTGCAGTCGCTGGAAGAATTGCCGATGGTGGAAGTAGTAGCCTACGTGCTGGTCTTCAGCACCATCCTGGCGGCGGTGTGCATCTGGCTGATCCCGCATTGGCGCGACCTGGAAAAGCTGCGGCTGGCGGCGGCGCGTTTCGGCGGCGGCAGGCTCGACGCCCGCGTCGGGTTGTCGGGACGCTCGTCAATCCGACAATTGAGCAGCCACTTCGACCGCATGGCGGATCGCATCGGCAAGCTGATTCATGCGCAGCGCGACATGGTCAACGCGGTCTCGCACGAGTTGCGCACGCCCTTGTCGCGACTCGAATTCGGCCTCGACATCCTGCAGCATCACGCACCGGATACCGCCACGGAAAATCGCATCCTCGGTCTGCGCAAGGATGTCGAAGAGCTTGAGGCGCTGGTGGCCGAGCTGCTGACGCTGGGCATGCTGGAGCACGACCGCCAAGGTGTTTTCACCGAGACCGTGGCCTTGCCGGAATTCCTGCGCGATACCTGCGGCGTCACTGCCGAAGCGCTGGCGTTGGGCAAGCTCGAACTGCGCTGCAGCGTCGACGGGCAACTCGCGACCGTGGTTACCGAAGCGCGCACCCTGGCGCGCGCCTATTCCAACCTGGTGCGCAATGCGGCGCAACACGCGAATTCAGTCGTCCGCGTCCGCGCCGAGATGGCGGCGCCGGATGCATGGACGCTGGTGGTGGAAGATGACGGCGCCGGCATTCCGGAGGCTGAGCGCGAGCGCGTGTTCGAATCTTTTTACCGGCTCGACCAGAGTCGCGATCGCGCTACCGGCGGCTACGGCCTCGGCTTGTCGATCGTGAAAAAAATCGTTGCGCGGCACGGCGGCAGCATCAGCGTCGGCGGCAGCGAACTGGGCGGAGCGATGTTCATCATGCGTTTACCACTGCGGCAACTGCCACCCTGAATACGGACCCGCGCAGAATCCAAATCAAATCAGAAGCCGAATTCCGGACGGAGGTAGGCGGCCAGCCAGATCAGCATGGCAATCGTGGCGGCAAGCAGAATCTTGTTGCTCGGCATGGCGAGGGTTTTTGTTGTTGGGGGTGCCCGGCATTCTAGGCTGGTAAAGGCCGCGCAGGTATGTCTATCTGTGGGCTAACTGTTTAAATTTGTGCGAACCGGGGCATTCCTGCGTCCTTTTCAAGAAAATTGGTCTGACCTTTTTACCTTCCCGTCGGTATCTCACTGGCAGCGCCGGCAGCACGTTCAACGCGCCGTCAGGGGCGGTGACAATCGCCGGATACCAGACCGTGGCAGGGCGTCGCCGGAGAGAAAGACGCAAGCCGCCGATTCTGCGACACTGCGGGTTCTGCCAACCAGCGAAAACAGACCCATGAACGGCAACTGGACCGACGGCTACGTCACCGACATCGGCTACACCCACGGCTACTATCCGCAACTCAATCCGGCGCGGCTGCAACTGGCGTTCGCCGCCGCCGGCCTCGACAGTCCGCTGGTGCGCACTGCCTGCGAACTCGGCTTCGGCCAAGGCCTGAGCATCAACATCCATGCCGCTGCATCGCCGGTGACCTGGTACGGCAACGACTTCAACGCGGCCCAGGCCGCGCATGCGCAGACGCTGGCGCAGGCGGCCTGCAGCGGCGCGCAACTGGAGCAGGCCAGCTTCGCCGAATTCTGCACGCGCGAGGAACTGCCGCAGTTCGATTTCATCGCCATGCACGGCATCTGGAGCTGGGTCTCGGCCGACAACCGCGCACTCATCCGCGACTTCGTCGACCGCCGCCTCAAGCGCGGCGGCGTACTCTACGCCAGCTATAACACCCAGCCCGGCTGGGCTGCGTTCATGCCCTTGCGCGACCTGCTGCTGCGCCATTTCGACATGCCGTCCAACGCCGGCAAGGGTAGCGCCGAACGCATCGATGCGGCGCTCGATTTCGCCGAGCGCATGTTCGCCGCCGAACCGGTCTACGCGCGCGCCAATCCTTTCATGCAGGAGCGCATCGCGATCCTCAGGAAACAGAGCCGGCATTACCTCGCGCATGAATATTTCAACCGCGACTGGCACGTCGAGTCCTTCGCCGACATGGCGGCGATCTGGTCCGGCGCCGGGCTGGAGTTCGCTTGCTCGGCGGATTTTCGCGACCATCTCGACATGGCCAACCTGACCCCGGCGCAGCGCGAATTCTGCGACGCCGTCGACGATCGTCACCTGCGCCAGAGCGTGCGCGACTTCATGGTGAACCAGCAATTCCGTCGCGACTACTGGGTGCGCGGTGCGCAGGCGCTGGACGCCGCCAGCCACCAGGCGCTGCTGGCGCAACAACGGGTGACCTTGCTGACCGTACCCGGGCAGATCCCGATGACGCTCAAGACGGTGTCTTCCGAGATCACGCTGAACCAGCATATCTACGGCCCGGTCATCGCCGTGCTGGCCGACGGGCTGCCGCATTCGCTGGGCGAGATCGCCGGCATCGTCGGCAGCCGCAACCTCGGCCTGCAGCAGGTGCTCGACACGCTGATGATGCTGATCGGCAACGGCCAC
>NZ_AJHH01000437.1 GCF_000256565.1 Herbaspirillum lusitanum P6-12 | reverse complement strand
ATAAGGCCGTGCACGGCAACGCCGACGGCGACATCGAACACCTGTGCAGTCCGGTCACCGGCGGCGGCGTGCCGGCCGATCGCATCCAGCAACTGTTCATGCTGGCGGTGCTGGAAGGGCAAGAGACGCCGGACGCCATCGTCGGTTTCGTCTGGCGGCACATCTCGGCCGGCGGCAAGAGGATCGTGCGCGACGGCATCCGCCTGGAGGACGAACAAGCGAACATCGACGAACTGAGCCTGCAGGCGCAGCGTTTCTTCGTCGAGCGGCTGCCTTTGCTGCAAGCGTTGCAGGTGATCTGAGATGGCTTGTTTCTTCCTGGAAACTCGCAAAGTCATGAATTTTTTGCAAGGTCTTCCGGGGATAGAGGCCTGCAAACTCGGGTAACATTGAGCCGGTTTCTGGACAGAATCCATCTGCATTTCCGAGAAGAAAAAATATTTTGAACAATCTGTTGCGAGTCAAATGGACGCTCAAAGCCAAGGTCATCATGGTCGTGGTTGCCGCCGTCCTGGTGACGACCGCCGTGATCGTGGCGGTCTCGCTGACCATCATGCAGCGCGACATCAAGACCCTGATCGGCGCGCAGCAGTACACCACGATCAAGATGATCGCCACCGCCCTCGATGAAAGTTTCAATACGCGTCGTGTCGCCCTGCGGTCGTTGTCGCAGGGCTTGCCGCCGGAAGGGCGGCATGACGCACATCAGCTACAGGTCTATCTCGCCAGCCACACCAGTTTGACCGAGATGTTCTTCAACCTCTCGGTGTTCGACTCCAACGGCCAGCTGGTCGCCAACTTCAATGACACCAGCGCCATCGGCCGCTTCAACGTGGCCGACCGCGAATACATGCGACGCACGCTGGAGCTGAAGCACGGTGTGATTTCCGAGCCGCTGCGCAGCCAGATATCCAAGCGCGCCATCGTGCTGATGACCGAGCCGGTATTCGACGACAGCGGCAACATCGCGATGGTGTTCGTCGCCAGCATCGACCTGCAACAAGCCAACTTCCTCGGCCAATTCACCAACACCAGGATTGGCAGGACCGGCTTCATCTACATCATTACCTCCAAGGGCATCATCGTCGACCACGTCGACAAGGCGCGCATCCTGCAGCATGTCGACCACGTCGGCGGCAAGAGCGGCGGCACCGAACAGGCGCTGGCCGGTTTCGAAGGCAGCATGGAAGGCCTCAGCCGCAGCAACCAGCCCGCGCTGTTCTCGTTCAAGCGCATGAAAACGGTGGACTGGATCATCGGCTCGATCTACCTGCGGGAGGAGGCTTTCGTGCCGGTCCGCGACATGCAGAACAAGGCGTTGCTGGTGTCGTTGTCGCTGGCGGCGCTGGCCGGCTGGCTGGCCTGGCTGATCATGTCGCGCCTGATCGATCCCTTGCTCCGGCTGCACGGCCACATCCAGAAAATCCGCACCTCAAAGACCTATGACGAAGTGCCGCTGTCGTATCGCGACGATGAGATCGGCGACCTCGGCAGCGCCTTCAACTCGCTCATGCGCGAACGCAAGGACGCCGAGATGGATCTCGACCAGGCACGCGTCAACCTGGAAAGCATGAACAAGGCGCTCGAACGGCTGGCGCTGGAAGACGATCTCACGGGGCTGGCCAACCGCCGCCAGTTCGATCTGAGCCTGCAAGAAGAATTCAGCCGCGCCATGCGCAACGGCGTGTCGCTGGCGCTCGTGATGATCGACGTCGACCACTTCAAGCAATACAACGACATCTACGGCCACCTCGCCGGCGATCAGTGCTTGCGCAAGGTCGGGCGTGTGATCAAGGCGCAGCAGACGCGTCCGGGCGACCTGATGGCGCGTTACGGCGGTGAGGAAGTAGGCATCCTGCTGCCCGGCGCCGACGAGGCCGGCGCGATGGCGGTGGCCGAACGCATCCGCCTGGCGGTGCGCCAGCTCGGTCTGCTGCATGAAGGCAATGACGCAGGCATCGTCACCATCAGCGCCGGCGTCAGCGCGTTCGTGCCGATCCGCGACATCGACGCCGCCGACAAGCTCATGCGCGCGGCCGACAAGGCGCTGTACCTGGCCAAGGCGCAGGGCCGTGATCGCATCTGCAGCAGCAGCGAACTGTCGACATCCGCGTAAGGCTTCTTTCAGTTAAATAAGTATCGAGTTGCTCGGAGATTGCCATCCGGATTCAATCCGGACGCGCCTGCCGCCGATGCTGGCCGGGGCCGATGCCGAAATGGCGCTTGAAGATGCGGTTGAACGAGGCTTCGGATTGGTAGCCGACCGCTTCGGCGACGGCGGCGACGGTCTGCTGGCGGCCGGCCAGCAATTGCGCCGCCTGCGCCATGCGGGTGCGCGTGAGGATCTCGCCGGGTGTGGCCCCGGCCGCCGCCCGGAACAGCCGGGCAAAGGTGGTGCGTGACAGATGGCAGGCCTCGGCCAACTGGTCCAGCGACCAGGCCCGGCCCGGTTCGGCCAGCATGCAGTGCAGCGCGCGTTGCAGGCGCGGCGAGGCCAGCAGCGTGAACAGTCCGGGTGTTGCCGCAGTTTCCTGTTGTTCCAGCCATGCGCGCATCAGCAGCGCAAACAGCGCCGACGACAATTGCGTGACCACCGCATGCGCGCCGGGGCGGGCAGGGTCGACTTCGATCTCGACCTGCAGCATCTTCATCAGCGCCTGCAGCCCGGCAAAATCGGCGCGTCCCGCGGTGCGCACCAGCA
>NZ_AJHH01000436.1 GCF_000256565.1 Herbaspirillum lusitanum P6-12 | reverse complement strand
TTCCGCGCCGGCGCCGCCATTTTCCATGCGTATCAATAAATCATCGCTGCGCGTGGCGACCTGCTGCGCGATCGCCTTTCCCCGCCCCGCGTGCAGCTTGTGCGCGCTGCCGCGCGGAAACACCACGATGTCGCCGGCCTGCAGCGCCACGCCGCGTTCGCCGTTGGCTTCCATCAGCGCGTCGCCGGACACGATCATGTGATAGCGCACCACGCCGGGCGCCGACGTCGGTTCGGGCAACTGCCACGGCGCGCCGAAGTGGCAGCGAATGTCGAGCGTGGTGCGTACGGGATAGAGCTGAAGCAGGCGGCTCAGGGTGTCGGTGGCGTGGTTCATGGCGGAAAGACCCGGAAAAGTCTGATTGGTACGATTAGTCAATTAATTGGCGTATTTTGCCATTAAAAATATCGTTCCGGCTCCCTATACTTCTTTCCATACCGCGCTCGATTGCAACGGCGCCGGTTGTGAACATATTCCAATTCAATTTGTTTGCTCTTATTTTTTCTTACTGAAAGGAAGCATCATGCCCCGTCTCCATACTCAAGATATCTCCACCGTCACCGGCCCGGCCGCGCAACTGTTTACCGCCATCAAGGGCGCGGTCGGCAAGGTCCCCAACGCCTATGCCGACATCGGCTCCAACAGCCCGGTAGCGCTGGAAGCCGCACTCAACCTGGATGCAGCGTTGCGCAAGAGCTCGCTCAAGGGCAAGCAGGTCGAAGCCATCAAGCTGGCGGTCAGCGAAGCAGTGGAGTGCGATTACTGTCTCGCTGCGCACTCGCTGATGGCCAAGAAGCTGGGCTTCTCGGCCGAAGCCGTGATCGGCCTGCGCCGCGCCGAAGCATCCGGCGACGCGCAACTGGATGCACTGACCGTGTTCGTGCGGGAGCTGGTGACCACTCGCGGCACCGTGCCGGCGGCATCCGTCGCCGCGGTCAAGGCGGCCGGCTACAGCGACGCGCAGATCGTCGACACCTTGCTGGCGGTGACCGCGATCACCTTCACCAACCTGTTCAATCGCGTCAACGACACGGTGCTGGATTTCCCGGCAGCGGATTGATCGGTACTGCAGAAAAGAAAACGGCCTCAGCATGAAGCGAGGCCGTTTTTTTGCATTCTGAGTGCGCAAGCGTTATTGCTTGCCCGGCACCAGGTACTTGGATTTGGCGCAGTAGATCTTGGCCTTGGTATCGGCGTAGGCGATCACGCTGCCGGCCTGCGACTGGCGCAGCGAATATTTGGTGGCGTCATCCAGCGTGAAGCGGATGCCGACGCTCTTGGTGATGGCATCGCTCAGCGCTTGCGGCGTGCCGTTGATATTGGCGCCGATGAAATCGGCCGGGCTGCTGCTGTCGTTGACCAGGATATCGGTGACTTCCATGCCCCAGAGATTGCTGCCGGCGGCCTTGAACCAGTAGGCGCCGCCTTCGGTCTTGTACGGCTTGCCGAAGGCTTCGAAAAGATAATCGTAGAAATATTTGCTGTTGAGCTGATTGAGGCACAACAGCGCGTTGCCGACTTCAATGCCGAAGGTCGCCGCTGGCGCCGCGTGGGCGACGCCGTTCATGCCGGCAAGGCCCGGCGCCAGCAGCGCGCAGGCAAGCGCGATGCGATGGATGGTTTTCAAACAGACTCCCTGGTGCGCGTGGCGTCGCTAGCTGATGCTCCGACGCCATCGAATAATCGAAACGGTGATGATGCGTTGCGCAGATTGTAGGGGGCTTTTGAGTTTTTGGCTAACGGCCTCGCAGGGAGTAGAGATGGATCAGGCGTGCCGTCCGGATTTGAGCACGGTCTCGCCGCGTTGCGAAGACGACAACTTGCCGCTCAGGCTGCCGAGTCCGTCGATGAAGGAGGCGATGCCGGTGCCCTTGACCATGACGCAGGGCTTGCCCAGTTTCTTGCAGAGTTGTTTGACCAGGTGGTAGGCGTTGTGGCTGATGTTGCCGGAGGCGCACAGCACCATGTCGGCGCCGTTCAGCATCGGTTGCAGGCGGTGCAGGCTGTCTTCGCGGCCGCCGTCGTGGTGGATGAACTTGCCGTGGCGCTCTTCGATGGCGACGCGATAATGATTGCGCGCGCCGGTCAGGCCGCCGACGCACAAGACACAGCGGTCGGCCAGGCTGAAGCCGGCGTTGGCTGCCATCGCGGATGAAGAGATTGGCGAAGAAGCGGATGCGGTAACCGGATTGTTCTTGTTCGTCGCGCGGTGCATGGAGACCTCGGCCTGGTTGTCGTGACTTGCAGACTAAACCGAAGCCGCGCCGATGCGAACGAAGAAATCGGCATCTGGTTATGCGGAATCCTGATACTGCGATTTACGTACAGCGCGCACGAAGTCGGCCAGGCGCTTGCCGCTCTCGTCCGGATAGGTGTGCGCCGGCATCATCGCGCGCACGCGATCGAGCCGGAACGAACGAAAGTCGCTGCGCGTTTCGCACCACGCGGCGATTGACCAGCCGCCGCCCCAGAAGTACAGCGCCAGCGGCCACACGATGCGCTGCGTGGCCTGGCCGCGCGCGTCGACGTAATCGAGTTGCAGCGTGCAACGCTTGCCGATGGCCTGGCGGATTTCTTCCAGCCGCTCGCCATGGGCCTGATCGATGTGGAAGCTGGGCGCAAACAAGGCGGTGTTTTCGACGAAGTCGCGTTTGTCCTTGGGCAGCGCCAGCACGATCTTGGCCAGCGAGGCCGCCGCCGACGCGGCCAGTTGCGGACCGCCCCAGGCCTGCACCATGCGCATGCCGATCACCAGCGCGTCGATTTCGTCAGGCGAGAACATGAGCGGAGGGAGATCGAAACCGGTCTTGTTGATGCGATAGCCGACACCCGCCTCGCCCTGCACCGGCACGCCCGACAGCGACAGGTCGCGGATGTCGCGATACACCGTGCGCTCCGATACCGACAGCCATTCGGCCAGTTGGCGCGCCGTGGTGAGACGGCGCCCGCGCAGGTACTGGGTGATCTGGAACAGGCGGTCGGCTCGGCGCATGGATTTTGGCAACAGGGGAAATGGCTGCCATTCTGGCATGAGTCGCAGGCGCCGCCCACCACGATCTGTTGATGCAGGTGGGCATGGTTGCAGGCGCTTATTGTTTCTTTTACTTCATCGCATGCAACGCCACGCGGTTGCCTTCGGTGTCGATGAAGTGGGCGATGTAGCCGAGCTGCTTCGGCAGTTCCAGCTTGTCGAGCACGACCTTGCCGCCGGCTGGCGCGATGCGGTCGATGGCTTGCTGGATCGATGCGCCGGCGTCGAGGTACACCAGCACGCCGTCGGTGCTGGGCTTGAAGGCCTGGGTTTCGGTCAGGCAGCCGCAGCTTTCCTTGGCGGCGTTGTGGAAGATCGCCATCGGCGCCGCGTCGAAATCGGTTTCGACGTGCAGCTTGGCGTTGAATACGGCTTCGTAGAACTTGGTCGCACGCGACAGGTTGGTGACGGGGATTTCGAACCAGTTGATTTGCGTTGTCATGATGTCTTCCTTTTTCTTGGTTGAGAGATATGCCGGAGGGCATGGAAGACATCATGATCCAGGGCTACTGACACCATCCTGTCAGTAGCCTTTGGAGGAGGTAAGCGATCAGGCGGTTTGCGCCTTGCCGTCGGCGGCGGCCTGCAACAAATCATCGGCATCCTGACGTTCCGCATAGCGCCGCGCCAGTATCGCGCACAGCATCAGCTGCATCTGGTGGAATACCATAATGGGCAGCAGCACGATGCCCACGCCGCTGCTGCTGAACAGCACCGACGCCATCGGGATGCCCGAGGCCAGCGATTTTTTCGAGCCGCAGAACACCAGCACGATTTCATCGGCGCGCGCAAAGCCCAGCGCGCGGCTGCCGAAGGTGGTCAGCGTCAGCACGCCGCCCAGCAGAATGGCGTTGACCAGCACCAGCAGCGCCAGCTGTTGCGGCGGGAACAGATGCCACACGCCTTGCGCCACCGCCACGCTGAACGCGGCATACACCGCCAGCAGGATGCCGCCGCGATCGACCACCGCCAGCAAGCCTTTCTTGCGCAGCACCCAGTCGCCGATCCACGGCCGCAGTACGTTGCCCAGCACGAACGGCAGCAGCAGTTGCAGCAGGATGCCGCTGACTTGTCGCAAGCCGCCGCCGTCGTGATGGCGGTGCAGCAGCAGCGTCACCAGGACGGGCGTGAAGACGATGCCCAGCAGGTTCGAGGCGGTGGCGCCGCAGATCGCCGCCGGCACGTTGCCGCGCGCAATCGAGGTGAAGGCGATCGACGATTGCACGGTCGACGACAGCGTGCAGACGAACAGCACGCCCAGCCACAACTCCTGCGTCAGCAAGCCGGGAAACAGGTGCTGCAGGGCCAGCCCGAGCAGTGGAAACAGCACGAAGGTACAGGCCAGCGTCAGCAGGTGCAGGCGCGGCTGCTTGAAACCGGACAGCGCCGCTTCGCGCGACAGCCGCGCGCCGTGCAGGAAGAACAGCAGCGCGATGGCGGTGTTGCTGGCCAGGTGCATGAGTTCTTCGAAGCGGCCGGTGGCCGGCAGCAGCGTGGCGAGCAGGACGGTGCCGAGCAGCATCCAGGTGAAGGTGTCGGGGAAGTAGCGTTTCATGATGGCAAGAAGGAAGAAGGAAGAAGGCCGAAGCAGCCTTTGCCACATGATAGGAAAAAGGCCTATCATCGGGAACCCCTTTAATCATCCGAACTGTAATCGGATATGCCGATAAGCGGATGCATATGTGTCAGGAGCACCCATGTTCAATCCGGTCTGGCTCAAGACCTTCACCACCGTGGCCGCTTCCAGCAGCTTCAGCGAGGCCGGTCGCCGGCTCGGGCTGACGCAGTCGAGCGTGAGCGACCACATCCGCCGTCTCGAGGACGGCAGCGGCCGACGGTTGTTCGTGCGCGACACGCATTCGCTGGCGCTGACCGCGGACGGCGAGAGCCTGCTGGTGCACGCGCGCCTGATTCTCGAAGCGCACGCCCGCGCCGAGGCCCAGTTCACCGCGCCCAGGCTGCGCGGGCGGGTGCGCTTCGGCGCCCCGGACGATCTGGCGATGGGACCTTTGCCGGACATGCTGGCGGCGTTCCGCAACAAGCATCCCGAAGTCGAGCTGGAAATCACCATCGGCCTCACCGGCGAGCTGTACCAGCGCCTCGACAACGGCGACCTCGACCTGATCGTCGGCAAGCGCCGTCCCGGCGAGCAGCGCGGGCAGGCCATGTTCCGCGTACCGCTGGTCTGGCTGGCGCGGCCGGAAACCGTGGTCGACCTGGCGCAACCGCTGCCGCTGATCCTGCTGCCCGAGCCGAGCGTGACGCGCGCGGCGATCCTGGCCACCCTGGGGGCGGCAGGACGTCACTGGCGCATCGTCTGCACCAGCGGTAGCCACGCCGGCTGCATGGCGGCGGCGCGCGGCGGCCTCGGGCTGACCGTGCTGCCGCAGCACCTGGCGTCACGCGAACTGAGCCTGCCGGTCAACCATGCCAGCCTGCCGGTGTTTCCCGATGTCGAGTATGTGGCCTTGGCGGCAAAACGCCTGAGCCGTCCGGCCGACACGCTGTTCCAGATATTGATGGCGAGCGAACTGCATGCGCGGAAGTGACGAAATGAGTTAGCATCGACGAACAAAAAATACAGGAGACAACGATGACAGGTACGCTTGTGCAGGCAGTGGATGCGGACATGATCCGCCGCGTCGAAGAGAGTTTTTCACGGCAGGGCGCGCTGCGCACCATCGGCGCGCGGCTGCACAGCGTGACGCCGGGACTGGTCGAGATTCGTCTCGATTTTCGTCCCGAGCTGGGCCAGCAGAACGGTTTCCTGCACGCCGGCATGAGCACCACGATTGCCGACACTGCGGGCGGCTATGCCGCGATGAGCCTGTTCGAGGCCGGCGAAGAAGTGCTGACCACGGAGCTCAAGCTGAATCTGCTGGCGCCGGCGCAGGGGGAGTATTTCATCGGCCGCGGCAGGGTGGTCAAGAGCGGCAGGACGCTGACCATTTGCCAGATCGAAGTGGGCGCGGTGCGCGACGGAAAGGAAACGCTGTGCGCCTACGGCATCATCACCGCGATGCGCATGAAGGCTTAAGAAAGCGCCAGGGCGGCGTCGACCACCAGCTCCGGCCGGTTCAGCGCACGGATGCGGCGGTCGACAAAATAGCCTCCCGCTTCGGTATAGCGCAGATAGCAGCGGCCGCAGACCTTGCAGGCGGCGACATTGCAGCGGTTGTAGGGGAAATGGCGCGGCGCCACCGGCGCGTCGGCCGATTCGTAGCGGGTGCCGCCGGGATGGTATTCGGCGAAGCCGGGTTCATCGTAGGGATCGGGCAGCAGCGTGCCGATGTCTTGCAGCAGGGTTTCGGGAAAGGACAGCGGCGTGCTGGTCCATGCTGCAAGGCTTGCTTCGTTGCAGGCGCAGGCGACCGTCACGGCCGCGCTGCGTTCGGCCAGGGTGCGCAAGCCGGCGCCGTCCAGCACGGGTAAATCAACCATCGCTTGCTTCCTTATTTTCCGCCGAAGGAAATCTTGCCGCCCTGCAGCTGCGCGGTACCGCCGCCGAGGTCGCTGAGCACTTGCCAGACCTGTTTTGCGATGCGCATTTCCACGCCTTCGTAGACGGCCTTGACGGCGACGATGCGCGCCGATTCCGCTGCGACCAGATCTTCCTTCATCTCGTTTTGCTCGGCCACCAGGTCCTTGACCTCTTGCGCCAGCAGCTTGCGATTGAGTTCGGCTTCTTCGCCGGCGCCGTTGCGCGCTTTCTCGGGATTCTGCTTGTAATGGGCCAGCTGCTTGATGACGCGGTTGAGGTCGTCGAGTTTGCGCTGGAATTCCTGTTCCTTGGCGCGCAGCTTTTCTTCCAGATAGGGATCGAGGCCGACCTGGATCCTGGTGGTGGCGGCGCTTGACGAGCCGAACGCGACCGCCTTGATCAGCATGGTGGCCTGGGCGCGGCCACCGATGATCTGGCCCAGCTTGGGATTGGTCTTGCCGACCAGGATCTCGTTGCCGGCAAGCATTTCGCACTGGCGCGCATTGCCGGCCAGCATAATGCTGTCGCCCGCTTCGATGTGCGCGCTTTCGGCAAACAGCGCCTGCACGCAACCTTCCGCCTTGACCTTGGCGACGATGGACGCCATGCCGGGTTGGGTTTCGGCGTGGCCGATGATGCCGCCCTTGACGGTGATGTTGCCGCCGGCAATGATCTCGGCCGCTTCCACCGTGCCGCCGACGAAGACATCGCCGGACACGCGCAGGCGCATGCCGGTCTTGACGTCGCCCTTGATCTTGACCGTACCGGAAAACTCGACGTTGCCGGTGCTCAGGTCGACATCCTCGATCTCGACGATGGGGTTGATCTTGACGCCGTTGGTGATCAGCTGCGGTTGGCCGGCGATGGCCGCGACCAGCAGGTCGGGGTCGTCCTTGGAGGGTTCGGCGCCGACGCAGTCCTTGTTGAAACCGAGATCCGGAACCGGCAGCGCAGGCACCGCCTGGCCCTTGATGTTGACGCCGTTGACGCCCGGCACCG
>NZ_AJHH01000435.1 GCF_000256565.1 Herbaspirillum lusitanum P6-12 | reverse complement strand
CGAACTCGCCGTCGCGCCGTTCGCCGATCTTTTGCGAGTGCGCTTCCTTGCCATCGGCGATCTTGGCGGCAAAATCGCCGAGAGCCGCTTCATCGATGTACAGCTTGGTGAAGCCGCCATCGGCAAGGGTCTGTTTCAGCATCACGAGATTGGGGACTTGAACACCCGCCACCGGGGTGAATGCAGCGACCAGTTCTCCGCTGACTCTGTCGAAGTTGAGCGACAGCGATTGCGGGCTTGTTTGTTCCATGTTATTTCTCGGAAGTCCTTGTGCAGAACTCATCGGCAGGATTCCCGGTTCCTTTAGGTGAATTGTTATGTGGCAAGATGATCCTGTAAATCGCGGTGAAGTACAAGGGTTGTTTAAGCTCAAAAGTACAAATTGTCAATATGCTAATTATCGATAAGAACGACACCGCAAGTGCCGACCGCCGCTATCTCGCGGGGCGTCAAAGCACCCTGGTCAGCATCGTCGTCAACGTCGTGCTGACCACGTTGCAGATCATCACTGGACTGTTTTCCGGCTCGCAGGCGCTGGTCGCCGACGGCATTCATTCGCTGTCGGATCTGGTGGCCGATTTCGTCGTGCTGTTCGCCGCGCGCCAGAGCCGCAGCCCGGCCGACGCTGATCATCAGTACGGCCATCAGCGCTTCGAGACCGCCGCGTCGCTGGCGCTGGGCGGCGCGCTGCTGGCGGTCGGCATCGGCATGCTGGTGTCGGCCGTCTTCAAGCTGCAGGCGCCCAATGTCCCGCAGGTGCATCTGGCGGCCTTGTGGGTGGCGGTGGCCACGCTCGTCAGCAAGGAGGTGCTGTTCCGTTACATGCTGGGCGTCGCCGAGCGCGTGCGTTCCAGCATGCTGGTGGCCAACGCCTGGCATGCGCGTTCGGACGCGGTGTCGTCGCTGGTGGTGGCGCTGGGGATTGCCGGCAACCTGCTCGGTTTCCCCTTGCTTGATCCGATTGCGGCGCTGATCGTCGGTCTCATGATCGTGCGCACCGGCGCGGTGTTTTTCTGGCGCGCGCTCAACGACCTGATGGACAAGGCCGTGTCGGAAGAAGAATCGCAGGCGATCCGCCGCACGCTGCTGGAAACGCCCGGCGTCTTCGGCCTGCATGATCTGCGCACGCGCAAGATGGGTGACCTCACCATCGTCGACGTGCATCTCGAACTGGACGGCGAACAGACCGTCACGCAAGGCCACGCCATCGCCACGCTGGCGC
>NZ_AJHH01000434.1 GCF_000256565.1 Herbaspirillum lusitanum P6-12 | reverse complement strand
GAAGAACTGGCGCGCGCCCGTTGCATCGTCGCCGAAGCCGAGGTGGCGCTAGCCGTACGCGACATCGGCAGTTCGCCGCGTGCACTGGCGGCGGCCACGGTCGCGCTGGACGCCCACGGCGATCGCGCCAACGCCGTGCAGGCGCGGCTGATTGCGGTGCGGCGACTGGTATTGCTGGGTCGTCTCGAGCAGGCCGAAGCGGCGCTGGCGCGGCTCGATGCGCGCGGCTTGTCGCCGGCGCTCGCAGCGGTTGCCGCGTTGACGGCGGCGGAACTGGCTCTGCGTTCGCTGCATATCGATGCCGCGCATGCGGCGCTGACGCGTGCGCATGATGCAGCGATACAGTCCGGCGTGCCGGCTTTGCTGGCCGAGGTGACGGAAACGCGGTCGGCGCTTGCTCGTCCCGCGGCCCGGCGTGTTTCCGCAGGTCGCGAGCAGACTTTACGGCTGGATCAGGTTGCTGCACTGTTGGCGTCGGAGGCGTTGGTGATCGATGCTTGCCGACGCGGTGTGGCGGTGGGGGATGGGGCTGGATCAGGATCAGGATCAGCGTGGAAACCGTTGGCGCGCAGGCCGGTGTTGCCGCACTGGCGGAAGCCTGGCCCGGCGACGTCGATCGCGAAGCCTTGATCGCCCGCGCCTTCAATACACGCCGTCCGGACGAATCGCACCGCGCACGTTTGCGCGTGGAAATCGGTCGCTTGCGTGCGCTGGTCGCGACGCTGGCGCAGATCGAGGCCACCCCGCGCGGCTTCGTGCTCAAGCCGCTGGACGAACGCGAAGTCGTGGTGCTGGCGCCGCCCATTGCCGGCGACCAAGCCGCGTTGCTGGCTTTGCTTGCCGACGGTGAAGCATGGTCGACGTCATCTCTGGCGTTGGCGCTTGGCGTCAGTCAGCGCACCTTGCAGCGCGCACTGGCCGGACTGGAAGCGGCTGGCCATGTACGCGCCATCGGCCAGGCGCGCACGCGCCGCTGGCTGTCGACGCCGCTGGCCGGAGGCGCTGGAATCACGACAATCTTGTTACTCCCTGCTGCGCTGGCGATGGACTAAAGTTGTCCTGCCGCGCCGATCACGGCGCATCAACAGGAGACGGCAATGACCAGCAACACCACTCTGAAAACCAAACCTGAAGCGGGCGTGCATGCCGCCGAGATCGTGCGCGAGTACGGCCCCTTTCCCGGCGTCGAGCGCGTGCACGGCGTCACCTGGGATGGCAGCAATGTCTGGGCCGCGACCGGCGCCAGTCTGATCGCCTTCGATCCCGCCAGCGGCGACGCCACGCGCACGTTGCAGCGCGCCTGCGACGCCGGCACCGCCTTCGACGGCACCTATCTGTACCAGATCGCCGAGCAGCGCATCGACAAGATCGATCCCGCCAGCGGCAAGGTGCTGGCATCTATTCCGGCGCCCGGTCAGGGCTTCGACTCCGGCTTGACCTGGGCCGAAGGCAGTTTGTGGGTGGGGCAGTATCGCGACCGCAAGATCCACCAGATCGATCCGGCCACGGGCAAGCTGATCCGCAGCATCGATTCCAACCGCTTCGTCACGGGCGTGACCTGGGTCGATGGCGAACTCTGGCACGGTACCTGGGAAGGAGAAGAGAGTGAAATCCGCCGCATCGATCCGGCCAGCGGCGCCGTCATCGAACGGTTGGCGATGCCGCGCGACACCGGCGTCAGCGGTCTTGAGTCGAACGGGGCGGATCTGTTCTATTGCGGCGGCGGAGCCAGCGGCAAGGTGCGTGCGGTGCGGCGTCCGAAAGGCGCGGCCGCCTGAGGCCGCAGGAGGTAAGGTAAGAGCGGTTACTGCGCCAGGATCGCCGTCAGCAGTCCCGGAAAGCGGCTGTCGATGTCGGCCCGGCGCAGCGTATTCATGTGGCTGGTGCCGGTGGTTTCGGTCAGCACCAGGCCGGCCTCGCGCAATACCTTGAAATGATGCGACACGGTCGATTTCGGCCGGCCACCGTCCAGTTCGCCGCAGGTCGCGGCTTCCACGCGCGCCAGATGCCGCACGATGTCCAGGCGGATGGAGTCGCTCAAGGCATACAGCACGCGCTCAAGGGCCAATTCGCTGACGGCAGGGTGTTTGTAGGGACGCATGTGCGCATGATACACCTTGGGGTATAATTGTTCCATTGTTCGTATATATTCGAAATAACGAACAAATTGGCCAATCTCATTCCCCCCTATTTTGTTTAATAAAGGTGTTCCATGTCCGCATTGTTCCAGCCCTTCAAGCTCAAAGACGTCGCCTTGCGCAATCGCATCGCGGTGCCGCCGATGTGCCAGTACTCCGCCATCGACGGCAAGGTTACCGACTGGCACCTGTCGCATTACGCCGGCATGGCGCGCGGCGGCGCCGGTCTGGTGATCGTCGAAGCGACCGGCGTGTCTCCCGAAGGCCGCATCACCCCGGGCTGCACCGGCATCTGGTCGGACGAACTGGCGCAGGCCTTCGCGCCGATCGTGCGGGAAATCAAGGCAGCCGGCGCGGTGCCTGGCATCCAGATCGGCCATGCCGGCCGCAAGGCCAGCGCCAACCGTCCATGGGAAGGCGACGACCATATCGCAGCGGACGACGCGCGCGGCTGGGACACCATCGCGCCGTCGGCAATTGCTTACGGCAAGGATCTGGCCAAAGTGCCGCGCGCCATGACGCTGGACGATATCGCCCGCGTGCGCCAGGACTTCGTCAACGCCGCGGTGCGTGCGCGCGACGTCGGTTTCGAATGGCTGGAACTGCATTTTTCGCATGGCTACCTGGCGCAGACTTTCTTCTCGGCGCACTCGAACCGGCGCGACGACATCTACGGCGGCAGCGTCGAAAACCGCAGCCGCTTCCTGCTCGAAACCCTGCGCGCGGTGCGTGAAGTGTGGCCGGAAAACCTGCCGCTGACCGTGCGTTTCGGCGTGCTCGAATACGACGGCCGCGATGAGCAGACATTGGCGGAATCGATCGGCCTGGTGCGCGAATTCAAGGCCTCCGGCATGGACATGATCAGCGTCACGATGGGCTTCACCATTCCCGAGACTTCGATTCCCTGGGGCCCGGCTTTCCTCGCGCCGATCGTCGAACGCGTGCGCCGCGAAGCGGATGTGCCGGTATCGTCGGCCTGGGGTTTCGGTACGCCGGAGATCGCCGAGCGCGTGGTCAAGGAGCAGCAGCTCGACCTCGTCATGGTCGGTCGCGCGCATCTGGCCAACCCGCACTGGGCGTATTTCGCGGCGAAGGAGCTGGGTGTGGAACGCGCCTCGTGGACGTTGCCGGCGCCGTACGCGCACTGGCTCGAGCGCTATTGATTATGGATTGTTGATGTGACGGGTGAGCGGCGCTCTGCAGCGCCGGTTGCGCGTCCTTCAGTGCATCAGTCCAGCGGCGGAGCGTCGCGCTCAACGCGATTGCGTCCGCCGTGCTTGGCCTTGTACAGCGCCGCGTCTGCGCGCGCATAGGCATTTTCAAAGTCACTGCCGGCCTTGCTCCAGGACACGCCGAAGCTGGCCGTCACGGGACGCGACGGCAGACCGGAAAACAATTCCCCCGCAATCGTCAGCCGCACCTTCTCCGCCAATTGCACCGCTTCGTCCAGCGAGGCATTGCGCAGCAGCACCGTGAACTCTTCACCGCCGACGCGGCCGATTTCACCTTTGCCGTCGAGCGACTTGCGCAGGCGGTTCACCAGTTCGCGGATCACGGCGTCGCCCGCAGGATGGCCGAACTCGTCGTTGATGCGCTTGAAAAAATCGATGTCGAGCACGATCAGCGACAGCGACGAATCTTGCAGGAAGCGATGCGCCAGATCGAACACCGCGCCGCGATTGAGCGCGCCGGTCAGGTTGTCGTGCCTGGCCTTGTAATCGAGCTCGTCGCTGAGTTGCTTGAGGCGTGAATTGAGCAGGTTGAGCTCGCGCTCGGTGCGGTCGCTGCGCGCAATCAGGCGGCGGCTTTCGCGCATCAGCTGGCCGTAGCCCTGCACCAACTCCTTGAGCGCGACGCGATATTCATTGGCGCTGACGACATCGTTGGCCAGCACATCGTTGGCGTTGGCCAGCACTGCCGTTTCGGCTTCAAACAGGTCGATGTCGCTCATCAGCTTTTCACCGCATGGTCGTTGAACACCAGATCGGGAAAGTCTTCCTTCAACTCCTGGCCGAACTCGAAAATGGTGTCGTCGTCTTCGTCGTGGTACCAGTTGAGTACGACTTCAGTGCCGGCCTTGGCCTTGTCGTTGAGCGTGCCGAACAGCGAGAACAGCATCTTGGTGCTGGAACTGTTGAAGTAGGCCAGCGCAACGTTGATCGTCACTGCCGTGGTGCCGGCGTCTTCGGACAGGAAGCTGCGCAGCGCGGCAATGATGTCGCCCCAGAACTGCGCCGCGTTCTCCGGATAGGATTCGCCCTTCAGTGATAGTTGCCGTTCGTCGAAACGAAAATCGACTTCGGGGGAACTCGGGCTTGCCGCTATAAATAAATTGTCCATATACTCATTCTTGATAGGCAGACAGGCGATGGCGCCCGTCGCTGTTTTTCGTTTTCTGATGTGTCCTGCACGTCTTCAGATGGTCGCCCGCAAATAGAACATCGAGGTGCCGCTGTCCTTGCCTTCGCCGCTGGCCGGTGACAATTCAAATTCCAGCGGTGCGCTGGCATCGCGCGCCATGGTCAGGAATCCCAGTCCCGCACCCTTGCTGTCGGCCGGCGTTTCGGCGCGCAGCGTTTCCTTGTACTCGAGCTTGATCTCGTCAATGGTCAGCGAGCGCAGGTGCTCCAGCTTCTCGCGCAATTTCTCCGCCACGACCGCATTGACGGGGTTGGCGCAGTGCAGGTAATAGCGCTCGTCGGTCAGTGAAATGAACACTGCGCCATGTCGCATGGAGGCCTCGCTGTTGCCTTCTTTTTCATATGAATCCGCCGAGTAGTGCACGATATTCTGGGCCATCTCGATGAATGAAGAAAACAGTTTGCGCCGCGTCTGCGCCACCGCACCGGCATGCTCGACGCGCAGCTTGACCGCGTCGGCCATGGCCGCAATGATGGTTTGCGAAAAATAGCCGACGTAATAAAAGATGACGTCGCGTCTCTCGACGTAACTGTGGAAATCGTCCCACTGTCGCTGAATGCCGTTCATGCCGCTCATGCCGTTCCACTGCGTTGTTGATGATTGATGAAGGATCCGCCCACGCGGAAACCGAAAAAGGTCAGGTCGTCGCGACGGCGTTGCTGGCCTTGATAGAGGCGCTGTTCCTCCATGATTTTTTTGCCGACCTCGGCCATCGGGAAATCACGATGTTCCAGCAATGACTTGCGCAGGCGCTGTTTGCCGAAGGCGATATTTTTCGGACCGCCGATCTGGTCGATGATGCCATCAGTGGCGATCATGACGATGGCGCCGTCACCCAGCTGCACCTCGCGGTTGCTCCATTGCATGTCGTCGGGCGTGTCGACGTAGCCGAGTCCGGTGCGCTCGCCGTCGAATGTCTGCACGGCGTCTTCACCCGACTGCAGCGTGAGCAGCGACATTTTGGCGTTGGCGCAGGTGAGCCGGTGCGACGCCGCATCGAACCAGAAGAAGCAGGCATCCATGCCGTCGTCGGATTCGGACAATTGCGTCGCGGAGGCGTGCTGCCCCAGCACCTGCTTCATGCTGCGGTTGACTTCGCCCATGACCAGCGCCGGATCGCGCGGACCGTGTTGCTCCAGCGCCTGCTTGATGGCCGACGAGGCGATCAGCGTGAGGAAGGCGCCCGGTACGCCGTGGCCGGTGCAATCCGCGACCGCGGCAAACCAGCCGTCGGGGAAACATTCAAGATGATAAAAATCGCCGCCGACCACGTCGCGCGGTTCCCAGACCAGGCAGGCATCGCCGATGGCCTGCGCCATTGCCGTGCGCGAGGCGCTCAGCATGGCGCGCTGGATCACGCTGGCGTAATCGATGCTTTGCATCACCTGGCGATTTTTTTCGGCTTGCAGGTCGACCAGCATGCGCATCAATCCGAGACCGGAACCGAGACCGGCGAACTTGCCGCCGTCGACGATGAGGAACCCGTCGGCCAGCGTCTTGTCGCCCGAGGCAACCGCCAGCGCACCGAGCATTTCGATTGGCGTATCGGCTTCGACGATCAGCGGATCCTTGTCCATGAAGGCGATGCAACTCTTCTTTTCATAGAGCTCGCGGTGATACGGCTTGGACATCTGCGACATGAAGATATTGCGGCTGATCAATCCGATCGGATGGTTGTTCTCGAGCACCGGCAGACTCACCAGTTCGCGGTGACAGCCGAAAATTTCCAGCACCCTGGCGTTGTTTTCCTCGAAGGTAATCACCGGCACGTCCACTGCCAGGGCCTCGGCTGTCGGCTGCTGCAGGTGGCGGCCCATCATCGGTGCGAGGCTGAAATCGATCTGAGGCTGGTTCATATCCGGGGGTAAATAAGCTAAGCGAGCGAGGCAAGCATGTTGTTCAACATGCAATCTTAATGCGCTTGTATGACAGCGATATGACGTTCACTGGCGCCAAGGGCATCAGGCGATGGGCGACCGGAAACGGAAAGGTACGGAAATAAGCGGATATGAAGAAATGTGGTGCCGGTATGTTTCCCGACCGCCGGCTCCGGTAGGTGCAATGCAAATTGCGCTTGATCGGGATTGTAGGGAGCGATTTTGACAGGCATGTGACAGCATTCCCTGGCGGGATGCCCGTCGGGGGAGATTCAGAAAACAGCTTAGGCTGGTTTCGGCGTGATCACGATTTCAGGCAATTTGTCGTCATAAAACGCCAACCGCCCCTTGAGCGCCTGGTGCTCATCGTACGGCTGCTCGTACGACCAGACGGCATCATTCAGGACTTTGCCGTCGAGCACCAGATGATAGTAAGTTGCGGCACCCTTGAACGGACATGCCGAGGTGGTGTCCGAACGCTGCAGCAACTCGCTTCTGACGGCCGACCGCGGAAAATAATAGCGCGGCGGGTTGCCATCTTCCCGTACGAGGATGACGTCGCCCGAATCGACGAGCATTTGCGTGCCCACCGCGACCCTGACGTTTCCCTCGACAGTGGTTTCTTGCACCTTGTGGTTGGGATGCTGCTGATGTCCTGGGGATTTACTCATGCTGATCTCCGCGGTTGATGGCGTTCTCTGCAGTGTGCAGAGAAATGAATGGATGCAAGGACTCGGAGGGCGATTCACGCCCTTGCTGCTCAGGCGGTGCGGTCCTTGATGTCGCTATGACCGGCATGCCCCGCGCAATGCGCGCAGCAATAGAACTTGCCGGCTGCTTCGACGCCATGGCCGATGATGCGGCATTGGCAATGTGCGCACTGCGGAGCCATGGCGTGTATTGCACATTCAAAGCTGTCGAAAATGCGGCTCTCGCTACCTCTCTGAATCGTGAAGGCCTTGTCGTAGTCGTTGCCGCAGACGGAACAGATTGCCATGATGCTTCTCCTTCAAAAAAGATCGGAACAGGAAGCGGCGCAGGTCGTATCACGAACATGGGCCGCGCACGCAACGACGCTTGGATGCGAAGCCATCGGCGGCTGCAAGCCTGGCCTAGTCGTCGTCACAGATGTTGTAGCCGATGCCGTGCGGCATGTTTTCCCGGGCGAACGCCGACGTTGCGTCAGGCCTGGACGACAGCGCCGTTTTACCTGCCTCGCCGGTGGAGCGCTGGTCGCTGTTCTGCTCAGCCGCGTCAGCCTGTTCGGAACGGCCGTCACGGGGGGCCCGGGGCGGATTCCGGTCGGGAGAGTTGGCGGGCTGATTCCTGCGGCCATCCTGCTCCGCCTTGGCGTGGCCCTGGTAACTGCTGCCACGGGTATTTTCGCTGGACATGTTTTTTCCTCCACAGATGATCGCGCCTGAATGACGTGGCTTCATCAGCCTAGAAAGAAACAGTCAGTTTTTGAAGGTGGTAATTTTCTCTTTTGCTTGTAGGTTATCGCTGTCGGCGCTGTCGGCGCTGTCAGCGAGCCCATCTTCGCGCCGGTTTTACCTTGGTTCGCCGTGGAAAATATTTTTGACGATCTCGGCAAAATTCTTCAAATCGATGGGTTTCTGCAGATGCGCGGTGAAGCCGCTTTCCATGGCCGTCTGAACATCAATCGCACGGCCGAAGCCCGTCAAGGCGATCACCGGAACGGCACTGCCCTGCGGTTGTTTCCGAAGCAACGCGATGAACTGATACCCATCCATTTTTGGCATGGCGATATCGGAGACGACCAGATCGAATTGCCGGCGCGCTGTTTCCGCCAGTGCTTCGACGCCGCTGGATTTGGCGGTGACGATAGCGCCATGCGAGCTCAGCAGGTCGCGCAGTGTTTCCAGGTTCTCGATATGGTCATCGATCAACAACAGTGTTTTCCCGTGCAGCAGGTCGAGGTCTTCGTCAATCGGCTGCAAGGGCGCGTCGGCATGATCGCCATCATACAGCGGTAGCCAAACGGAAAATTTCGCCCCTTTCTCCAAGCCGCCGGACTCGACCTCGACACGCCCGCCGTGACTCTCGGCAAGCTGGCGGACAAGGGCCAGGCCGATACCCAGGCCGCCGTGTTCGCGTGTTGTCACGGCATCAGCCTGCTCAAACATTCTGAAGATATGCGGCAGGAAGTGCGAGGAAATCCCTTTTCCGGAATCCGATACCGTAATCAACGCATTGCTACCCTCTACGCCCAGAGTGACGAAAATCTTGCCGCCGGACGGCGTGAATTTGACTGCATTGCTCAACAGATTCCAAAGAATCTGTTCCAGCCGGGTCGTATCCCCGAAAACCAGCAGCGAGGGAACCGCGCTTTGATAGCGTAATTCAATGCCCTTGTTTTGCGTGTCCGTCTCAAAAACACGGGTAATTTTTTCTGTGATGCCGACAATGTCGACCAGGGTCTTCCTGAGGGTGAGTTTCCCGGTTTGTGCCCTGGAGAGATCAAGCAGGTCGTCAATGATTTTTGCCTGTGTCTGTACGGTCGAACGGATGACGTCGGCAATGCGCGTTATTTTCCCCTGATCCTGCGTCAATGGAATGCGCTTGAGCAGTTCAGCGTTGAGCTGGATCAGATTCAGCGGATGCTTCAGTTCATGGGACAGTACCGCCAGGAATTCTTCGCGCAGACGCACTGCTTCCTCGGCCTTCAACCTGGTCGCTGTTTCCAGCGCCAGCCGGGCTTCGCGCTTGGTCTCCAGTTCCTTGCTGCTGGTGAGATCCCGGGCTATTTTGGCATAGCCCGTCATTTCCTCATCGTCGAGCCTGGTGAGAATGCCGCTGCAGAATACCTTGGTGCCGTCTTTGCGCAGATGCCAGCGCTCGTCCGAGGCGTGTCCTTCTTTTTTTGCGGTGGTCAGTTCCTGCGCCGGCACCAGGTTATCCCGGTCTTCCGGCGTAAAGATGCGATCCAGGTGCTGTCCGAGGATTTCTTCCTCGCTGTAACCGAAGATACGCTCGGCGCCGTTGTTCCAGAACGTGATCTTCCCCGTCGGATCCATTGTGATGATGGCGTAGTCGCGCGTACTTGCCGCTACTACCCGCATACGCAATTCTTCCGCCGCAAGTTTGCTTTGCGCCAGGTGCAGGCTGGTGATGTCAATGAAAGTCAGCACCAGTCCGCTGATCTGGTCTTCATTCGTGCGATAGGGGATCAGCCGCGCGATGTAGCGATGGCCGGTATCGCTCTTTACCTCGCGTTCACAGGGACGCAAGGTTTCGAAGACCCGGGCAGCATCCTCTTCCAGCAATTCATACTCAAGGCGATGGCTGATGTCCAGCAACGGCCGGCCGACATCCGTTGGAATCAGCTTGAAAATGTCCGCCGAGCGCGGAGTATAGCGTTTGATGCGCATCGACCGGTCAACGAATATCGTGGCGATCTCCGTGGCCGAGATGAAGTTCTGAAGATCGTCGTTGCTCTTGCCGGTTTCGTCGACCTTCATTTTCAATTCGTGATTGACGGTGATCAGTTCTTCATTGATGGACTGCAGCTCTTCCTTGCTTGTTTCCAGCTCTTCGGTGGTCGATCTCAGCTCTTCGTTGATCGCCTGCAATTCCTCGTTGGACGCCTTCAGTTCTTCGGCGGATGTTTCGTATTGCTCGATGGTCGTTTGCAGTTGTCCCTTGGTGATGAAAAGTTCGTTTTCAAGCTGCTTGGCAATGAACGAGGTCCCCGATTCTTCGTGGTGGTCAATCGGCTCGTCCGTTGCGGACTCATTGAACAGGATCAGGATGAACTGATTCTGCAGGCCTTCATCGGGAATGATCCGCAGGGTCAATGCAATATTCGAGCGCTTGCCATCGCGCTCGACGGAGACTTGTCTGGTTTCCGCATTGGTGTTGTTTTGCTGGACTTGAAACAAGGCCGTCCGCAGTTCCAGCCGCAATTCGGGAATGATCAGCGCCACCAGATCGTGCGACGGTTCGCCGGTCGGATAGCGCAGATATATTCCTGCCGTCTTGGAAACATGCACCACCTCTCCCGTGCGATTGATGAGCACGCTGGGCGGCGCGTATTGCTCGATGAGCCGCTGGTGCAACTCAGCGTAACGCACGGCGGGACGCGACTCGACCTCGATGTAATTGCGGATCTCGGGAGCGCCATGACGGCGATAAGGCAGCGGCGGCACGTAGTGCGCACCGTGCGTCATGACGACGGCGCGATAGATGCGGTTCTTCTTGTCGACCGGGGTGAAGTACTTGGACGCCACCTCTGCGGACTCCGAACTGCCCAAATAAAGATAGCCGCCGGGAACGAGTGCGAAATGAAACATTTCGAACACTTTTTCCTGCACCTCCCGATTCAGATAGATCAACAGGTTGCGGCAACTGATGAGGTGCACCCGCGAAAAGGGCGGATCCCTCAGGATGTTATGCGCCGCAAAGAGCACTTTCTCGCGCAGCGTTTTCTTGATGCGGTAATGCCCGTCTTCGCGGATGAAGAATTGCCGGAGCTTGCCAGGAGCGACATCAGTCACGATCGACTCCGGATAGAGTCCCTGGCGCGCGATGCTGATGGCGCGATCATCGATGTCGGTGGCGAAGACCTGGATATCGACCGATGAATTCAACAACGCGCGCTGTTCCGCCAGCAGCATGCCCAGCGAATACGCCTCCTCGCCGCTGGCGCAGCCCGCAGACCAGACGCGGATCGGCGCGCCTTTCTCGGCGCCGGCGAAGATGGCCGGAATGTATTCGCGTTCCAGTGTCTCGAAGCTTTCCCGGTCACGGAAAAAATTGGTGACGCTGATCAGCATGTCCTGCAGCAGGGATGGCGTCTCGTCCGGATGCGTCGTCAAATATCGAAAATATTCCTGCAACGATGCCGTCCTGCTGACTTGCATGCGTCGTTCGATTCGCCTGAGGACCGTTGCTTTTTTATAATGAGAAAAATCATGACCACTGCGCGTCCTGAGGAGATCCATGATGGAAATCAATGTATCTTCAGCCGATTTTTCGTCGTGCGGATTCTCATCCTGAACATCGAT
>NZ_AJHH01000433.1 GCF_000256565.1 Herbaspirillum lusitanum P6-12 | reverse complement strand
CGATGTTCAGAGCGGAAGCAGATGGCAGCTTGATCTGAACGCGATTGTCGGCTACTTCCATCAGGCGCTGCGGGATTTCCGTCACCGGAAGCACGAAATCGATCGCCCTGGTTTCGATGGCGTTCTGCGGCATGCCGTCGTATTCCGCATCTTTGGGATCTTGCGCGATGGTGATGCCGCCGGCTTCCTTGATGCGAGCGATGCCGACCGCGCCGTCGGAGCCGGTCCCGGACAAGATGATGCCGACGCTGCGTACCGTGTGCGTGTCAGCCAATGTGCGGAAAAACATGTCGATGGCGACCGCGCGTCCACGCGGCCGGACCATCGGTTCCACCACCAATTGGCCGTCGCGCATTAAAAGGCTTTTGGATGGGGGAATGACGTAGACATTATTGTTCTGGATGGTGATCGGTTCATTGACCTGTCGCACCGGCATTTTTGTACTCTTTTGCAAGAGCAGCGCAATGTTGCTTTCGTGTTTCGGGGACAGATGAAGAACGATGACAAACGCCATCCCGTTTGCCGCCGGCATATTCTCGAAAAGACGCAACAATGCATCCAGTCCGCCGGCGGATGCGCCAATGCCGACAATGGGAAACTGCAGCGAGGAGGGAGGAGTCAGGGTTTGTTCTAAATCATTCATTGCTAGCCTCGATGGGGACGACTTCATTTTTTTTAAACGTCGTCGGAGCGCCAAAGAGGCGATGACTTTGTCTTTTCATTATTTTATCGGATTCGGAGGGGACGTCTGGATAACAGCCCGTCCCGCAAGAAAAAGCGAAAGGCTTTTCACCCCGAAAATAGTCTTTTTCAAGAAAAATACTTGTAGGTCGAATGCTTAAACGATCGTCAGAAAAAGACGACAGGCAGATCCCGGCCGCCGGTGTATCTGCCATTCAGGCTGCCCGGGAAGATCCCGGCGTTTTCCGTTAGGTATTCGTCCTACATATCTCTGCGAATTTCGCTGCTGGCCGCTTGCCTTGTGACGCTCGACAATAGTCATTCCCGATATGGCGGAGGATGCCATGAATATTGACTGGTCCGAGCTCTTTCGTTTTAGCGTTCCGATTGAAGAGATCGTGGTGCGGGGGACCTTGATGTATGTCTTCCTGTTTGTTCTATTTCGCCTGGTTCTGCGACGCGATGTCGGCAACGTCGGCATCAGTGACTTTCTGCTCGTGGTCATCATCGCCGATGCCTCGCAAAACGGGATGAGCGGAGACGCCAACAGTGTGCCCGATGCCATGCTGCTTGTGCTTACCCTTACCTTCTGGAACTATGCCATCGATTTCGCCAGTTACTACTCCAGGCCATTGCGACGCCTGCTTGAACCAAGGCCGCTGGTGCTGATTCGGGATGGAAAGGCCCTTCGCCGCAACATGCGCAAGGAGTTCGTCACGATGGATGAGATCGAATCGAAGCTGCGGGAGAATGGCGTTACCCAGATCTCTCATGTCCGCGAAATGATCATGGAAGGCGACGGAGAAATAAGCGTCATCAAGAAGGATTGAAAAATGAACTCGTTCCTGCAAGTTGCGAACTATTTGCATGCCAATTCAATACGCCTGGCGACCGCGGAATCCTGTACGGCGGGTCTTGTGGCTTCCATGCTGGGAGCGATCGACGGTTGCGGAGATTGGCTGGAGTGCGGCTTCGTCACTTACTCCCCGGCCGCCAAGATCCGCGTGCTCGGCGTGAACCCGGCAACCATTGAACGATACGGACTCAGCAGCGAGGAAGTGGCGCGAGAAATGGCGGAAGGAGCGCTGAAGAAAAGTGGCGCTAACGTCGCCATTGCCAACACGGGAGTGGCGGGACCCGACGATGCTCCCGATGGAACCAAGGCCGGCACGGTCTGTTTTGCGTGGGGCCTGCAACGCGAAGATGGCGCGATTCGGATTCATTCGGAAACGAAACTGTTTGAGGGCGACAGGAATGCCGTACGGCACGCAGCCGCCACATACGCCATTGAAAATCTCCGGCGGCATTGTTGACCTGTGATAATCAACAATAAAGTCTGTAATTATCTGGGGGAGAAAAGCCGAATCAGGACTTATTCCGACATTTAGAAAAAGCGACTCAAAGTCTGTACGTTTTTTTGGGATCGATTTTCGAAGGCAATGATCTTTTCCTCCAACCGCTGAACTAGGCCCTGTATCGCGACTCTAGTCAGCTTCAGCAGTCCTTCAGGCCAGCGCAATCGACCACATACCGCGCATAAAATTTTCAACCCAGCTCCCTACGAGTATCGGTCGCGTCAACCCACGTCATCGCCGAGTCGTGCAGTGGACGACGTAGACGGGCAATAGTAGGCAGCGGGGTCATTGAGCACCGCCCGAAGAGCTTGATTCAGACCCGTATGCCAAATCTGACCGCTTATGTTTTTTTGTTTTCGCCTGCTGATCGGGATTTCTCTATTCCCCATACTGCGTGAGCAACGCCTTCTATCTTTGTCACAAACTTATCGACATTGAGGCCAGCAATGAATGCAAGTGCGTAAAAGCCGAGTTCGGTCGAGTTCTGCTTAGAGCTGGATTCCAATACTAGCAAGCCGGCTTTGAGGAACAAGAAACTGGCACCCCCAGAGAGGAAGCTGGCAAACGGCCGCAGAAAATACCATACGTGCCAGGTTGGATCCCAGGTTTGTCGCACGCACTTATTTACGTACACCGCCCGAATGCAATAGAGGGTTCCTCCGATCACGCCAATCAAGCCGCACGCGAGAGCCACTCGAATTGGCTCAAATGTTTCTGGAAGAAAATTCAAAAACAAGGCCGCGACAGCAACGATTGCTCCAACGGAGAGCGTAAGCAGGTAAAGGCTTACCAAGATACTGAGCTATAACTGAGTATATGTCTTGACCGCAAACATCCTCGACCTTAGCTTCGCTTAAAACTGTAGAGAATTCTCGACCAAGCGTAGTAAGGAAATCCGGATTCTCTGTGAACTCTGGCTGTCCTGATTGCATATATAGATATAGAAATCGTAAATAGTAGGGTAACCGCCGCTCCGTCCTGATGAAAACATGGACGCAGGTTGGCTGGCGCAGGTGCGCGGTCTGGACGTCGTAGTTCGAAAGTCCGCTTCTGGCCGATTGCGGACGTCCGCTAGCACCAAAACACAATCCACGCTAATCACCGTCAACTATCGAATGCCATCACTATCGATGGTTGGTAGCCTCCAAAGAGCCGGCCAAAATTTGTTTTTTGTGATTGTCTTTATCCGAAAGATTGGTTTGTCAAAGCACATATCTAACGATCATTTTTTGCGGCTGCTCTTTTGTTCATATCCTTTATCAAGCACATTCTTTATAAGAGGTCGATTCTTGCGTACTGCAAGCGCGCACATGTAGTAATTGATATTGACCTGCGCGTCTCGCAGTCGAATCGCTTTCGTCCCCGGTATGGCCGTGTATTCGATCTCCGCCACGAATCCTATGCCAAGGCCTTCGGCAATGGCATGCATGATGGCTTCACGGCTGTTGAGTTCCATAACGCAATTGATCCGGATGTCTTGTTTGCTACATGCCTGTTCCAGCAACTCGCGCGTTTTGGAGCCGGATTCCCGCATGATGATCGCTTCATGCTGAATCTGTTTCAGAGGTACAGAAGCCTTGTTCGCCCAGGCGTGGTCGTCTCTCACTACGGCAACGATCGGGTAGGTGCGATAGGGAATCACATACAAGCGTTTGTCCGGGTCTACGTACGCCAATATCGCAATGTCGATCGTAAAATCATAAAGCCGGGACAGCGTCTCCTTTTCCGAATTGATCGAAATCGCGAATTCGATGCCTGGATGTCTGTGCATCAGATCGTAAGTCAGATTCATCACCACCGGCGGAGAAACCGCGCCGATGCGCAACAACCCGGTTTTTTGAGAATGCAGACTTTGCAGTAACTGAACGGCCTCATCTTCCTGGCCAAAAATTCCTTCTGTAATTTCATACAAACGTTGGCCGGCATCAGTCAGTTCGACGTGGCGACCGCTGCGGTACAGCAACTCCACGGCGAATCGGTCTTCCAATGCCTTGACCTGTTCGCTGATGGTCGGCTGGCCGATTTGCAAATACGTCGCAGCAGCAGTAAAGCTGCGTGTCTTTGCGACCGCGTGAAACGACCGTATCCATTTGTGGTACTGGTACATAAAGTCTCCCCAAGAACACGTTCTCCTCTCTATCCATCAGCTCGCCACTGGCCCGATCGGTGAATTATTTCCGGTTCTTCTTTTGCCTGCCAGAGCACTGTGATAGCCGCCTGATTGCAACAGGCGCTGCTACCTTACTTCAGCGCTGCGATGCAGGCAATAACAATAAGTGGCGTTTCTCGCATTATCGGTCCAGCCGATAGAAGCAGCGAAACAATCGATTTGCCCACCATCGCCGCCACGCTGACAATTGCTCCAAACAAAACGGATGACCACAAAAAGGAGACACGCATGACGCAGCGATTCTTTAATCCTGTCGCAACCCATTTCGGCCCCGGAAGCCTTGCGGAATTACCAACCATCGTTGACGGCGCCAGGGTGGTAGTGGTGGCTTTCCCCGAAGCACGCGCTTTGGGACTGATTCAGGAAATCGAGCAGTTGCTGGGGGATCAACTGGCATACGTCATCGAGGACGTGAGCCCGAATCCCGATGTCGCGCTCCTGGCCGGCATGTATGACCGCTTCTGGCAAAATGATGAGGCATGCGATACCGTCGTGGCGCTGGGCGGCGGCAGTGCAATCGATACCGCCAAGGCCCTGATCGTCGGAACCCAAAGTGGGCGCTTCGAAGAATTGCTGGCTTTGCTTGCGGACGGTAAGCCATTTACGCCGTATCGGGTGAAGACGCTCATCGCCATCCCGACCACGGCCGGCACCGGCAGTGAAGTCACTCCCTGGGCCACCATCTGGGATGCGGAGAAGCAGAAAAAATACTCACTGCACCTGGATTGCACCTGGCCCAGGGCCGCGATTGTCGATCCTGATCTGATGCTGAGCCTGCCGCGCCACGTCACCATCTCGACCGGACTAGATGCCTTGTCGCATGCCCTGGAATCGATCTGGAACGTCAACGCCAATCCAGTCTCCGATGCTTTTGCCATCTCGGCAATCAACGACATCATGACTTGCCTGCCTTTGCTGGCAAAAGATCTGAACAACAAAGCCCTGCGCTCTTCCATGGCGCTGGCGGCGATGAAGGCCGGGCTGGCATTTTCCAATACAAAAACTGCGCTGGCGCATTCGATCTCTTACGAGATGACCTTGCGTCACGGCCTGCCGCATGGAATCGCCTGCTCGTTCACGTTGCCGCTGGTGCTGAAGATGGCCTGGGGCGAAACGCCCGAGCGGGATGCGGTATTGCAAAAAGTCTTCAACAGTGACTGCCAAACAGCTGTCGCTCGCTTGCGAAATTTCCTGCATCAGCTGGATGTGAAGACCGAGTTTTCCGACTACGGCGTCTCATCGCCGGAAGCGCTGGAAATGGTGCAAGGCGCGATGCAGGGCGCACGCGGGAAAAATTTCATCGGCGCAAAAAGCATCGCTGCCTTGCCTTGAGTATCAGCGCGCGCCAATCGTCTCTGCGCTGACGATCTTTGCATCACGGCGCCTCCGGTCCATCCCGGTGACCGAATCAACACCATTGCCTGATGTGCAAGAGCAAGAAGAAATTCTGGCGCAAAAAGAATCAGCAATTTTTCAAATCAAGTCATGTTCACTCTTTCAGGTTGGAGGCCTGGAACCGGCAGGATCTTAGCGTCTGAATAATTTATACAAATAAAAAATACCCTTTTCCAACTAAGCAGGAGGGAGGTTGCCGGGCGTAACTCGGCTATCCTCTAAAAAGGAGACATGCAATGAGTTATGTACATACGTCGTCAACTGCGTTCGTGGCAGGCACTACGAGCTTTCGCCGCGCCCAATGGCGCATGCTGTTCGCTGCGATGCTCTGCTATCTGTTCTTTTATACCGGCAGACAGACCTTTGGTTTTGCGATTCCCGGTATCCAGAAAGAGTTTGGGCTCTCGAAGGAAATGCTGGGCTGGGTCTCAAGCGCCATGCTGTGGTCCTATGCCATCGGCCAGGCCATCAATGGCAATCTGGCGGACAAATACGGCGGCCGGCGGATCATGAGTCTGGGCGCAGTTCTTTCCTGCTTCGCCAATTGGGTGGTCAGTTTTTCCAGCGGTTTCGTGACCCTGGTTTTTCCATGGGCCGTGAACGGCTACTTCCAGGCACTCGGTTGGGCGCCGGGCAGCCGCCTGTTGGCGAATTGGTGGGGTATCGGTGAACGCGGAAAGGTCTATGGCTTCTACGTCTTTGCCGCAGGTTGCGCCTCGGTACTGTCCTACGTCACATCGATTGCCGTACTTGATGTCTTCCATCTCGACTGGCGCTGGATCTTCCGCATCCCGGTCTTGCTGATGCTGGCCGGCGGCATATTCTTTTATCTGGTGGCGCGCGAACGGCCGGAAGACATGGGCTTCAAGCCGCTGGATACCGGCGTCGCCGATGCAGTGGACAAGGCGCATGCCGTCCAGGACGATCAGACCGAATCATCCTGGAGCCGCTACAAGGCGGTGTTGAAAAACTGGCGCCTGGACATCGCGGCTCTTTCTCTCGGCTTTCAGAATGCAGCGCGATACGGCCTGATCGTCTGGGTACCGGTGCATTTCTTTGGATCGAACTGGGCCAAGTCGCCGGACGCATTCATCAATCCCAAGTGGATCAGCATCGCGCTTCCCGTCGGGATGGCGATTGGGGCGCTGAGCAACGGCTGGATCTCGGATAAATTGTTCGGCTCAAAGCGGTACAAGGCGATCATGCTCTACATGGTGCTGGGTGCGATTACGACCATGTGGATGTTCACGATTCCAGGTAACTCCCTCATCGGTGTCGTCGCCCTGTTTCTCTGCGGTTTCTTTGTGTATGGTCCGGCATCATCATTCTGGGCTCTGTGTCCTGATCTGGTCGGCTCGCGTCGTGCGGGTACTGCGACGGGCATCATGAATTTTTCCTCGTATCTGTTTGCCGGCCTCGGCGAACCGCTCATCGGGCGGATGCTGGATACGTCCGGAGACACGTCGCTTGTCTTTCCGATTGTCGCGGTGAGCTGTGCAATCAGCGCGGTGGTTGCCTTTTTCATCAAACGCTGACTATACAAGCCGGCACCCGCCGCCGGCTTTTTTTCAAAACCCAAGAGGATCGGCTCATTGCGGGCGCGATGACGTCACTGTGCGCTATCGACGGCAGCATATATATGCCGCCACGGCTGATCCTCGTCTGATTACTTCCAAAACCGAAAGGATGATGTATGTCGACCACTCAAAACCTGCAAGTCAATGGACGCAGCTATCCATGGATGAAGAAACCTGTCGTTGTAGTCTGCGTCGACGGCTGTGAACAGGAATACATCAATCAGGCCATTCAGGCCGGTGTCACGCCGTTCCTGAAAAAAATGGCTCAGCAGGGAACAGTATTGACCGGCGATTGCGTAGTGCCGAGTTTCACCAATCCGAACAATCTGTCGATCGTCACGGGCGTACCGCCTTCCGTTCACGGTATCTGCGGCAACTATTTTCTGGATCGCGAAGCGAATCAGGAAGTGATGATGAACGACGCCAAATATCTGCGCGCCGGGACCATCTTTGCCGCTTTCTCCGATGCCGGCGCCAAGGTGGCCGTGATCACCGCCAAGGACAAGTTGCGCGGCCTGCTAGGCAACAAGATGCGCGGGATTTGCTTTTCTGCAGAAAAAGCGGATCAGGCCACGCTGGAGAGTAATGGTGTGGAGAATCTGCTGGAGTTGACAGGCATGCCGCTGCCGTCCGTGTACAGCGCCGAATTGTCGGAGTTCGTATTTGCCGCCGGCGTCAAGCTGCTGGAGACGCAGCGCCCCGACATCATGTACCTCTCCACGACGGATTACATCCAGCATAAATTTGCTCCCGGTACACCGGGCGCCAATGCCTTCTACGCAATGATGGATCACTACCTGACCCAACTCGACGCACTGGGCGCCGTGATCGGCCTGACTGCCGATCATGGCATGAATGCCAAGACCGACAGCGCCGGCACGCCCAACGTCATCTACCTGCAGGATGCATTGGATACCAAGGTCGGGGTCGGAAAAACGCGCGTGATCTTGCCGATTACCGATCCCTATGTCGTGCATCACGGCGCTCTGGGTTCTTACGCCACCGTGTATCTGAGCGAGGGTGTTGCGCTGCCTGACGTGGCGCGCAAGATCGCTGCGATCGCCGGCGTCGAGTTGGTGCTGACGCGCGCTGAAGCGGCCGAGCGCTTCGAGTTGCCGGAAGACCGCATCGGTGATCTGGTCGTCGTCAGCGAGCGTCTGACGGTAATCGGCACCGCCACCACCCGCCATGATTTATCCGAGCTGCATCTGCCCTTACGTTCGCACGGCGGTATCTCCGAACAGCGGGTGCCGCTGATGTTCAATCGCAAACTGGCCGAAATTCCATCGGATCACCGTTTGCGCAATTTCGATGTGTTCTATCTGGCGATGCGCGCCGCAGCTTGATGCAGGCAAAGAGTGCGGCTGGTGAATAAATAATCAATCAGGAGATGACATGTCGATGTTAACGGAATTGAGCAAACTCAAAGATGGACTACCTTTGCATCAAAAGATGCGCATAGGCGGGAAGCTGGTCGGTAGTGATCGCGTGATCGAAGTACGCAACCCCTACAACGGCAAATTGGTCGGTACGATTCCGAAAGCGACCGTCGGTGATATTCGGGACGCTTTCCGTATCGGGTGCCAGTTCAAATCGAGCTTGACGCGTTTCGAGCGCTCAAAAATCATGCTGCGTGCGTCCGAGCTTTTACGAGCCAACACCGACGCCATTTCCGACCTGATTACCGCCGAATCCGGGTTGTGTAAAAAGGACTCGCTCTATGAAGTGGGTCGTGCCTGCGACGTCTTCGTATTTGCGGCCAATCAGACGCTGGTGGACGACGGCCAGGTATTTTCGTGTGACCTGACCCCGCATGGCAAGCAGCGCAAAGTCTACACAATGAAGGAGCCGTTGCTGGGTGCCATTTCTGCCATTACACCGTTCAACCATCCATTGAACCAGGTTGCACATAAGGTGGCGCCGTCCATCGCAACAAACAACCGCATGGTGCTGAAGCCGACCGAGAAGACCCCCTTTTCTGCACTACTGCTGGCCGATATCCTGTACGAGGCCGGCTTGCCGCCGGAGATGTTTTCCGTCGTGACGGGGGACCCCAAGGAAATCGCCGATGAAATGCTGACTAACGCCGACGTCGATCTGGTCACCTTCACCGGCGGCGTGCCGATCGGAAAATACATTGCCGGCAAGGCCGTCTACAAACGGCAGGTGCTTGAACTGGGCGGCAACGACCCTATCATCGTCATGGAAGATGCGGATATAGAAGAAGCTGCCACGCTGGCGGTATCCGGTTCCTACAAAAATTCCGGTCAACGCTGTACGGCCATCAAACGTATGATCGTGCATCAGGCGGTCGCAGATGAATTCGTGGACAAGCTTGTCGCTAAAACACGGGCGATAAAGTTCGGCAATCCCATGGACGCAGGTAATGATATGGGAACCGTGATCGATGAACGTGCTGCGATGGAATTTGAGGCCAAGGTGAAGGATGCCGAACGTTGCGGCGCCAAACTCTTGTACGGCAATGTGCGAGACGGCGCGCTGTATTCGCCGACGGTGTTGGATCATGTTCCTGCCGATTGCAAACTGGTCGCACAAGAGACGTTCGGCCCGGTGTCGCCGGTCATACGTTGCACCGATATCGCGGATGCAATCCGAATTTCCAATTCGACTCCCTATGGCTTGTCATCTTCGGTATGCACCAATCGAATGGACTACATCACCCGTTTCGTCCGCGAGCTGGAAGTAGGCAGCGTCAATGTACGGGAGGTGCCCGGCTACCGTCTGGAGCTGACACCATTCGGCGGAATCAAGGATTCAGGATTGGGTTACAAGGAAGGCGTGCTGGAGGCGATGAAGAGTTTTAGCAATACCAAGACTTATTCGGTGCCTTGGCTGTAAAAGCGTGCCCCCTCTCTGGGGGCATTCTTTCATTTTCTTATCCAGTCTTGCTTGCTTCAGAGCGATTGTAGAACCCTGATGGCACCAAATGCCAATTATTAAGAGCTATCGAGAATGCGCCACTATCCATAGTCGGCATTGGCGCATTTTTCGCTGGCCTTTTAATTGTTCAACGACTGCTTCCGGCCGATAGCAGACCTCGGGAAGTATGATCATTGATGTTTCAAAGCAAAAAGCCACCTGTTGAGGTGGCTTTTGCTTTTTGGGCGTTTGTCTAGTGAGCAACCTATTGATATGGTATCAAACCATTTTTACAGACTTTGCGATTCCAGACAGACTTTATTCTCCGAATACAGACTTTATTGTTAATTATCACTGTTGATAATGAACAATAAAGTCTGTATTTTTTGTGCAGTGAATCTCGCGCAAAATCTACCTCTAATTTTTAGCAAATAAATTTTAAAGTCTGTAAGGGTATTGCCGAAAATTTTTAATCGTATTTTCAAGTCGATTTAATCGATCAATAGGGGGGGGGCTTAGACGAATTTTTAGGTTATGTTGATTTGCTCGCAGAATTGACCCTCTCCAATTGATCCACCTTCCAGCGTCTGGCGAAGGCTGCGACTCGATCATACGATCCCTCATAGCCCAACGCTCGCAGCTCCAAATGGAGCTGTTTTAACGTACGACGTTGTTTGCGTGACTTGGCCGCTTCGGTTTTTAACCAGGCCGAGAGTTTTATTGTGTACTTATCCAGAGAGCTCCTGGGACGCCTGTCTGCATAGGCTGGCTCAATGGTTTCCGCGCGAATGTACCGTCTGACGGTGTTTCGTGAAATGCCTAAACGCCTGGCGATCTCTCGCAATGGGACCTGGTCACGAAGGTGCCAGCGTCGAATAATGCCTAGTAATGCCACGTCGATCACTCCGATCTCCTGCTTATGGTCATAAGCAGAATTGTGTTCTAAACGTGGGTCAATTCTCGGTGCAAATTATGCGGCTATGTGGGTCAATTTTCGATGCAAAACAACAATAGTCCAATTTTGCGGTCCGAGAAGCTCCTTTGCTGTCTCGCTGATTGGTGATTTTCGTTACAGTCGTGCTCCGATAATGTTGAAAAAGCCACCTTTAAGGTGGCTTTTGTCATTCGCAAAAGTCTGTTGAAGACTGTATTTTCCATACAGTATTAGGACTCTCGACAGACTTTACTGAACTCGACGGACTTTATTTCCGAATTACAGACTTTATTGTTAATTATCACTGTCACCAACTGGTGTCGCGCTCCGCCGTCGACGAAATCTTGTGGATCGACAGATCGGCGCCTTCGAATTCCTGTTCCGGATCGAGGCGGATGCCGATGGCTTTCTTGAGCAGGCCGTAGACGATCCAGCCGCCGATGACGGCGATGCCGATGCCGAGCAGCGAGCCGCATAATTGCGCCATGAAGGACACGCCGCCGAGGCCGCCCAGCGCTTTCGTGCCGAAGATGCCGGCCGCCAGTCCACCCCAGGCGCCGCACAGGCCGTGCAGCGGCCAGACGCCGAGCACGTCGTCGATCTTCCATTTGTTTTGCGTGCGGGTGAACATCCACACGAAGATCGCGCCGGCGATGCCGCCGGTGACCAGTGCGCCTAGCGGATGCATCAGGTCGGAACCGGCGCATACCGCCACCAGTCCCGCCAGCGGACCGTTGTAGACGAAGCCGGGATCGTTCTTGCCCATCACCAGCGCCACCAGCGTGCCGCCGGCCATCGCCATGAGCGAGTTGAGCGCAACCAGGCCGTTCATCTTGTCGAGGGTTTGCGCGCTCATCACGTTGAAACCGAACCAGCCGACCGTCAGGATCCATGCGCCCAGCGCGAGGAAGGGAATGTTCGACGGCGGATGCGCGGCGATCGCCCCTTCGCGCGTGTAGCGGCCACGGCGCGCACCCAGCAACAGCACCGCAGGCAGCGCGATCCAGCCGCCGACCGCATGCACGACGATGGAGCCGGCGAAGTCGTGGAACTCGGCGCCGAATACGTCCTTGAGCCAGGCTTGCACGCCGAAGTGCTGGTTCCAGGCGATGCCTTCGAAGAACGGATACACCAGGCCGACCAGCACCGCCGTGGCAATCAGTTGCGGATGGAATTTGGAGCGCTCGGCGATGCCGCCGGAGATGATCGCCGGGATGGCGGCCGCGAAGGTCAGCAGGAAGAAGAACTTCACCAGTTCAAAGCCGCTGCGGGCCGACAGGACTTCGGCGCCGCTGAAAAAGCTGACGCCGTAGGCGACGTAATAACCGACGAAAAAATAAGCGATGGTCGATACCGCGAAGTCGGCCAGGATCTTGACCAGCGCATTGACCTGATTCTTGCGCCGCACCGTGCCTAGTTCGAGGAACGCAAAGCCGGCATGCATCGCCAGAATCATGATTGCGCCGAGCAAAACGAAAAGCGCATCGGCACCATTTTTGTGATCGTCCACGGAAAAATCTCCCAATAATTGTGCAAAAATATTTTAAAAGCACTCTATTAAGCAAAATTCATTCCATTTCGGTGCAAACTATTAAGCGCCTGAATTTAAAAGGGATTTTTTCGAGGTTTTGGAAACCATTTGAAAATTGCACGTAAATCGTGCGAAATGGTGCGTCTGCCTGGTGCGCGGCAAAGACGAGCAGTTTGCGCTGATGTTGGCGTCCTGCTGGATTTGCGGGGAGGGCGTGGACGTAATTCAGGGTTTGCGTGGAGCAACATCGAGAATCCGAACACGAGTGGACTTGGGGCTGCACAGGCCAGCATTTGTTCATGGAACGGTCACATTGCATTGCTACATTGCAATTTTCCATGTCATCAGCCAAGGAGTCCGCCATGTCCGACGATGCAGCGTCATCCTCTTCGCCGTCTTCCCCCTCATTGCCTTCGTCCCCGTCATCACCTTTGTCTCCGTCCTCCCGTCGCGATTTTCTGTGTGATGCGGCGCTCGGCGCCGGCACACTGTTGACCGCGGGTTCGTTGACGCCCGCACCGATCGCGCGGCGCGCATGGTGGTGGAGTATTCGGTCCACGAGAATTTCAAGAACGCTGTCACCATGGTCGGTCCTGCGGCGCTGGTGCGCAACGATTACACCGCGCGCGTGGATCTGCGCGGTTTGCCGGTGTCGCAGCGGTTGTATTACCGCCTGCGCTTCCAGGACCTGCAGCATGAGTCGGCATGGAGTGCGCCGGTGACCGGCAGCCTGATCATTCCCGGCGGCGGTGAACGCGACATCAGCTTCGCGTTTTCCGGCGACGAGGCCGGGCAGGGGTGGGGCATCAACGAAGCCTGGGGCGGCTATCGCGTGTATGAAACCATGCGCCGCTTCAAGCCGGACTTCTTCATCCATTCGGGCGACCAGATTTATGCCGACGGGCCGATCCAGGCCGAAGTGAAGCTCGATGACGGCAGCATCTGGCGCAATCTGGTGACGCCGGCCAAGTCCAAAGTCGCGCAGACGCTCGACGACTATCGCGGCAACTTCGCCTACAACCTGATGGACGTCAACAAGAAGCGCTTCATGGCCGAGGTGCCGTTCCTGGTGCAATGGGATGACCACGAAGTGCGCAACAACTGGTATCCGGGCCAGGTGATCGGCGCAGCGGAGAAGCGCTATCAGGAGCGCGAGCTGGATGTGCTCAGACAGCGTGCACGGCAGGCGATGTTCGAGTACAACCCGTTCCGCATCGACGTCGCCGATCCTGAGCGCATCTATCGTTCCTTCAACTACGGACCCTTGCTGGAAGTGTTCATGCTCGACGAGCGCAGCTATCGCGGCGCCAATTCGCCGAATCGCCAGCCGCTGCAAGGACCGGATGCGGCTTTCCTCGGGGCGGCGCAAATGCGCTGGATCAAGCAGGCGTTGCTGCGCTCACGCTCGACATGGAAAGTGATCGCCAGCGACATGCCGATTTCCATCGTCGTGCCCGATCTGAATGCGGATGTGCCGCAGGGCACGTTCGAGGCGTGGGCCAATGCCGACAACGGCAAGCCGTCCGGGCGCGAGCTGGAAGTCGCAGAGCTGCTGCGCTTCATCAAGCGCCACAACATCAGGAACGTGGTGTGGGTGACGGCCGACGTGCACTACGCGTCGGCGACTTACTACATGCCGGAGAAGGCGCAGTTCACCGACTTCAAACCGTTCTGGGAATTTGTCGGCGGGCCGCTGCATGCCGGCACTTTCGGTCCCGGCGAGATCGACCGCACGTTCGGGCCGGACGTGCGCTATGTGGGCATTCCCGCCGACATGAAACAGAATCGCTCGCCGGCGGATCTGTATCAATTCTTCGGCATAGCCAAGATCGACGCCAGGACCAAGGTCATGACGGTGTCTTTGCACAATGTCGAGGGAAGCAAATTGTATGGCGTGGAGATCGCGCCGGAGGCGTGAGCGGATGACGTGATCAGCGTCAGCGGCGGTCCGCGTCAGGGGCGGCGTTAGCGTTAACGTCAGCGACCAGGGCCGGACAGTTTCTGCGTGATCAGCTTGCAGGTTGACAGCAGTGGATCGATCAACGCCTGCTGCAATTGAGCCGGCTTGCGGAACAGCGGAATGCTGACGCTGATGCAGGCGACCGGGGTGCCTTCGGCGCCGAAGATGGGCGCGCCGACGCAGAAGATCTGGGCTTCGTTCTCTTCGCGGTCTTCGGTGTAGCCGCGCTGCTGCGCCACGGCGAGTTCGGCGCGCAGGACATCGAGGTCGGTGATGGTGTGTTCCGTGAACTTCTGCATTCTGACAGAGCGCAGCAGGCGGTTGCGGGTGGCCTCGTCAAGCGCCGCCAGATAAGCCTTGCCGACCGAACTGGAATACAGCGTTACGCGCGTGCCGACGCGCGAGGTCATGCGCACGGCTTGCGGGCTTTCCAGCTTCTCGATGTAGACCATGCCATTGTCGCTGGGTACGGCCAGGTGGACGGTTTCGCGCGTGGTGTCGCGCAACTGCTGGAGGGCGTCGATGGCGGCGGTACGCACGTCCGAACGCGACCACGATTTGCTGGCGAGATTGATCAGGCGCGGGCCGAGTTCGAAATGGCGCGTGCGCGGATTTTCCACCACCATGCCTTCGGCCGTCAGCGCCGCCAGGATGCGATAGACGGTCGGACGCGGATAGCCGCTCAGGGCGCTGAGCCGGGCAATCGACAGCGGCTCGTCCTGGTCTGCGATCAGCTGCAGCACGACCATGAACTTGGAGAACGCAGCGGTGCCGGCGATCTTCGGATTGTCTTCGGCGGCGGTGTCGGATGACAGCATGGGCGGCATGGGCGTCGGTTATAAAGCGGGGGATAAAAGAACCCGGGGGATGGCCGGAACAGCAGAGGGGCATTATAGCCGAGGGTTTTCCCGGCGCCGCCGATAGAACTGCAGCAGTGGCGGCGCCGGGAAGCTAATACGTTACTGCAGGATCAGGACACCAGGTAGCCGCCGTCGACCGGCACCACGGCGCCGGTCATGAACGAGGCTGCCGGCGTGCACAGGAAAGCCGCGACATTGCCGATGTCTTCCGGCGTGCCCCAGCGATTGAGCGGCGTGCGTTGGAGGATCGGGCCGGAACGCGCAGGATCTTCCTGCAGCGCCTTGGTCAATGGCGTCGCAATCCAGCCCGGCGCCACCGCGTTGACGCGGATGCCATCCGCAGCGTAAGCGATCGCCAGCGACTTGGTCAGTTGCGCCACGCCGCCCTTGCTGGAACTGTAGGCCGGCACCAGGCCGCCGCCGAAGAAGCTCAGCATCGACGCCAGGTTGACGATGCAGCCCTTGCTCTCCTTCAGCAGCGCACGCGCAGCCGAACAGATACGCATGGTGCCGGTCAGGTTGACGGCGATGACCTGCTCGAAGACCTCGACCTCATGCTCGGCGCCGCGCTTGATGATGCCGGCGCAGTTGATCACGATGTCGAGTTGCTGGATGCCGGCGAACAGATTCCTGACGCTGTCTTCCGACGCCACGTTGAGTTCGGCCAGCGTGACGCCGGTGCCGCTGAACTCTTCCGTGGCGAACGGCGGCAAGCCTGCCGCGATGACCTTGGCGCCCATGGCGGCGAGCTGGCGCGCCACCGCGCCGCCGATGCCTTGGGTCCCGCCGGTGACCAGCGCGGTTTTACCCTGGAACAGGTTGGGAGTGAATGTCATGTGCTTTCCTTCAGGTCGAAAATAAAATTACGCCGCTACCCGGTCGCCTTCGATCGGCTTGTTCACCACGAACATGTACACCAGCGCGGCAGCGAACGCGACTGCGGCGCTGATCAGCAGGGCGTTGACGAACGAGTGGGTCTTGTCGACCACGATGCCGGTGATGAGCGGAGCCAGCGAGCCGCCGAGGTAGCCGCCAAAGTTTTGCAGGCTGCCCAGCGAGGCCACCAGACGGCGTGGAATCGCCACGCTGACCAGCGCCCATGCACCGCCGCTTGCCATGTTCACGAATGCCATCGCCAGCGAGATGTAGACGATCGCCATCGTTGTACTTGGCGTGTAGGCGGCAGGAATGGTGAATGCGCCCGCACCGATCAGGCCGGCGCAGATCGGCCACTTGCGGCTGCGGATCGGCGCCATGCCGCGCTTCATCAAACCGTCGGCGATGTAGCCGGAAGACAACATGCCCAGCGTGCCGAAGATGTACGGGATCACCACCACCCAGCCGGTGCGCGCGATGCTCAGGTGACGTTCATGTTCCAGGTAGGCAGGCAACCATGTCAGGTACAGCCACACCATGTAGATCACGCCCATGAAGCCGAACAGCATGCCCCAGGTAGTGCGGTATTTGAACAGGCCTTTCCACTCGTGCCAGGTCAGCTTGGCGTTGGCGTTCGGATCGTTGTCGGTGCCGTCGGCCAGGTAGAGCATTTCGGAGGGCGTCAGTTCGACTTCATTGCGGTTGCGATAGAAAATGTACCAGCCCACTGCGACGGCGATACCGGCGATACCCATGATGACGAACATCATGCGCCAGCCGAACGACAGCATCAGCACGGTCAGGATCGGCGGCGCGAGGGCCGGGCCGATGGTCGACGAGGCGACGAAGATGCCGGTCGGGCCGCCGCGTTCGCGCACGGCGAACCATTCGGAAACCACCTTGGCGCCGGCCGGGAACTGCGGCGCTTCACCGAGGCCGAGGAACACGCGCGCCACCAGGAACTGATGCAGCGAACCGACGAAGCCGCCGGCCAGCTGCGCCACCGACCATACCATCATGCCGGCGCCGAGCATCACGCGCGCGCCGAACTTGTCGAGCATCGCGCCGATCGGCAATTGCGAGAAGGCGTAAGCGAGGGAAAATGCGGACAGCAGCAGGCCCATTTCCGATGCGCTCAATCCCAGTTCCTGGCTGACGGAATGGTTGGCGATGGACAGCGTGCTGCGGTCGAGGTAGTTGACGATGCCGGCAAGCATCAGGAACGTCAGTGCGACCCACTGAATGCGTTTGAGCTTGCTGCTCTTTTGGACTTCCATGTTGTCTCCAATGTGAATATGAAGCGCGGCAGGTGTGCTGCAAAAAATTCACCTGCCTGCGCCGTCTCTGCGGTGCTTGTTGCAGTTTGATAAAACATCCGACGGCTTGTGGCTGCCGGATGGGTATTGCTAATAAGTCGCGCGTCCTCCGGACAAATCAAAGACTGCACCGGTGTTGAACGTGCACGAACCGGAACACAGCCACGCCACCATCTCGGCGACTTCCTCGACATGGCCGAGACGGCCCATCGGGCTCTTGGCGATCATGGTGGCGACGTGCGCCGGACTCATCTGTTCCAGCAGCGTGGTCTTCACCGCCGCCGGGGCCAGTGCGTTGACGAGGATGCCGGCGTTGGCCAGTTCCTTGCCGAGCGACTTAGTCAGCGCCAGCACGCCGGCTTTCGAGGCGCTGTAGGCGGAGGCGTTGGGCGTGCCTTCCTTGCCGGCCAGCGAGGCGATGTTGACGATGCGGCCCTGGCCGGCGGCGCGCATGGCAGGCACCACCGAACGGCAAGTGTGGAACACGCCCATCAGGTTGACGTTGACGATGCGGTGCCACTCCGCGACGTCGTACTCGTCCAGCGGCACGGTCGAACCGGCAAAGCCGGCGTTGTTGATCAGGAAATCGATATGCCCGCGCGAGGCCAGCAGGCGTTGCGTGGCGGCGTCCACCGAAGCGGCGCTGGTGACATCGACGGTGTCCTGTCCGTACGGCGAGTCGGCGACCGGTGCGAGGTCCCAGCACACCACTTCGGCGCCGGCCTGCGCCAGGCGCGCACTGATGGCTGCGCCGATGCCGCCGGAGCCGCCGGTGACAATTGCGACGGCCCCCTGGAAGTTGTAATCGGCTTGTACGTAGCTCATGGATTTGCTCACGTCTTCAACGCACGAACTGCTGTACGAAATCGGCGCCCAGGCCGACCTTCTCGTAATGCGCCTTGCACATCTCGAGCTTGGTGAAGACGTCTTCATAGCCTTCGAACTTGCCGAACGGATCGCAGTAGTACATCACGCCGGTGATGTGGAAATAGGTGATCATTTCTTCCACGTCTTCCGGTACGTACAGGGTGTGGGTTTCGCCGGGCGGCTCGAACACGTAGCTGCCTTGCTCGGCGATCCAGTTGTGTTCCAGATAGCGCCAGCGGCCCTTGAGCACCATGCCATGCACGGGAGCCGGATGACGATGGCGGCTCAGCACGCCGGACTTGCGCACGCGCAGCAGGTTGGTCCAGTAGCCTTGCGAGACGTTCAGGCACAGCGGACGGAACCAGACGTTCTCGGCTTGCGGCACCCAGACTTTTTCGTCGTCGGGAATGGCGGAGTTGACCACGATTTCCAGTGGCGCTTCCTTTGGATTCGGGTATTGGTAGGGCATCATTTTCGATGCTTCCGGCGTGGTGGGTTGCATGCCTATTCTCCTCAGGTTTCAGTAACGGTATGAGTGGCGACTACGGCCTTTTATTATTTTATAGTCCAATATATGGACATGTAGTCTGTAATGTGGTCACTTTGAAGCAATCTGAAAAGTATGTCAAGTCATCCGCCCGCGCCGGCACCGGTCCGTATGCGAGTCAGGGGCCGTCGCACGGCCTTGCACGCTGAGAGGTGAATTGGTCAGACCATTCAGCGCAACGAGCGCGGATTGTGCGCCTTAAGCCGTGCGATGAAAAGGGAGATGAAAAAAAATCCGCGAGTGCGCGGATTTTTTCATGTCGTCAGCTCGCGGTCAGCAAGCTTCGATTTGTGGGGCGGCGATGATCAGTGATCGTCCCATGTCACTTCCTCAAAAGCGTGCACGAGAAAGTCGATGGTGGCGCGCACCTTGGCCGGCAGATGCGTGCGGCTCGGGTAGACCGCATAGATGCCCAGTTCAACGGCGGTGTAGTCGGGCATCACGCGCACCAGTTTGCCGCTGCGGATGTGGTCGTTGAGCATGAAGGTCGGCTGGCGCGTGATGCCGATCCCGGCCAGTGCGGCGGCCACGCAGGTGTCGCCGTTGTTGGCGTGCATGCGCACGTTGGTCTTGACGCTGACGGGGCCGTCCGGACCGTCGAAATGCCATTCATCCTTGTCGGCCGAATAGCTGTAGCCGAGCACCATGTGGTCCTTGAGATCTTCCGGATGCAGCGGCGTGCCGTGGCGTTCCAGATACTCGGGCGAGGCGCACACGACAATGCGCGTCGAGGCCAGCTTGCGATAGATCAAGGAAGAACTCGGCAGGCGCGCGATGCGGATCGCCATGTCGTAGCCTTCTTCGATGATGTCGACGATGCGGTCCGACAGCGTGATGTCGAGCTTGATGCCGGGATAGCGTTGCAGCAGGCAGGGCCAGACCTTGACCAGGTGCAGCACGCCGAAGGTCTGCGGCACGTTGATGCGCAGCAGGCCGGCCGGATCGGTGTTGCCGGCGGTGAGCATCTGGTCGGCGTCTTCCAGCGCGGAGACGATCTGCTTGCAGCGATCCAGGTACAGCACGCCGGCTTCGGTGAGCGAAAGCCGGCGCGGATGTTA
>NZ_AJHH01000432.1 GCF_000256565.1 Herbaspirillum lusitanum P6-12 | reverse complement strand
AGCACGCCGGCTTCGGTGAGCGAAAGCCCCGCGGCGGTGATGTCGATCGGCGCTGCCAACCTGTTCACGCGCAACTTCTGGAAGCCGTACGTGAACCCGAACGTGTCGCCGCAAGGCGAAGCCAAGGTCGCCAAGATCGTCTCGCTGGTGGTCAAGTTCGGCGCGCTGGTGTTCATCCTGTTCCTGCCGACCAAGTTCGCGCTTGATCTGCAGTTGCTGGGCGGCGTGTGGATTCTGCAGACCTTCCCGGCACTGGTGTTCGGCCTGTTCATCGGCTGGTTCGGCGCCAACGCGCTGCTGACCGGCTGGGCCGTCGGCATCATTGGCGGCAGCTGGCTGGCGTATGCGGACGGCATCAAGCCGGTGCACACCTTCCACATCGGCGCCGACTCCTACACGCTCTACACCGGTCTGATCGCGCTCGCGCTCAACATCGTGGTGGCAGTCGTGGTGCAGCTGGTGTTCGGCAAGGGCGGCGCCAAAGCGCCGGCTTTGAAACGTTGATACAGTAGCCTTATCCGCAACAAAAAAAGCCACGTTCGCAAGAACGTGGCTTTTTCATCGTCTTTATGTCTGCAAACGGCAAGAAGCAGGCTTCGACTACCGGTATTTTGATCTAAACAAATTTATTGTCACATCAAAATAATGTCGTACTGCTCCTGCTGGTAATCGGTTTGCACCTGCAATGAAATCGGCTTCTTGATGAAGTCGCCGAGCATGGCCAGGTGTTGCGATTCCTCTTCGAGGAACATGTCGACCACCACCTGCGCCGCCAGGATGCGGAATTCGCGCGGGTTGAATTGCTTGGCTTCGCGCAGCACCTCGCGCAGGATTTCGTAGCAGACCGTACGCGAGGTCTTGACCTGGCCCTTGCCCTTGCAGGCCGGGCAGGTCTCGCACAGGATGTGTGCAAGTGATTCGCGGGTGCGCTTGCGCGTCATTTCCACCAGGCCCAGCGCCGAGAAACCGGACACCGAAATCTTGGTGCGGTCGCGGTGCAAGGCCTTGTTCAGCTCCGAGAGCACGGCGGTGCGGTGCTCGAGGTTTTCCATGTCGATGAAGTCGAGGATGATGATGCCGCCCAGATTGCGCAGCCGCAGCTGGCGCGCGATGGCGTGCGCAGCCTCGAGATTCGTCTTGAAGATGGTGTCGTCGAAATTGCGGCCGTTGACGAAGCTGCCGGTATTGACGTCGATGGTGGTCATCGCTTCCGTCTGGTCGACGATCAGGTAGCCGCCCGACTTGAGGTCGACGCGGCGTCCCAGCGCCCGTTCGATTTCTTCTTCCACGCCGTACAGGTCGAACAGCGGACGCTCGCCGCGGTAGTGCATCAGCTTGGGCAGCACCGACGGCGTATAGAGCGTGCCGAACTCCTGCAGCATCTGGAAGTTCTCGCGCGAGTCGACCTGGATGTTCGAGGTGTCGTCGCTGACGAAGTCGCGCAGCACGCGCTGGGCCAGGCTCAGGTCCTGGTACATCAGCGTCGGCGCAGGTTTGGTCTTGGTCTGGGCGATGATGCTGGCCCAGGTCTTGCGGAGGTATTCGACGTCCATCTGCAGGTCGGCGTCGGAGGCGTCTTCGGCCATGGTGCGGATGATGAAGCCGCCTTTTTCTTCCGGCGGCAGCAGGCCCTGGACCTTGCTGCGCAGCTGTTCGCGTTCGGCCTCGTTCTCGATGCGCTGCGAAATGCCGATGTGCTTGTCCTGCGGCAGATACACCAGCATGCGGCCGGCGATCGAAATCTGCGTCGACAGGCGCGCGCCCTTGGTGCCGATCGGATCCTTGATCACTTGCACGGTGATGGTCTGGCCGTCGAACAGCAGTTTTTCGATCGGGATTTGCGGCACATTCTGACCGTGCTGGCCGTGTTGCCCATCATGCGGCTTGGCTTCCCAGATGTCCGCGACATGCAGGAAGGCGGCGCGTTCAAGGCCGATGTCGATGAAGGCCGACTGCATGCCGGGCAGCACGCGCACGACTTTGCCGAGATAGACGTTGCCGGCCAGGCCGCGCGACAGCGTGCGCTCGATGTGCAGCTCTTGCACCGCGCCCTGCAGGATGAGCGCCACGCGCGTCTCCTGCGGCGTGATGTTGATCAGGATGTCTTCGTTCATGGTCTGGTGACCCTAAAATGGTGAATGCCGGAAAGGGCTGGAACGGACCGGCATGGAAGCCATCCGGTGCAGCTCACAATGTGGCTTGCGGCAAGATGCGCATGCCGGTCTTCTGCAGCAGTTGCGCCGTCTCGAACAGCGGCAGGCCCATGATGCCGGAATGGCTGCCGGCGATATCCTTGATGAAAATCGATGCCAGGCCCTGGATGCCGTAACCGCCGGCCTTGTCGAACGGCTCCTGGGTCGAGCAGTAGGCGCGGATCATGTCGTCGCTCAGGGCCTCGAAGGCGACGTCCGAATATTGCGTGATCTGCCACATCTGTTCCTGGAAGGCCACCGCGACGCTGGTCAGCACCTGATGCGTGCGGCCGGACAGGCGCGTGATCATCTCGACGGCTTCCCTGACGTCGGCGGGTTTGCCGAGGATCAGGTCGTCCACCACCACGGTGGTGTCGGCCGAAAGGATGGGGCGCATCGGCAATTGCCGGTACAGCATGGTCTGGCGTGCGCTGAGCAATTTGTCGCGGGTGACGCGGGCGACGTAGTCGGCCGGCTTCTCGTTCGGCAGGACTTGCTCGTCGACTTCCTTGTCGTTGAGCAGCAATTCGAAGTCGATGCCGATCTGGCGCAGCAGTTCGCGCCGGCGGGGACTCTTGGAGGCGAGGTAGATTTTTTTGTCAGCAAGTTTCATGAAGCAACACTTCTCAGTATTTATCCGTACAACGTCTTCGATGATCGAAGGTGTTGTGCTTGCTTGTCTTTCGTTTTCACTCGGTACCTGATCGGTTTCCTATACGCGGTGATACGGATGATTCTGCGTAATCGACCAGGCGCGGTACAGCTGTTCCGCCAGCAGCACGCGCACCATGCCGTGCGGCAGCGTCAGGCTGGAGATGCGCACCAGCATGTCGGCATTGGCCTTGAGGCCGGGATCAAGTCCGTCGGCGCCGCCGATCACGAAGGCGACGTCGCGGCCGTCCTGCTGCCACTGCGTCAGCAACTGCGACAGCTGCATCGACGTAATGTCTTTGCCGTGCTCGTCCAGCGCCACGATGCGCGCGCCTTTCGGCAGCGCCGCTTCGATCTTGCTGCGTTCCTGCGACATGACGGTTTCTGCGGTCCTGCTGCCGGAGCGTTCGATCGGTTTGATTTCTTTCAACAGGACGCGGCACTCGGCCGGCATCCTCTTGGCGTATTCATTAAATCCCGATTCGATCCAGCCCGGCATTTTGTGGCCGACGGCGGTAATGATGAGCTGCATGGCTCACACTACCGGGGTCAGGCCTTGGCTTTTGGACGTGCCGGACGCTTGGCTGCGGCCGCTTTCTTCGAAGCCACGGCGCTTTTCGGCATGGCGACCTTGACGGTGGTGCCGACTGCTTTTTTGGCCGGCGCCTTGCGCTTGACGGCTGTACCAGTCCCAGCAGCAGCCTTGTTCTTGGCAGCGCTGAGCGTGGTCGATGCGCGTGGTGCACGAGTGGGCGTGGTCTTCGGTGCCGGCTTGGCGTCGGAGGAGACCGAAGTGGTGCGCGGCTTGCGTGCCGGCTTCTTCGGTGCTTCATCGTCGTCGATCGCCTGGCTGGCTTCAACCGCTTCGGCTTGCTCGCGGGTGCGGCGGATCTTGGCCGGCTTCTCGTCTTCGGACGCTTTCTTGGCGGCGGCGCTGGAGGCGACACGCTTGGCCGCGCCCATCTTCACTTCCTTGTCGCCCCAGATTTCTTCCAGGCGGTAGTAGGCGCGGATGGCCGGCTGCATGATGTGGACGATCATGTCGCCCAGATCGACCAGCACCCATTCGCCGGTGTCTTCGCCTTCGACGCTGACGACATGGCCGCCCTTGGCCTTGACTTTGTCGCGCACCGAAGCGGCCAGCGCCTTGGTCTGGCGGTTCGAGGTGCCGGAGGCGATCGCCACGCGGTCGAACAGGCTGGTCAGGTGAGTGGTGTCATAGATCTTGATGTCCTGAGCTTTGACGTCTTCCAGCGCGTCGACGACGGCGGTTTGCAGTTTTTTGATATCCATTAGTTTTGATAGAGATGATGTTGTTCGATATAGTCTAGCACCCTCGCCGGGATCAGCGACTCCGGTCTTTCGCCGCGTTGCAGCAAGGAACGGATCTCGGTCGATGAAATGTCGACGTCGAGACTGGATGCCAGATAGGCTTTGCCGTGCGAGGTGGTGCGTATTTCCTTTTCAGTGCCGGCACGGCGTGTGAATTCCTGCATGACAACATCGGGCACCTGCGCCGCGTCGATGCCGAAGCCCGGGCGCGCAGCGGCGCACAGGTGGGCATGGTCGAACAGCTGTTGCCAGCCTTGCCAGGTATCCAGATGCTGCAATTGGTCTGCGCCCATCAGGAAAACGATGGAGACCTCGGGACCGAGCTCGGCCCGCAAGGCCTGCAAGGTATCGATGGTGTAAGTTGCCGTCGTGCGGCGAATTTCCTGTTGGTCAATCACCACAGGCACGTGTTCGTGGCTGAACGCCAGTTCGACCATTTCCACGCGTTGCGCCGCCGTGGCTTGCAAGCCGTGCTTTTGCCACGGGTTGCCGGCCGGGATCACGCGCAACTCATCCGGTTGCAGCAACTCGACGAAATGATCGCCCAGCGCGACGTGGCCGTTATGCACGGGATCGAAGCTGCCGCCCAGGATCGCGATGCAGCGCGTGGCGTGCACGGGCAAATGGGGCAAGGAGGACAAAACCGCGGCCGCCATCAAATCCATTCCTTGTGCGGCAGGAAGTCGCTGTACAGGCGCGCTTCCGGGCTGCCGTCTGGCGGCTGCCAGTCATAGCGCCACTTCACCACCGGCGGCATCGACATCAGGATCGACTCGGTGCGTCCGCCCGATTGCAGGCCGAACAGCGTGCCGCGATCGAACACCAGGTTGAACTCGACATAACGTCCGCGCCGATACGCCTGGAAATCGCGTTCACGTTCGCCGTAAGGCGTGTCCTTGCGCAGCTCCAGGATCGGCAGGTAAGCGCCGATAAAACCGTCGCCGACGCTGCGCATCAGCGCGAAGCTCTCGTCCAGCGGCAGCGCGTTGAAATCGTCGAAGAAAATCCCGCCCACGCCGCGCGCTTCCTTGCGATGCTTCAGGTAGAAATACTCGTCGCACCACTTCTTGAAGCGCGGATGCAGCTCGTCGCCGAACGGCGCCAGCGCGTCGCGGCAGCTGCGGTGGAAATGCGTCGCGTCTTCCGCGAAGCCGTAATACGGCGTCAGGTCCATGCCGCCGCCGAACCACCAGACCGGTTCCTGGTTCTGGCCGTCCGCCTTGGCGACGAAGAAGCGCACATTCATGTGCACCGTCGGTGCGTAAGGATTGCGCGGATGCAACACCAGCGACACGCCCATGGCTTCCCATTCGCGGCCGGCGATTTCCGGACGGTTGGCGGCGGCCGAGGGCGGCAGGTTCTTGCCCATCACGTGCGAGAAACCGACGCCGCCGCGTTCGAATACATTGCCTTCCTCGATGATGCGCGAAATCCCGCCGCCGCCTTCAGGGCGTTCCCAGGAATCGGTCAGGAAGGATTTGCCGTCAACTCCTTCCAGCGCCGCGACGATGCGATGCTGGAGGTCTTGCAGATAGGCTTTAATGGTTGATGCGGTGGCGGTTGCTGTCACGGAGTGTCGTCGCTAGGGAGGCGTGGTGGCAGCCGCAAAGGCGCTCTTGGTGCACGCAAGAAAAATTACCCCCGCGATTGTACCCTGACGGAGCCGCCAGCGGGTAGCCCGAAGCCGTTTTGAGCGGCTTCGGAGCAGGCTTGGGGTGGTTTATGCTGCGCTTGGCGGGACTGACGCAGCTGGTGCAGGCTGATTCGGATTGGCGACGCTGACCTGATACGTGGCGGGCGCAGGCCAGCCCGCTTCGGCGCAGGTTTGTGCGATGGCGCGGTTGGTGTCGTTGTAGACCTGGCCGAAGTTCGGCGTCGGCGCGAACAGGCGCACCGCCAGCAGCGTGCCGGTGGCGTTGAACTCCTGAATCACCACGGCCGGAGCCGGATCGACCAGCACATTGGGAATCTGCGCCACTGTTGCACTGAGCCGCGCAATGGCGTCGGCCGGATCGACGCCGTAGGCGATCTGGCAGCGCAGGTCGACACGGCGGGTCGGCTGGACGTTGTAATTGGTGATGATGTCGGAAAACAATTTGTTGTTGCCGATGATCACGCGCAGATTGTTGTCGGTGAGCATGGTCGTGGTGACCAGGCCGATGTCGGTGACGGTGCCGGTCTGGCCTGCGGCCGTGATGTAGTCGCCGACCTTGAACGGACGCAGCACCACCAGGAAGATGCCGGCCGCGAAATTCGACAGCAGGCCTGACCAGGCCACGCCCAGCGCCACGCCGACCGCGCCGATCATGGCCGCGAACGAGGTGGTCGGCACGCCGCAGACTTCCAGGATGCCCATCACCAGCAACACGCGCAAGACCACGTGGATCGCCGAAATGGCGTAATTCACCAGCGTCGGTTCGAGTTGGCGCGCGGCCAGCACGCGCCGCACCACTTTTGCGAAGGTACCGATCAGCATGCCGCCGACGAACCAGATGACCAGCGCCGCCAGGACCTTGAGGCCGAACGGCACCAGGTAGAGATTGATCAGCGTATCGAGGTTGAGCAGGTGTTGTTGCATGCGGTTTTCCTATATTGAATGCGTTGTTGACCGGTATTAGGCGGTTACAGGCTGTTTTTGTTGCAGCTTTTCAGCCATTTTATGAAAAACCAGCAGTTTTAAAGAAAAAACCTCGCAAAACCCGAGGTTTGCGAGGTTTTCCACGATTCCGGATGCCGTGATCAGCGCTTGATGGCGCGCCAGCCGATGTCGCGGCGCAGTTGCGCGCCTTCGAAATGGATCAGGTCGGCAGCGGCGTAGGCCTGTTTCTGAGCAACCTTGACGCTGTCTCCCAGACCGACCACGCACAGCACGCGACCGCCGGCCGTGGTCAGTTTGTTGTCGTTGAGGATGGTGCCCGCGTGGAAGGTGACGCAGTCATCGGTTTCAGCCGGGATGTCGGTGATCAGGTCGCCCTTGCGCGGCGCGTCCGGATAACCGGCGGCGGCCATCACCACGCCCAGCGCGGTGCGACGATCCCATTCCAGTTCGATGGTGTCGAGCGTGCCGTTGACGGCATGTTCCATCACGGCCAGCAGGTCGGTCTTGAGGCGCGCCATGATCGGCTGCGTCTCGGGATCGCCCATGCGGCAGTTGAATTCCAATGTCTTCGGATTGCCCTTGTCGTCGATCATCAGGCCGGCGTACAGGAAGCCGGAGAACGGGATGCCGTCCTTGGCCATGCCTTGCACGGTCGGCACGATGATTTCGCGCATGACGCGGGCGTGCAGCGCCGGCGTCACGATCGGGGCCGGGGAGTATGCGCCCATGCCGCCGGTGTTCGGACCCTGGTCGTTGTCTTGCAGGCGTTTGTGATCCTGGCTGGTGGCCAGCGGCAGGATGTTCTTGCCGTCCACCATGACGATGAAGGACGCTTCTTCGCCGGCCAGGAATTCCTCGATCACCACGCGCGCGCCGGCGTCGCCCAGCTTGTTGTCGGACAGCATCATGTCGACCGCGCCGTGCGCTTCTTCCAGCGTCAATGCGACGACCACGCCCTTGCCGGCAGCCAGGCCGTCGGCCTTGATGACGATCGGCGCGCCTTTTTGGGCGACGTAGTCGTGGGCCGCCTTGACGTCGGAGAAGGTCTGGTATTCAGCGGTCGGGATGGCGTGGCGCTTCATGAAGGACTTGGAGAAATCCTTCGAGCTTTCCAGTTGCGCCGCTTCCCTGGTGGGGCCGAAAATCTTCAGGCCGCGGGCGCGGAACAGGTTGACGATGCCGGCGGCCAGCGGTACTTCGGGGCCTACCACGGTCAGCGCGACGTGTTCTTTTTCAACGAAGTCGGCGAGTTCGTTCAGGTCGGTAATCGCCACGTTTTGCAGGCGTTCATCGAGCGCGGTGCCGCCGTTGCCCGGGGCAACATAGACGGTTTGGATGCGCGGCGATTGGGCGATTTTCCAGGCCAGTGCGTGTTCACGACCACCGGAGCCAACAACGAGAATTTTCATGATAGGGACAAGGTAAGAATGGTTGGCCGGCGGCTTTAATTTTCAATAACGGCGTTGCTGTAAATCTCTTGCACGTCGTCGAGGTTTTCCAGAGCATCCAGCAGTTTTTGCATCTTGACGGCATCGTCGCCGGTGAAGACGGTTTCGGTCGCGGGCTTCATGATGATCTCGGCCATCTCGGCCTTGAAGCCGGCCTTTTCCATCGCGGTCTTGACGGCGCTGAAGTCGTGCGGCGGCGTCAGCACTTCGATGCCGCCTTCGTCGTCGGTGAGGACGTCATCGGCGCCGGCTTCGAGCGCGGCTTCCATGATGGCGTCTTCGCTCACGCCCGGAGCGTACAGCAACTGGCCGCAGTGCTTGAACATGAACGACACCGAGCCCTCGGTGCCCATGTTGCCGCCGTACTTGGAAAATGCGTGGCGCACGTCGGCCACGGTGCGGATGCGGTTGTCGGTCATGCAGTCGACGATGATCGCTGCGCCGTTGATGCCGTAGCCTTCGTAGCGGACTTCTTCGTAGTTGACGCCGTCCAGGGTGCCGGTGCCGCGCTGGATCGCGCGGGTGACGTTGTCCTTGGGCATGTTGGCGTCGGCGGCTTTGTCGACGGCCAGGCGCAGGCGCGGATTGGCGTCGACGTCGCCGCCGCCCATGCGGGCCGCCACGGTGATTTCCTTGATGAGGCGGGTCCAGATCTTGCCGCGCTTTTCGTCCTGACGGCCTTTACGATGCTGAATATTGGCCCATTTGCTGTGTCCAGCCATGATGAATCTTTCCTGCCTTGATGGAACGCGCTCCGTCCGGATAGCGCCAAATCCGGCAGACTTTGCCTGAACTTTGCGCGAATATCGCGAATTGACGAAGTGGGTTCTAGTTATAATCGACCGAGGATTTTACCATATCGCCCGACCTCCAAGCCCATCACCGGCCCTCCCTTTTATTGATTTTCTATCATGATCAAGCCCCTTTCCATCGCCCAAAATCAGATCCAAGGCCAGGTTCAGCAATTGGCCCTGCTGCCCAGCCTGGTCAATCGCCACGGCTGCATCACCGGCGCCACCGGCACCGGCAAGACCGTGACCCTGCAAGTGGTGGCGCAGGCGCTTTCGGACATCGGCGTGCCGGTGTTCATGGCCGACGTCAAGGGCGACCTGTCCGGCCTGTCCAAGGCCGGGGTGCTGTCGGCCAAGGGCAAGGAGCGCCTGAGCTCGCTCGGCATGGACGAACCGGCCTGGGAAGCCTTGCCGGTGACCTTCTGGGACGTCTTCGGCGAAAAAGGCCATCCGGTGCGCGCGACGATTTCCGACATGGGGCCGCTGATGATCGCGCGCATGCTCAACCTGAACGACACCCAGGAAGGCGTGCTGCAACTGGTCTTCAAGATCGCCGACGACAGCGGCCTGTTGCTGCTCGACACCAAGGACCTGCGCGCCATGCTGCAGCACGTCGGCGACAACGCCGCCATCTTCAAGACTGAATACGGCAACATCTCCGCCGCCAGCATCGGCGCCATCCAGCGCGGCCTGATCGGCATCGAGGAGCAGGGCGGCGACAAGTTCTTCGGCGAGCCCATGCTCAACATCGAAGACTGGATGCAGACCGACGCCAAGGGCCGTGGCGTGATCAACATTCTCGCGGCCGACAAGCTGCTCAACGCGCCGCGGCTGTATTCGACCTTCCTGCTGTGGATGCTGTCCGAGCTGTTCGAGCACCTGCCGGAAGTCGGCGACCTCGACAAGCCCAAGCTGGTGTTCTTCTTCGACGAGGCGCACCTGCTGTTCGACGAAGCGCCCAAGCCGCTGCTGCAAAAGATCGAGCAGGTGGTGCGCCTGATCCGTTCCAAGGGCGTCGGCGTATTCTTCGTCACGCAAAATCCGCTGGATATTCCCGATACCGTGCTGGGTCAGCTCGGTAACCGCGTGCAGCACGCCTTGCGGGCGTACACCCCGCGCGACCAGAAGGCGGTGCAGGCCGCCGCCGAGACCTTCCGCGCCAATCCGCAATTGAATACCGCGACCGCCATCACCGAACTGGGCGTCGGCGAAGCGCTGGTGTCCTTCCTCGATGAAAAGGGCCGTCCCAACATCGTCGAGCGCGCCTACATCCTGATGCCGGGTTCGCAGATCGGTCCCATCACTGATGACGAGCGCAAGGCCTTCATCGCCTCGTCCGTGGTGGCCGGCGTCTACGAAAAAGCCGTCGACCGCGAATCGGCTTACGAAAAAATCAAGGGACGCGCCGCCCCGCAGGCAGGCAATGCGCCG
>NZ_AJHH01000431.1 GCF_000256565.1 Herbaspirillum lusitanum P6-12 | reverse complement strand
GCGGCTTCTTCGGCAACAGCGCCGGCAGCAAGGGCAGTAGCCGGCGCGAGTCGCCCGTCGAAGCGATGGTCAAATCCGCGGCGCGCAGCATCGGCTCGCAAGTCGGTCGCGAAATCATTCGCGGCGTGCTCGGGTCGCTACTCAAGAAGCGCTGACCGATGGCGGTTCCGCAGGCGCAGTTCTCCGTCGGCATGCCCGACGAGAGCGAAGTGCTCGGACGTTTTCGTCCGCGCCTGACGCTGCAGACCTTCACACGCGGCGACGGCGTGCTCGGCTTGCGTCCGGGCGGCCTGTTCGGTCCGCGCGGCGGCAACGTCACGGTGGCGCAGGTCGACTGGACCTACCAGGCCG
>NZ_AJHH01000430.1 GCF_000256565.1 Herbaspirillum lusitanum P6-12 | reverse complement strand
AACGTCACGGTGGCGCAGGTCGATCAACCTGCACGCCGAAGCCGATGCGCTCGAAGCGATCCAGGCCGCGGGTTTGTTGCCGCTGCCGGCGGACGCCTTGCAATGGCGCGCGGACGACATGGCGACCATTGATGGGCAACTGTGGTCGCTGCTGCTGGAAAACAATTTCGGCGATTTCTGGGCCGACCGCGTGCCGGAGTTGCAGCAGCAAGGCTGGAGCATCGTGGTGCGTCCCGGCTTCGCGCACGAAAGCGTGCCGGTCGAGTCCTGGCGCGTCATCGTCAGTCCCGAATCCGGCGCGGTGCTCGGCAAGGAAGTCGCGAGCGCGCTGCAGCAGGGGCGCACCAAGATCATCGGCGACTTCAGCGAACCTGGTCGCGCGGCATGGTGGCTGCTGACCATGGGCGTGGAAATCGAAGGCCAGTTCTTCGATCTCACGCCGATGCTGGCCGACCTGTTGCGACGCGACGCGCGCTGGACCGACGTCAAGACGATCGCCGCCATCGACGACATCTCCCTGATCTCGCTGCGCGCGCCGGGCGGCAAGCGCGTCGATGCCCTGGCCGCGCCGCTCAAGGTGATCGTGTCGGCGATGCTCGACCTGCTGACCGACGTGCGCCGCAAGGATGGCGCGCTGCGCATTTCAGCGTGGGACGCCGGCCGCCTCGACGACATGTGTCGCCGCCTCGGCGAAGACGGCGCTACATATGGAAACGGCTTCCACTTGCAAAGCGACGCCGGCCTGCGCGAACTGGCGCTGCGCC
>NZ_AJHH01000429.1 GCF_000256565.1 Herbaspirillum lusitanum P6-12 | reverse complement strand
ATATTCCCGCGCGCATCATCTGGCCGGCATCCTCGCCGACGACATGGGCCTGGGCAAGACCGCGCAGATGCTGGCGCACATCCTGATCGAAAAACAGTCCGGCCGGCTCGATTGCCCGGCGCTGGTGGTGTTGCCGACTTCGCTGGTGTTCAACTGGCAGGCCGAAGCCAGGCGCATGACGCCGGACCTGCGCGTGCTGGCCTTGCAAGGGCCGCAGCGCGAGGACGACTTTGCGCGCATGGCCGGATTCGACATCGTGCTGACCACGTATCCGCTGGTGTGGCGCGACCTCGACGCGCTGCGCGCGCGCGCCATCGCGTCTGCATGACCGGCACGCCGCTGGAAAACCATCTCGGCGAGCTGTGGGCGCAATTCAATTTCCTGATGCCGGGCTTCCTCGGCGAGGCATCCACCTTCGCGCGGCTGTGGCGCAAGCCGATCGAAGAAAACGGCGAAACCCTGCGCGCGCAATTGCTGGCGCAGCGGGTGCGGCCGTTCATCCTGCGCCGCCGCAAGGAAAACGTCGCCGCCGAGTTGCCGCCCAAGACCGTGGCGATCAAGCTGCTGCAATTGCAGGGCCGCCAGCGCGACCTTTATGAAAGCGTGCGCGCGGCCGCCGACAAGCAGGTGCGGCGCGCGCTGGAGCGGCGCGGCTTCACCGGTTCGCATGTGACCATCATGGATGCGCTGCTCAAGCTGCGCCAGGTGTGCTGCGATCCGTTCCTGCTCAAGGGTGGCAAAGGGTATAAAAGCGCGCCCAAAACCATCGAGCGCGCCAAGATCGAGATGCTGCGCGACATGTTGCCGTCGCTGGCGGCGGAAGGCCGGCGCGTACTGGTGTTTTCGCAGTTCACCGAAATGCTGGAACTGATCGAGACCGAACTCGATGCGCTGGAACTGCCGTGGCTGTCGCTGACCGGCAAGACGCCGTCGGCGGCGCGCGGCGAGGTGGTGGCGCAATTCCAGCGCAAGGACGTGCCCATCATGCTGGTCAGCCTCAAGGCCGGCGGCATCGGCCTCAACCTGACCGCCGCCGACACCGTCATCCTGGTCGATCCATGGTGGAACCCGGCGGTGGAGGAGCAGGCCATCGCCCGCGCCCATCGCATCGGCCAGGACCAGGCGGTGCTGGTCTACAAGCTCATCATCGAAGGCAGCATCGAAGAACGCATCCTCGAACTGCAGGAGCGCAAGTCGGTGCTGGCCGAAGGCGTGCTCGGCAGCGACGGCGCGGTGACGCCCAAGTTCGGCCAGGCGGAACTGGATGCGCTGATTGCGCCGCTGCAGGTCGCGCGGCCGGCCTAACAGGAAAATGACCCGGAGGCCGCCCGGCAGAGCAGGCCCGGAGCGTTTACAATCATGCGATGTCTTCCACCGCGCTTTCCCCCTCCATTTCCCCGCGCCGCGCCTATCTGGGCGGTTTGCTGCTCGCCGTCGTCGGCGCCATTTTCTTTTCCGCCAAGGCCATCGTCGCCAAGCTGATGTACCGCTATCACGTCGATGCGGTGATGGTGATCAGCCTGCGCATGATGTTTTCGCTGCCGATGTTTGCGGTGCTGGCGTTCTGGCAGGCGCGCAACTCGCCGCCGCTGGCCGGGCGCGACTACGCCAAAATCGCTTTCCTCGGCCTGATCGGTTACTACCTGTCGAGCTTCCTCGATTTCCTTGGCCTGCAATACATCTCGGCCGGTCTGGAGCGGCTGATCCTGTTCCTGACGCCGTCCTTCGTGCTGCTGATTTCCTTCACCTTCTACAAGCGCAAGGTCGGCCTGATCGAGTGGGGCGCGCTGCTGGTGTCCTACCTCGGCACCGCGCTGGTGCTGCAGCACGACATCAATACCGGCGGCAACAACGTCGTGCTGGGCAGCGTGCTGGTGCTGGGCGCTGCCATCACCTATGCGCTGTACCTGATCTTTTCCGGCGAGCTGGTGCGCCGCGTCGGCGCCATGCGCCTGGTGGCCTACGCGATGTGCGTATCGTCGGTGGCCTGCATCATCCAGTTCTTCATCCTGCGTCCGGCCTCGGCGCTGGTGCAGCCGGTCCAGGTGTACCAGCTGTCGCTGATCAACGCAGTGTTCTGCACGGTGCTGCCGGTGTGCCTGACGATGGTCGCGGTGTCGCGCATCG
>NZ_AJHH01000428.1 GCF_000256565.1 Herbaspirillum lusitanum P6-12 | reverse complement strand
ATTCAGCGCGTCGGCCGCCTTGACGAAGCTGCCCAGTTCGGCCACGGCGATGAAGCATTCGATTTCGCGCAGTTTGTTCAAGCGATGTCTTTCAGGACGGGTTATGCCGCAGCAGGCAAATCGGCGAGGATGGACGACTGCGAACCGAATGCGAAGGCGTCCATGCGCAGACTATGATACGTCGAACCGCTGTCCAGATGCACCGATTGCGTCCAGTCGTCGGCCGCGCCCATGGCGAAGAACAGCGTCAGCAGATGTTCATCGGTCGGATGGGTGCGCACCGAATGCGGCGTCGTCCCAACGGCGCTTACGCCGAAGCGCGCGTGATGCCTGCCGACATCCTGGTCAAGCTGCCCGATTCGATCAGCTTCGACACCGCCGCCGCGATGATGCTGCAAGGCATGACCGTGCAATACCTGTTGCGCCAGACCTATCCGTTGAAGGGCGGCGAGACCATCCTGCTGCAACGCCTCCGGCCCGGTGTCGCCGTTCGGCGTGAGCGAGCTGGCCTCGCGCGGTTCGCTGTTCCTGACGCGTCCGTCGCTGGGCAACTATGTCGCCACGCGCGAGGCGCTCAACGCCACCGCCGGCGACCTGTTCGCCATGGTCGAAGCCAAGAAGGTCAACATCGACATCAATCAGCGTTACGCGCTGAAGGACGTCGGCCAGGCGCACGCCGATCTGGAAGCCCGCAAGACCACCGGCTCCACCATCCTGATTCCTTGAGGACTGATCTTGACTATCTCCGATCCGGGCAAGAGCCCGATGAACCATCCCGATGAGCAGCCCTCCGGTACTGACGGGTCGCCCAAGTTCGGTCGGCTGCTGGTAGTGCTGATCCTGGCGGTGCTGCTGATCGTGGCGATCACCTTCGGCAGCGAAGCGCTGTATTCCGT
>NZ_AJHH01000427.1 GCF_000256565.1 Herbaspirillum lusitanum P6-12 | reverse complement strand
ATCGTGGCGATCACCTTCGGCAGCGAAGCGCTGTATGAATGCGGCGCCGATTCGCGATAGCCCAGCAGCGCTTCCAGATTGCCGCGCTGCATTTGCGTCAGGAACCATTGGAGGAACTCCATCGTGTGCGGAGCGCTGTCCGCGCCAAGCGTGGCATCCGCATCGTTGCGGCGCAGTTCGCGCAGGTTATGCGTGAAGCTGCCCGAGCCGATCAGCAGGATGCCTTCCTTCGCCAGCGGCGCCAGCAACTGGCCGATGCGGTAGTGATAGGCCGGCGGCTGATGCGGCTGTAGCGACAATTGCAGCACCGGGATATCGGCTTGCGGATACAGGTAGCGCAGCGGCACCCAGGCGCCGTGATCGAGGCCCCAGCCGTCGTCGGTTTGCGCATGCAGTCCTGCCTCCTGCAGCAGGCCGGCGACGCGTTCGGCCAGTTCCGGCGAACCGGAGGCCGGATAACCGAGCTCGTACAACGCTTGCGGAAAACCGCCGAAGTCGTGGATCACGCGTTGCTTTGCCAGGCTGCCGACGCGCGGCGTCTGGGTTTCCCAGTGCGGCGAGACGATCACGATGGCTTTCGGCGTCGGCAGGCTTGCGCCGATGCTGCGCAACAGCGGCCCGGTCCTGCCGGGTTCCACCGCCAGCATGGGCGACCCGTGAGAAACGAAAAGCGATGGCAGTGCGGTAGGCATGGCAGTACTCCGGAAAAGGGAAGAAACCTGCGAGGGGGTTAGCCTCGCAAGGGTTTCAGGATAAGGATTATGCAGCGTTGTTCAGACTCTTGCGCTTGACGGCGAACGCGCCGTTGCCGAGCAGATAGACCGCGATCAAGGCAACGATCCACATGGCCAGGTATTCCCAGCCGCCCTTGGGGTTGCTGAAGAAGAAGCCGTTCTTGCCATGCACCGTAAAGATGGCGCCGGCCAGATCGATCGCAAGGGGAATGGCCAGCAGGTCGCCGTAGAAACCGATCACCAGGGCGATGCCGCCGATTACTTCCAGCAGGATGATCAGATACGCGAGGAAACCGGGCAAGCCCAGCGACTCAAAGAACGCGGCAGTGCCGGGCAGCGTGAAGACGAAAATCTTCATCGCGGCGTGCGCCAGGAAGAACAGGCCCGAGGTGACGCGCAGCAGGAAAGCGGCGTAGTCGGCCTTGGTGTTGAGGATGGTAGTGGTCATGGCGGCTCCCAAAATGAATGAGGCCACGATTGGCCTCGATGGGAGCAACTGTAAGTAAAAGCGAGTCTGGGATAAATACGTCGCAGCGGGATGAATTGTTTCGGTGACGTTGACAATCATCCCGCCGTGCTTGCTTATGCCCCTTCCGGCTTGGGTTTGGCTGCCTCGCGGCGATTGAAGCCTTCCACCATGTCGAAGCGGAACAAACGGCATTCCAGCGCGCCGTTGAAGAACGGCGTCTTGCGAGCTTCCTTCAGGCGCAACAATTTCGGCAGCCCGAGGTCGGCCGAGAACAGGAACACGCTCCAGCCGGCGAAGCGCTGCTTGAGCGTGGTGCCGAAGGCGCTGAAGAAGGCGACGAACAGCTCATCGGTCGGCACGGCGGCATCGCCGCGCACGCTCAGACGCTCGCCATAGGGTGGGTTGGTCAGCATGATGCCGATGGTCGGATTGCCTTCTGCGTCCACCGGCGGTTTGACTTCCTGCGCTTCGATCTGTTTGAGAGGCACGTCGAACTGAATGCCGGCCTTGCGCAGGTTGCTGCGTGCGATGTTGACCATGTCGCCGGAAATATCGCTGCCGAAAATCGTCGGTACGGTCGGCAATGGATTCGGCTTGAAGTCGCCCTTGATCGCCAGCCACGCTTCGGCGTCGAAGTTGTCGAATTTTTCAAACGCGAAACGGCGGCGCGCGCCCCCGT
>NZ_AJHH01000426.1 GCF_000256565.1 Herbaspirillum lusitanum P6-12 | reverse complement strand
GTCGAATTTTTCAAACGCGAAACGGCGGCGCGTGAAACGCCGCTGGGGCCCGGGAATTCCGAAAACGCGCTGGCCACCATGTACGGCATGGCCATCGGCAGCGTCGCTTCGCGGCCTTCGCTGTCGACCGTCACTTCATACAGCTTGCGGTCGCTGTCGGCGCGCGTGATGCTCAGGTACAGGCGGCGCTGGAACACAGGGAAGGTGGTGGTCTGCATCGGCGGCCCCCAGAACGGATCGTAGAACGGTCCGGGTCCCCAGGGACCGAACGGACGTCCGCGCCATCCCGGATAGGTCGGGCCATACCAGAACGGATCATAGACCGGCTGGGTTACGACGACGGTGCCGGCCTGCATGCCGTAGCTGAACGCCACCTTGAGGGTCGCCTTGAAGGGCGCCTTGGCCCCGGCGGCATCCGTGAAGCCCAGGCGTTGCAGCTCGGCGCGCACCAGTTGTTCGTAATTGCGGTATTCGAGGCTGCTTTCCTGGTCCTTGGTCGGCGTGAAGACGTAGGACTTGTCCGGCAGGTCGTTCGGCCAGGCATGGAAGGCGGTGACGTCGCTGCTGATGGTGCTGGCGCAGCCTGCGAGCAGGATGCTGCTTGCAGTGAAGATGATGCCAAGCAAGCGTTTCATGATGGTTCTCCGATATTGACAAGGCAGATTGCGGCTGACGGCTTCGGTGGAAATGTTCCGGGCACTATTCTCGCCCTTTTCTGCCTATCCAATCGGTTGATTGGTAAAATCGTGTTTTGTTCCTAATGCATTCTATTGCACCTTTCCCGGGATATCCTCCATGCGCACCGATACGCCTCCGACGATTTACCGCAAAGATTACGCCGCACCGACCTATTTTGTCGACACCGTCGAAATGGGTTTCGACCTCGAACCTGAACTGACCCGCGTCGCCACGCGCATCGTGATGCAGCGCAATCCGGCGGCTCCCGGCAAGGATATCGAGCTCTACGGCGAAGAACTCGAACTGGTGCAGTTGCGCCTGAACGGCAAAACGCTGACCGCGCGCGACTACCGCATCCAGGGCGGCATCCTGCGCATCGCCGGCGCGCCCGCCAAGGTTACGCTGGAAATCGAAACCACCACGCAACCGCAGCGCAATACGTCGCTCATGGGCCTGTACGTGTCCAACGGCAATTTCTTCACGCAATGCGAAGCCGAAGGTTTCCGCAAGATCACCTACTTCCCGGACCGTCCCGACGTCATGGGCAAGTACACCGTGATGCTGCGCGCCGACAAGAAGCAATATCCGGTGTTGCTGTCGAACGGCAACCTGATCGAAGAGGGCGAGCTGCCCGGCGGCCGTCATTACGCCAAGTGGGAAGATCCGTTCAAGAAGCCGTCCTACCTGTTCGCGCTGGTGGCAGGCAAGCTGGTCTGCCAGGAAGAAAAATACAAGCTGCAATCCGGCCGCGAAGTGCTGCTGCAGGTGTGGGTGGAGGCGGGCAATCTCGACAAGACCCAGCACGCCATGGATTCGCTCAAGAACAGCATCCGCTGGGATGAAGAACGCTTCGGCCTGGAGCTCGACCTGGACCGCTTCATGATCGTCGCCGTCGGCGATTTCAACATGGGCGCGATGGAGAACAAGGGCCTCAACATCTTCAACACCAAGTTCGTGCTGGCCAATCCGCGCATCGCCACCGATGTCGACTACGCCAACATCGAAGCAGTGGTCGGCCACGAATACTTCCACAACTGGACCGGCAACCGCGTCACCTGCCGCGACTGGTTCCAGCTGTCCCTGAAGGAAGGCCTGACCGTGTTCCGCGACCAGGAATTCTCCGCCGACATGATCGGCAGCGACAGCGGTCGCGCGGTCAAGCGCATCGACGACGTGCGCGTGCTGCGCCAGGCGCAGTTCCCGGAAGACGCCGGCCCGATGGCGCATCCGGTACGTCCCGACTCCTTCGTCGAGATCAACAATTTTTATACCGTCACCGTCTACGAAAAGGGCGCCGAAGTCGTGCGCATGTACCAGACCCTGCTCGGCCGCGACGGCTTCCGCAAGGGCATGGACCTGTACTTCAAGCGCCATGACGGCCAGGCCGTGACCTGCGACGATTTCCGCGCCGCCATGGCGGATTCCAACAAGCGCGACCTCAAGCAGTTCGAGCGCTGGTACAGCCAGTCCGGCACGCCGCGCGTGGCTGCTTCGGTACGCTACGACGCCAGGGCCAGGACGCTGGAACTGACGCTGGAACAATCCTGCCCGCCGACACCCGGTCAAAAGAAAAAGCTGCCGTTCCACATCCCCGTCGCCGTTGGTCTGCTCGACCGCAAGGGCCGCGACCTGGCGCTGACGCTGGCCGGCGAAAAGACCGCCAGGTCGGCGCAGACCACCCGCGTGCTGGAACTGACGCAAGCGAAACAAACCTTCACCTTCACCAACGTCGCCGAAAAACCGGTGCCGTCGATCCTGCGCGGCTTCTCCGCGCCGGTGGTGCTGGAATACGACTACAGCGACGCCGAGCTGGCCTTCCTGATGGCGCACGACAGCGATCCGTTCAACCGCTGGGAAGCAGGCCAACGCCTCGCCACGCGCCGTCTGCTCAACCTGACCATTGCGGTGCAGGCCGCACGCCAGTCGGGCCACGTGGTCTCGGTCGATTCCGTGTTGCACAGCCTGCAGCACGACAGCGCGCTGACGGATGCCTTGCGCGCCACGCTTAACGACGCCTCGCTCGACCCGGCGTTCCGCGAACTGGTGCTGACGCTGCCGTCGGAGACCATGATCGCCGAGCAGATGGAAGTCATCGATCCGCAAGCCATCCACGCTGCGCGCCAGTTCCTGCGCCGCACGCTGGCCAAGGAGTTGAGCGCCGACCTGCTCAAGGCTTACCGCGACAATCACGACACCGGCGCCTATAGCCCCGACGCCGCTGCCTCCGGCAAGCGCGCGCTCAAGAACGTGGTGCTGTCCTACCTGGCCGAGCTCGACGACGAACAGGCCCACTCCCTGGCGCAACAGCAATGCGACAACGCCAACAACATGACCGATCGCCTGGCCGCGCTCTCCGCGCTGACCAACAGCGGCGCCGCCGGCAAGGTCAAGGCTTTGGAAGACTTCTACAACGAGTTCGAACAGGAAGCCCTGGTCATCGACAAATGGTTCACGCTGCAGGCGACTGCCCGTACCGCCGACGTCGAGACCGTGCGCACGCTGGCGCAGCATCCGGCTTTCACCCTGAAGAATCCGAACCGCGCGCGCAGCCTGATCTTCAGCTTCTGCAACGGCAATCCTTCGGCCTTCCATGCGCTCGACGGCAGCGGCTACACTTTCTGGGCCGAGCAAGTCATCGCGCTCAACGGCAGCAACCCGCAAGTCGCCGCACGCCTGGCGCGCAGCCTGGACCGCTGGCGCAAGTATTCACCGGCGCTGCAGGAAAGAATGCGCAACGCCCTGCGCCAGGTTGCCGGCACGGCCAAGCTGTCGCGCGACGTCGCCGAGGTGATCACCAAGTCGCTGGCCGATAAATAAACATGAATAACCTGACGCCTGTCAGAACACCGACCGGCGCCGCAACGAATCTGCATTGATTTTAAGAGAGAACAACATGACCAAACGCATCAGCCTTACCCAGCATCTGATCGAGCAGCAGCGTCTGCACAACAAGATCCCGTCCGAACTGCGCTTGTTGATCGAAGTCGTCGGCCGCGCCTGCAAGAGCATCAGCCACGCCGTCGGCAAGGGCGCGCTCGGTGAAGTGCTGGGCAGCGCCGGCAGCGAAAACGTGCAGGGCGAAGTGCAGAAGAAGCTGGACGTCATCTCCAATGAAATCCTGCTCGAAGCCAACGAATGGGGCGGTCACCTGGCCGGCATGGCGTCGGAAGAAATGGAAACCATCCATCCGATTCCGAACCGCTATCCAAAAGGCGAATACCTGCTGATGTTCGATCCGCTGGACGGCTCCAGCAACATCGACGTCAACGTCTCCATCGGCACCATCTTCTCGGTGCTGAAGGCGCCGGACGGCATGACCACGCCGTCGGAAAAAGACTTCCTGCAGCCGGGTACCAAGCAAGTCGCCGCCGGCTACGCCGTCTACGGCCCGCAAACCGTGCTGGTGCTGACCACCGGCGACGGCGTGCACTGCTTCACGCTGGACCGCGAAATGGGCGCCTGGGTGCTGACCCAGCGCGACATGCAGATTCCCGCGGACACCAAGGAATTCGCCATCAACGCCTCCAACGCGCGCCACTGGTATCCGCCGGTCAAGCGCTATGTCGACGAAATGCTGGCCGGCTCGACCGGTCCGCTCGGCAAGGACTTCAACATGCGCTGGATCGCCTCGATGGTCGCCGACGTACATCGCATCCTCAACCGCGGCGGCGTCTTCATGTATCCGGCCGATGCGCGTGAACCGGATAAGGCGGGCAAGCTGCGCCTGATGTACGAAGCCAACCCGATGGCCTTCATCGTCGAGCAGGCCGGCGGCGCGCCGCCACCAATGGCGACCAGCGCATCCTCGACATCCAGCCGGAGAAACTGCATCAACGCGTCGCGGTGTTCCTCGGTTCGAAGAACGAAGTCGAGCGCGTCACCGGTTATCACAAGGAATGAATTTTCCTTGTCGGATTGCGGGATGAACGAAAGGGACTTGCGAAGCAAGTCCCTTTTTTATTGCGCCGACGTGCGGTTGGCTTACCGGTTTATCGGTTTATTGGCTTATGCAGCCTTCTTCAACGCCTCCAGCAAGGTCTTGTTGAAGGCCGGGATATCATCCGGCTTGCGTGAGGTGATGAAGTTGTCGTCCTGCACCACTTCACGATCGACCCACTTGCCGCCTGCGTTCTTGAAGTCATCCTGCAAACTCGGCCAGCTGGTCACGGTGCGATCCTTCGCCAGGCCGGCCGAGATCAGCAGCCAGCCGCCGTGGCAGATCGCCGCGATCGGTTTGTGGGCCGCATTGGCCTGCTGCACGAATTCGACGGCTTCTGGCACCAGCCGCATGGCATCGCCGTTGACCACGCCGCCCGGCAACAGCACGGCGGCATAATCTTCCTGACGCGCCTGGTCGAAGGTCTTGTCGACCTTGACCTGCTCGCCCTTGTCGACATGCTTGAAGCCCTGCAGCGAACCGGCCTTGGACGAGATCACGTCGACTTTGACGCCGGCGGCTTCGAGCGCCTTCTTCGGTTCCAGCAACTCGGCTTGTTCAAAGCCGTCGGTGGCGAGGATGGCGACGCAGAGCGGTGAAGCTGAAGGGGAAGATGATGAGGATGGATTGGCCATGATGATTTCTCCATGTTGAACGGTGGTCCCGGCAGAGAATGGATTCCCCTGCCGGCAGAACGATCATCCTGCGCCCTTGCGACGACGCCGCCTATCAGCGTAGTGCTGAAGGCGGCGTCAGAATAGCGACGACGGTGATGACGGAAGCAGCTGTGGATCAGCGCCGCTGCATCAACCGCACGCTGTGGATTGCGGTGAAGCCCACCGACATCCAGATCGGGATGTACGTCCACAGCTGCGCCGCGCTCACCGTTTCATCGAGCAGGATGATCGCCACCACTACCAGCAACACCGGCTCGACATAGCCGAGGATGCCGAACAGGCCCATCGGCAACAGGCGGCTGGCGCGCAGATAGCAATCCAGCGCCACCGTGCTAAGCAGGCCGAGTCCAGGCAACAGCATCAGGTACATGTCCGGGCGTTGCCATACACCCGCAAGATTGGGGCTGATCGCCAGCGTGTACAGCGCCACCGGCGTGAGCAGGAAGATCTCCATGATGAAGATCACCATGGAATCGAGCTTGAGGCGGCGTCGCATCATGAAGTAGGGCGGATACCCCAGCGCCACCAGCAGTGTCGGCCACGAGAACGCACGCGTCATCCACAGCTCATGCAACACGCCGATGATCGCGCACACCACGGCGATGCGCTGCCAGACGTCGAGCCGCTCGTGATAGTAGAAGCGCCCGATCAGCACCATCGCCAGCGGCAGCAAAAAATACCCGAGCGACACCTCCAGTGCGCGCCCATTCACCGGCGCCCACAGGAACAGCCACAACTGCACGCCCAGCATCGCCGTCATCGCCACGAACAGTAGCGCCTGCAACGGACTGCGCAGCAATGCAACAACGGCATCGCGCAACTGCGCGCCATGTTTGCGCCAGACGATCAGCAACAACGCCGGCGGCAGCGTCCACAAGATGCGCCAGGCAAAGATGTCGAGCCCGTCCAGCGGCGTCAGCCAGCTGGTGTAGGCGGAGAGAAGGGCGAACAGCAGCGACGCCGTCACCGACAAAGCGATGCCGCGTGCCGTTTCGGAATGATTCATGAGGGAAGAGTGGTAATCGAACAAGGCACCAACATGGTGCGATGGCGATTGTAACGTCGCTGCGCCGATGCTGCTTGGGCTTATGTGAAGAAAGCATGAAGTCTCGCTGCTTCGGGACAGGCGAGGGACCTTGCCGGTGGTTTTTGCTAAAATATTGCTCCGTGCTGATGTAGCTCAGTTGGTAGAGCAACTGATTCGTAATCAGTAGGTCGGAGGTTCGATTCCTCTCATCAGCACCACTGTGCGACCGCATTGAGAGAACTTCCGGATGATGCAGAGTGTTTCCCCGGGAGTTAAACTCCGGCAGCGCTGAACGACTCGGGCCGCCGTGCCAGCAGATGAGACAGCCGTTGAAGACCCGCCAGCAAGCGTCCACGATCCTTGATGCTGCCCAAGGAGATCCGAATTGCATTCACGGACCCGTTGCCGGTTGCGAATGCCTCCGCCGGTGTGACGGCGATGCCTTCGCTGTCAGCTGCATGCGCAAGCTGTGAGGAGTTCCAATACGCCGGCAATTCGAGCCATACATGCAGGCCGTCTCCGGCGCCGCTGTACCGCCCCGCCAAGATATCCCGGGCCATCCGGTGGCGCAGGCGCGCCTCGTTGCGTACGCCTTCCATCAATCCGTCAGCCGAACCGTCGAGGATCCACTGAGTGGCCAGTGCCGCCGTCAGAGGAGCGACCATCAGCGCAAATGATCTCAGCGCGGCCAGGAAACGTTCGCGTTCGTGCGGATCGCGTATGAGCACGAAGGCGATACGCAAGCCGGGCGTCAGGCATTTCGACAGGGTTGAGATGTAATACACCTGTTCCGGGGCAAACCTGGCAATAGGCGGAGGCGGGCCATCGGCAAGAAGCCAGTAGGGATCGTCCTCGACGATGCGTACATTGCAGCGCTTCGCGATGCTGGCGAACTCCTTGCGCCGGCGTTCCGGCATGGTGACGGCGGTCGGATTCTGCAATGTCGGATTGAGGTAGACCAGCCCAGGCTTGTGTTGGCGGCACGCTTCCTCAAACCTCTCAGGCACCATCCCGTGCTCGTCTGCTTCCACCGCAATGACGTGCCGGCCTAATTGGGTCGCTGCGGCACGCAAGCCGGGATAACTCATTGGCTCTGCCAAAATAACATCGCCAGGCTCCGTCAGTGCAAGGATCAATGCAGCGATCGCCGCTTGCGCACCTGGACAGACGACAACCTGTCCAGAATCCAGATGTCCAAACATCGGCGCCAGCCATTTGGCTCCAGCCTTGCGGTTGGAGTCGCTTCCACCGGTCAGATGGTAAGTCATCAGCAATTCACTGTCGGCCCTCATCAATACTTGAGACAAACCTTGTTTCAACATGTCGTCGAAGTCCACGCCCTCCGGCGGTGGCGGGGTATTCATGCTCAGGTCGAGGATCGAGATCAATTCGACTTTTGGCGCCGCGACATAAGTACCTCGGGCGCCGCGGCCCTCCAGCAAGTTGCGGCGTCTGGCTTCGTCGTATGCGCGGGTGATCGTCGTCAGGTCGACGTCCAACTGTGCCGCCAACTGGCGCTGCGGAAGCAAACGGTCGCCCGGCTTCAGCGATCCGTCTGCCACCGCCGCCTGCAACGCATCCGCAATCTGCAAAAAACGCGGCCCGCCGTGCACGGACAATCGCGGCAACCAGATTGGCAAATTTTCATCTTGTATGTTTTTCGACTGGGACATTTTGTCTCAATGTATGGAAATTGCTTTCAAGTAGTATGCGTCAGGACGTGCAGCAACACCATCCTTGCATGGCGGTCGCTGACGTTTTCTCCTCTCTCTGGAAGTACTAAAAAATGATGGAATGGGTCCCGATAGTTTTCGTTGTGTTCAAGGTCCTCGTGCTCGGCACGGGCATGTTCTTTGCCGTCAAATGGCATTACGATCAAGGGAAGAAGGGGACGGAGAAGGAGAGGCGTGCGGTGCTACGCGCGGGCGGCAAGGTGGCCGCAATCGCGGTGCTATCGCTTCTGTGCCTGGGACTCGTCACTTTCGCCCTTGGCAGGATGCTCGGTTTGGATTTGACCTTCCCATGAACGAACCTTGCGTCCGTCGGACATCGTCGAACCCTTCATTTTTATTAATTTTATCCAACCGTTGTCAGCTTCTGGCCGATTGCAGACGAGATTCTCATCAGATCAGCCTGGGACGTAACGCTTTAAGAACATTCTGCGCTTAACAAATCGTCCTGAGGAATTTTAAAAGAGCGGGCTCTGTTCCATAGCTTACGTTGAGTCGGAACCACGGCGTGTCTTGCATGCTGCTGCGAAAAACTTTGCCCGGAGCGATCACGATGCCGGCGTCGCCGGCCAGCTTCCATATATCTGAAGAGCTCTCGAAATTCGGATGACGCAGCCAAACGAACTTGCCGCCAAGGGGCCGGCAAAAGAATTGGAAGCCCAGCGGACGCAAGGCTTTTTCCGTCTCCGCCATACTGGCGGCCAGACGCAGGCGAAGGCGTTCCACCGAGCGTCGGTATAGGCCCTCGGTCAGTGCGTGAAAAACAAATTTTTCGGCCAGTTGCGCGCTGGTGATGCTGGTAATCATCTTCATGTTGGCCAGATCGCGGATATCGGCAGCGGCAGCAGCCACATAACCGACCCGCGCCGATACCGACAAGGTCTTGGAGAAGCTGCCCACGTACAACACGCGAGAGAGCTGGTCGAGGGCGGCAATGCGCGGCACTGGTTCGCCCAGCATGTCGGCATAGACATCGTTCTCAACGATGCGGAAGTCGTATTGCTCGGCCAGGCGCAGCAGGCGATAGGCGTTGCCAGCAGAGATGGTGGAGCCGGTGGGCGTCTGCAGTATTGACTGGGTAAACATCATCCTGGGGCGGTGTAATTGCGCCAGATTTTCCAGCATATCGAGGTCGGGACCGTCGTGATTGCGACGCACCGGCAAGGGCTCGATACCTTGCATCTGCAGGTTGCTGAACAGATTGAAATAGCCGGGATCGTCCACCAGCACCTTGTCCCCTGTACGTAGCAGATAGCGGATGATCAGATCCATCGCCTGCGAGGCGCCGCCCGTCAACAGTATCTGGTCGGACTGGGTATGGATGCCCAGATCGCTCAGACGCGTCTGAAGCAGGCTGCGCAATGGTAGGTAACCATGCGGATCGCCATATTGCAGCATGGCGGAGTCGATCTTGGCCGCGACCGACTTTAGGCTGGCGCGCACCATGTCGGCATCCATCCAGTCGGTGGGCAGTTTGCCGGACGTGACATTGAGCAGTCCGTCGGCGTTGATCAGATGCGAGCGCAGTTGCCAGAGGTGGTCGAAGGCCTTGGCAAAGCTTTGCGTGGGATCGCGTTTCTGCTCCGCTGTATGGGCTCGTTTGATGAAGAAGCCGCTGCGCGGCCGCGATTCGAAATAGCCCAGCGCGACCAGGCGTTCATAGGCTTCGGCCACCGTATGCACGCTGACTGCTTGCTGTTGCGCGAACAGGCGAATCGACGTCATCTTGGTACCCGACCGCAATGTGCCCTTGTCGATCAGCTTGCGCAGCTGCTCCACAATCTGCTCCACCAGCGACATGCGCACACTGGCCGATAGATGTATCAAGGCCATTCATCATCTCCTCAATCTGTACTGTTCAAATACCTGCACAGCAAATCAAAAATATTGCAAATCTGTGCATCGCTCCATTTGTCGATGCTCTCTAACATGTGCTCATTCTACTGAATCAAGGTCTTGCCGGGTATCTGGAATCGCAAATGGCTTGCATGGAACTGACTGAATTGCGCTTCGATTCTGTCTGCAATCTGTCATGGTCGGCGGTCAACTTGATTCGGAAACATTTCAAATTTTCCAAGAGGAACGCATGAGCCTTGCCACCCCGTTTCGCGGCGCGGAGCCATCGCCGGAAACCCTGATGACGCTAAACGAGCTGATCGGCTTCAAGACCGTCAGCCGCGACTCCAATCTCGGTTTGATCGAATGGGCGCGCGATTATCTGCAGGCGCTGGGCGCCTCGGTGCGACTGACCTACGACCGTAGTACGAAAAAGGCCAATCTGTTTGCCACCTATGGCGAAGGTCCAGGTTTCGGCACGGTATTTTCTGGACACACCGATGTCGTGCCTGCCGACGGCCAGAACTGGGACAGCGATCCCTTCATCGCCACCCGGGTCCCCCCCCCCC
>NZ_AJHH01000425.1 GCF_000256565.1 Herbaspirillum lusitanum P6-12 | reverse complement strand
TCGGACGAGGCAGCTGCGACATGAAAGGCTTCCTTGCCGTTTGCCTGACGCGCCTGCGGCTCATACCTGCGCAGACACTGCATACGCCCATCCATTTTTCGTTTTCCTATGACGAGGAACTGGGCTGCCTGGGCGTGCGCGAATTGTTGGCCGACCTGCAGCAGAACGACATCCGGCCCACCGGTGTGATCATCGGCGAACCGACCATGATGCAGCCGGTGCTGGCTCACAAGGGCAAGCAGGCTTATCGCTGCAGCGTGCATGGGCATTCTGCGCATTCTTCCTCTCCGCAGCTGGCCATCAATGCCGTCGATTTCAGCGCCGAACTGATCGTGAAGATCCGTGAGATCGCCGGAACGGCGCGCACTGCCGGTCCGTGGGACGAAGCCTTCGATGTGCCGTATTCGACCATCGTTACTACGGTGATTCAGGGGGGAACCGTGATCAATACCATCCCGGACCGTTGCGAGTTCGTGTTCGAGCACCGCTTCCTGCCCGGCGTGGATCCACGGCAAGTAATGGATGAACTGCGCTGCTACGTTGAGCGCGAGATGTTGCCGCAGATGCGTTTGCAGGCTGGGTATGCGGGAGACGCCGAAACAATCGGGAGTGTGGAGTTCGAGGTGCTGTCTGCGTATCCGGGTCTGGATACTTCCGCCGGCGACAGTCTGGCTCGTCGGGCGATGCATATCCTGGGCGCAGACCGTGCCAACAAGGTCGGCTTCGGCACCGAGGCCGGCCTGTTCAGCGCCGCAGGCATCCCTGCAATGGTCTGCGGGCCCGGCGATATTGCCCACGCGCACAAGCCCAATGAATTCGTGACGCTGGATCAGTTGGCGCGATGTGAAGACTTTTTCGACGCCTACGTGCGGGCGACAAGCATGGGGCCGGTCGCGGCCGGAGGCGTGGCGTGAGCGCAGCGAACGATATGAATGGCCTGAGCCGGCGCCTGGCCGCCTGGTGTGCCGACTATGACAGGTGCTTTCCGGCGTCGTCGGTGGCGCGCGCGCATACCGCGATCACCGATGTGGTTGGCTGCCTGCTGGGCGGTCGCGACGATGTGGCCGTCGTCAACGCCGGTCGGTTTTTGCGTGCGGCGGAAAGCGCCGGCCGGGCCGGTGTCATCACGCAGCAGGCTACGGTAGGTGCGCCATGGGCTGCGCTTGTCAACGGTTGCGCCGCCCATGCGCTGGATTTCGACGACAATTTTTTCCCACCCGTCACACATGCCAGCGCCTCCCTCGTGCCGGCATTGTTTGCGCTGGCCGAGGAAACCGGCGCCGATGCGGCCGCCATCGTGCACGCCTACATTGTCGGCCTGGAAGTGGAAGCGCAGATCGGCAAGCGGATGAATCCCTCGCACTACGCATCGGGATGGCACGCGACGTCCACCATCGGTGCCATTGGCGTCGCCGCCGCCTGTGCAGTGTTGCTGCGGCTGAGTGAGAAGGGTGTGCTGCACGCCATCAGTATCGGCAGCAGCCTGGCTGGCGGCAGCAAGCGCCAGTTCGGTTCCATGGTCAAGCCCATGCACGCCGGGTTTGCGGCCATGCATGGGGTTCTGGCGGCGCGCCTGGCAGCTTCCGGCATTACCGGGGTGGAGGAGATGTTGCAGGGGAAGTGGTCGCTATCGGAACTGTATGCCGGCGGCACGCAAGACGGCGATTCTGCCGCCAGCCTGTTCCCGCACGCGCCGCTGGCCATCGACGAATACGGCCTGGTGGCCAAGCTGTATCCATCCTGCATGTCGTCGCACCTGGGGTTTTTTATCAAGGATATTGCCGCCATTGACCTGCATATGCCGGCCTTCATGATTGCCAATCTGCGTTACCGCCAGCCGGAGAGCAGCGCGCAGGCGCGTTTCAGCATGAACTACTGCGCTGCGCTGACACTGGTTGAGGGGGTGCCTCGCATGGCGCACTTCAGCGAGGAGTTTGTGGCGCGCATGCCTGTTGCAATGAGACAGCTGCTACCGCTGGTGCAAATGCACGAGCGCCAGGCATCCGCACAGGCAGCAGCGTTGCCTTGGGGCGGCGATTGCCAGGCGCGGATCACGTTTGCCGATGGCCGGGTGCTGGAGCAAGTGTCCATGTATCCCAAGGGCTGTGCGCAGAACCCGCTCTCGGAGCCGGAGCAGCGCGAGAAATTCCTGGACTGCGCGCACGGCAAGCCGATGGGGATCGGCGCCGAGGCACTGTTCGGGATGTTGAAGGATTTTTCCCGCGTGCATGCGTTGGAAGAGGTCTTTCTGGCGTTGCGCGGCTGAGTACAGCCGGAGTACAGCCGATTCACCAGGGCGCGCATCTTGCATGCCCAAGTTTTCAACCATGCCGGCCGGCGTGTTGAACGTTTCCATTCCTCATCGGGATGGGCTCTTTCACGTTGTTCTTTACCAGGAATCTAAATGTCTCAATCAATCAACCAGAACGCGCTTGCCAGTCAAGTGCAGGAGCCTCGGCCGGCCGCCCGCTACGGGCGCGGACAGAAGATATTCGTACTCGTCACGCTGTTGTTCTCATGGATACTCGCCAATGCCGACCGCATGGCGATGAGCGTATCCATCATCCCGATCACCAAGGAGTTTGCACTGGATGCGCAAGCTGCCGGCCTGGTTCTGGGATCTTTCTACATCAGCTATGCGCTCATGCAACTGGCGGCGGGCTGGCTGGCCGACCGCTTCGGGTCACGCAGGGTATTGGTGTTCTGTGTAGCCTGTTGGTCGGTGTTCACCAGCATGACCGGGCTGGCGGGAAGCTTCTTTGGCCTGATCGTGATCCGGCTGCTCTTCGGCCTTGGCGAAGGCGGTTTTGCACCAGCCAGTACCGTGACGATTGCCGAAGCGTTTCCCAAGCCCGAGCGAGCGCGCGCCAAGTCGTTGATCATCGGCGCGTCGTTTCTTGGCAGTGCGGTCGGTACGGGCGCCATTGCGGCGCTGATACATGCTCACGGCTGGCGCTTCGCTTATCACGCGTTCGGCCTGATAGGCGTCGCGGTGGCCATAGTCCTCTGGTTCGCTGTAAAAGATTCGCCGGTGCGACCACAAGAGGTGCGTACAAAGGGTCTGTTTCGCACGCTGTTTGGAAAAATGGTCTTGAAGAAGACCATGCTGATTTTCTTTTTCAGCAATATTGTCTATGTCGGTCTGATCTCATGGATGCCCACCTTCCTGATGAAGACCCGCGACATCGACATCGTGCACGTCGGTGCTGCTTCTGCCATTCCCTATCTGGTGGCGTTCGCCGCGCTCAACGTGGTGGGCTGGCTGCTGGACAAGGTGGGACAGGGCCGCGACCGTTTGTTCATGAGCATTGGCGCGGCCATGGTGATCGTCTTCCTGGGGCTGATGGCGGTGGCCACCACCCTGCCGTGGCTGCTTGCCTTCTGGACCTTGAGCCTGGTCGGCTATACCGCCGTGTACGGCACTGTCTTCGCGATTCCACTGAAACACTTGCCTGACGAATCGGTGGGAACCGCCTCCGGCATCATCAATTTTGGCGGACAGGTCGCAGCCGGCATCGCGCCGGTGGTTATCGGCATGCTAGTAACGGCTGGCAAGGGTTCGTTCAACCTCGCCTTCGCGTTCCTGCTGGCCGCCGGTCTTGGCGCCTTGCTGATTGCGCTGAGCTGGAAGTCCGGCGAGTAAGGTGCGCGGACGTTCTGATCCGTCATCGCCGTCAGCACGCTGTGAGAGCATGCTGATGCCGATGGCGCCACATTCGTGCACGGCCATTCAGGCCGCATGGGGAACATGACATGATGTCTTCGATTCGCACCAGAATTCTGGCGATCGTTGCTGCAACCGTGGTGGTATCGCTGGCGCTGACCAGCTGTGCAATCTGGCTGTTGGTGCGAGCGGACAATGCGCGTACTACTGCCAGCAACCTGGAGTCCTTGGCGACGGCCAACGCCTTCGCCATTTCGGAATGGAGCAGCGCAAAGGCTGCGGCCGTGTCGGCGGCGGCC
>NZ_AJHH01000424.1 GCF_000256565.1 Herbaspirillum lusitanum P6-12 | reverse complement strand
AGCTGCTGCCGCCGACATCGCGCCTGGCGATCCAGGTGGCCTCTCCGCCCATTTGCTGAGATCGGGTGGCTTCTCGCTGACCACCGCCGGTTGGCAGGACAAACACTTTGTTTCCAGCACGCCTGGATTGCCCGCCAACTACGATCCGACCGGCCGTCCTTGGTATCAGGATAGCCTCAAGGCCAAGAAACCACTTGTCACCAGACCCTACCGTTCCGCCACCGGCGTGATCCTGGTGTCGTTCACCGCCCCCATCCTGCGCGAAGGCATTGTGTATGGCGTGGTGGCCGGCGGAGTGTCGCTGGACACGGTGCGGCAAGTCGTCCGCGCTATTCATCCGACGCCCGCCAGCATCGGATTCGTTGTCGATGCCGGCGGCACGGTGATTGCGCACCCGGATGAGAAGCTTTTGCTGAAACCGGCAACCGACATCGCTCCCTCACTCACCGTCGCACAGCTGGATGGGATGGCGCGCGACGGGAGCGTCAGCGAGGTGGAGATGGATGGCGCCGGTAAGTGGTTGCGTGCCGTGCCCATTCCCGGTACCGACTGGCGGCTGGTCATCTCGCTGGATCGGCATGACGCCGGCGCCG
>NZ_AJHH01000423.1 GCF_000256565.1 Herbaspirillum lusitanum P6-12 | reverse complement strand
GGGGGGGGGGGGGCCCCCCCCCCGGCATGCGTAGCGTGCTGGGAGCGTCGGCAGTCGCCGCGCTGTTGCTGGCAGCCTTGTCTACTCTGGTCAGCAGTGTTGCGACCGCGCGTTCCTTCACACGCTTGTCGCGGGTGCGCGACGCCATGGATGTAATCGCCTCGGGTACCGGCGATCTCACTCAGCGCCTTCCGGTGACGGGACGCGATGAGGTGGCCCAGATCGCGTCATCCTTCAACAGATTCGTCGACAAGATCGAACATGTCCTGTTAGAGATTCGCGATTCCAGCCGTACCATTCATATGGCTTCGCGCGACATCGCAAGCGGAAATCTCGATCTGTCATCCCGGACCGAGGCCCAGGCCAGTTCCCTCGAGGAGACTGCGGCAGCCATGGAGCAGATTACCTCCAGTGTGCAAAACAACACCGACAATGCCATACAAGCGAATCGCCTGTCTGCTTCCGCATCCGACATCGCTGGCCGCGGCGGCGACATGGTGGAGCAGGTGGTGCAGGCGATGAATGCAATCAATTCGTCCTCCAGAAAGGTCGTGGAAATTATCAGCGTGATCGACGGGATTGCGTTTCAGACCAATATTCTTGCGCTCAATGCAGCGGTGGAAGCGACACGGGCCGGGGAACAGGGCCGCGGCTTTGCCGTGGTCGCTGCGGAAGTTCGCTCGCTGGCGCAACGCTCCGCTGCCGCCGCCAAGGAGATCAAAGTCCTGATTTTCGATTCCGTGGAACAGGTGCGCATTGGCGAGGAGAGCGTGGCCAAGACCGGAGCCACCATCAGGACGGTGGTGGAGAGCGTGAAAAAGGTGAGTGACGTGGTGGCAGAGATCACTTCGGCCAGCCTGGAGCAAAGTCGCGGGATCAGTCAAACCAACGAGGCGGTCGGTCAAATGGATCAAGTCACGCAACAGAATGCAGCCTTGGTCGAGGAAGCAGCCGCCAGCGCTCAGGAACTGCAGGAGCAAGCCTCCCGGCTGGCCAGCATTGTCGCGCAGTTCCGGTTGGGAGGCGGAGAGCCAGAGAATAAGAGTAATTCGGTGACGTTGCCGTATGCCATTCCTCTTGACGCGCTTGCTTGACGACAGGCATCACATCGCTGTCAGATTTTCTGTGGCTCCCTGGCCTGTTGACGGATCTCGTGAGGGATCCGCCCCATCATGGGGCCGGATGAAGCGAAACCAGGAGGGCGCAAAACGTCCATTCCCAGATGCTCACGGCAGTCCCGCAGACGCATCAAACGTCGCGTTGGCGAGATGCTTGACTGCAAGATCAACGAAGGCACGCAGGCGGTTCAGCCGCCTGAGATCGCGATGGTAGCCCATCCAGATTTCGCGATGCGACGGTTCCACCCCCAGTTCCAGCAGGCGGATGCCGTTGACCTGATCGCCAAGTGGGCGTGGCAGCACCGCAATGCCCATCCCCATCGCACACATCTGCGCTTTGATGCTCCGGTTATTGGATTGCAATACAACCCCGGCGTTCGGGAACATCTCCTTCAGCCATGCGGTATCCGGAAAAGTCCCGCTGAAGGTATCGGGGGTGATCAGGCGGATTCCGCTGCCGTCGCCTATGACCGGGTCGGGGCTGGCGGTGGCCACATAGACTCCATAGCGCATCCGGAGCAACCGCCTTTGCACGATATCCTGTTCCTCGAAGGGAACGATGCGGAATGCTATGTCGGCCTCGCGCTGGGCCAGGTTGAACAGACGCGTTCCGGTGAGCACCTCGATCTCGACCAAGGGATAGCTGGCCGCATATTCAGCCAGTACCGGCGGCAGTACATAGGCGCCGAACCAGTCGGCGGAGGTGATCCGCAAGATGCCGTCCAGCGTACGCTGCTTCCCGGCCAGCCGCCGCTCCATCGCCAGTGCTCCCTCCTCGATTTGCTCGGCCAGCGGCAGAACCCCCATGCCTTCTTCGGTCAGAACGAAGCCATCGGCCGTTCGTTGGAAAAGCACTTGGCCCGTGGCTTCCTCCAGGGCACGCAACCGCCGCCCGATGGTCGGGTGGCTGACATGCAGTAAGCGCGCGGCAGCGCCGAGCGTGCCTGTACGCGCTACAGCCAGAAAGATCCTGACATCGCTCCACTCCATATGATCCCTAACAAAATTGAACGGATAGTGTTCATTATATTCAGTTGATGAACAATATCGAACTCTGCGAGACTACCCTTCGTTGCATGCCATACGGCTGGCTTCAGTCGCCAACCGGCGACTCGCGAAAGCACCGTTTAATGGTTTGCGTTGCCTCTAAATTCAACAAAAGGACACTCATGAAATACCAACATTCACTCGCATCGCCTCGGTCGCTTGCCCTGTACATCTTGCTTGCCATGTGCCTGCTACTGCAAGGTGCGGCGCACGCGGCTGCCCCGTTTGCAGGCACGTCGGCGCCGGGGTTCTACCGTTTCATGTTGGGCGGGTTCGAGATCACCGCGCTCAATGACGGCACGCTGGAATTGCCGGTCGATCAGTTCCTCACCAACACCACTCCCCAAAAAACCAACGAAGTGCTGGCAGCGCACTATTTGGAGAGCCCGCTTGAAACCTCCTATAACGCTTTCCTGATTAATACGGGGGGCAAACTCATCCTGATCGACACCGGCGCCGGCAATATCTTCGGCCCGCGCCTCGGCAAGCTGGCGGCAAACATGAGCGCCTCCGGCTACACCCCGTCTCAAGTGGACGAGATCTACATCACGCACATGCACGCCGACCATATTGGCGGGCTGACGACGGATGGAAAGATGAATTTTTCCAATGCGATCATCCGCGCCAATCGCACGGAGCTCGACTACTGGCTGAGCGAAGCGAGCATGGCCAAGGCGCCCGAGGGCAATCGCGGCGACCAGAAAGGCACCTACCGCCGCGCCATGACAATCATGGCCCCCTACATCAAGGCTGGCCGGATACGTCCGTTTGACGGCGAGGAAGAACTGACTCCCGGTATCCGTGCGTATCAAAGCGCCGGACATACACCAGGGCACGTGGGCTACATGATCGAGAGCCAGGGAAATCGGTTGATGGTGGTGGGCGACATCATCCATGTCGCGGCCATTCAATTTCAGGATCCGACGGTCTCCGTTGCGTTCGACAGTGATAGTAAACAAGCCGAAAAGGAGCGCATTAAGGAATTCACCAGCATCGCGGATGGCAAGATCTTGTTCGCCGCCGCTCACGTTCCTTTTCCCGGGCTGGGCCGGCTGCGGGCGAAACAACATGGCTTCCAGTGGTTTCCCGTCAATTACTCGGCGGGGAATAACAATGTCACCAGCCTCAAGTAACCACGTTTCAAGGTCAATATTGAATCGTTTTCCCGTTTAGAACCAATGTACTCAGTGCTGCTGGATTCCGGTTTCTAGCCGTTCATAGATATTCAAATTTCCCCAGTCTTCGATCTTTGACTAGCCGTCCAAGTCATTTATACTGTATATTTGTACAGTATAAATGACCATGTCCACTCCTTCGCCGCAAAGCATACACAGCGGGCTCTGGCTTGCCTCTCAGTTGGCGCTTGGCGGTGCGCGCTGCATCGACACCGGCTTCGCAGCTTTGTCGAAAGAGCTGCCGGGACGCGGTTGGCCGACCGGTGCATTGATCGATTTATTGTTGCAACAACCCGGTGTGGGCGAGTTACGTTTGCTGGGACCGGCGCTGCAAGCGCTGGCGCCGCATCGTATTGCGCTGGTGCAGACGCCGCATGCCCCCCAGATCATTGGCTGGCATCAGAATGGTGTGGACGCCTCGCGGTTGCTATCGGTGCGCACTGCCACGAGTGCCGATGCCGCCTGGGCTGCGGAACAGATATTGAAATCCGGTAGCTGTGCCGCGCTGCTGCTTTGGCAACGCCATCTGCGCAAAGACAGTTTGCGGCGTCTGCATCTGGCGGCGCAAAGCGGCAATACGCTCTTTGTCATGTTGCGGCCTCTCAGTTGCGCGCAGGATGCGTCGCCTGCGGCCTTGCGGCTGTCATTGACGCCGGGCATTGATATCGGTTTCATCAAGCGACGCGGGCCGCAACGCGATGAACCTTTATTTATTTCCTTGCCTTCTCTGAATCTTTTGCATCATGCGCCTGTGGATCGCCGTACACCTGCCCCTGCTGCCGTTGGAAGTGTTTTATCCGAACTGGTTGGGTAACACTGCCGCCGTCGTACTGGAACACGCGCGCGGCGGCCTCGTCGTCTGCCCAGGATGCCGGAGTGCGCCATGGCATGCGTCGCGGCGGCGTGCTGGCCTTGCTGCCGCAGGCACCGATGCATGACCGTGCACCTGAGCGCGAAGCGCAGACGCTGTTCGGCGCTGCGACCGCTTTGCTGCAATACACGCCGCAGGCCAGTTTCAGCGATGACGCAACGGTCCTGCTCGATATCGGCGCGAGTCTGCGCCTGTTCGGCGGCATTCGGATGCTATGCCAGCGTGTGCGTTGCACCATGCACCGGCTCGGTCTGACGGCCATCATCAGTTGCGCACCGACTGCTGCGGGTGCCGCCTTGCTGGCTCGGCATGGCGGTGTCAGGATAATGAAGAAAGAACGTCTGCATCAATGCCTCGACCGGCTTCCGGTCAGCGCCTTGCTCACTGTGGCGCCCTATCTCGACTGGCTTGAAGGCATCGGCTGCCGTACCTTGTCCGATCTGCGCCGTTTGCCGCGCGCCGGCTTGCAACGACGCGGCCACACCCACATGCTCGATACGCTTGATTGCGCCTACGGTAATGCACCGGAGTTGCATGCCTGGATCGAGATGCCGCCGACTTTCCGGCAACGTATCGAACTAAACGAACGCATTGAACATGCCGACGCTGCGCTGCATACCGTGCAAGCGCTACTGGCCCAGCTATGCGGATGGCTGAGCGCCCGCCAGTTGGCGGTCAAGCAGGTGCACGTGCAACTGGAGCACGAACGTGGCCGCCAGGCCGTCACGCCTACTGCAATTCAGCTCGCCCTGGCCGAATCGACCTGGCAAGACAGCCACTTGATCCGCCTGTTAAAAGAACGGCTGGCGCATCTTGAAATCAGCGCGCCCATTATCGCCGTCGTGCTGGAAGCCGCCGAAACCGAGCCCATGGCGCCGGCCAGCGACAAGCTGTTTCCCGAACCGGGCGGTTCGCCGGCAGACTACAAGCGCCTGGTCGAATTGCTGGTCGCTCGGCTGGGTGCGGATAAGGTGCTGCAAGCCTCGCCGCTGGCGGATTATCGGCCAGAACAAGCCAATCGCTGGGTGCCGGTCATGGCGACGGCCACATCGCTGGACCACCGTCCCTTGCCGCCGCGCCCGACCTGGCTGCTGGAGCAACCTGTCGTGCTGCCCCTACGTGCACATCGTCCTTATTACGGCGCACGCCTGCGCCCGGTCTCGCCACCCGAACGCATCGAGGCGGGCTGGTGGAACGGCCTGCTGGTGACGCGCGACTATTACATCGCCGAAGGCGCGAACCATTGCCATTATTGGATCTACCGCGAACGCATCGGCGATGTCGACGGTAGGGAGCCGCATTGGTACCTGCACGGCTTGTTCGGTTAAGAGGAACGCCATGAGCGAGACATCTTCTATCCTACCGGCGACACCCGCCATTCCGGATTATGCCGAGTTGTTCTGCCTCTCCAACTTCACGTTTCTGGAAGGCGCTTCGCATGCGGAAGAACTGGCCGTACGCGCAATCCAACTCGGTTATGCCGCGCTCGCCGTGACCGATGAATGCTCGTTGGCCGGCGTCGTGCGCGCATACACACAAACTAAAGACCGCGAAATCAAGCTGATCATTGGCGCACATTTCCGTATCGACTGGTCGCCGGAGCAACCGCCCATGACGCTGATCGCGCTGGCGCAAAACCGCGAAGGCTACGGGAATCTGTCCGAATTGATCACTCTGGGGCGCACCCGCGCTGACAAGGGGGACTATCGACTCGGCATCGATGACTTTTCTGCGCCGCAGGCTTCGCACGCCCATTTGCGCGGACTGCCTGATTGCCTGCTGATCCTGGCGCCGCATTATCCGGCCGACGCCGAGATACTGGAACAGCAAACTCGCTGGCTCAAACAGACGTTTCCCCAACGGGCATGGCTGGGGCTGACACAGCTCTATCGTCCTTTGGACGCCCGACATCGCGGCGTCCTCCAGGCTACGGCCGACCGTCACGGGCTGTGCATAGCCGCCCTCGGCCAAGTCAACATGCATGTCCGTTCGCGCAAACCGCTGCAAGACACATTGACTGCCATCCGTCTCGGCAAAGCGGTCGGCGACTGCGGCTACGATCTGGCGCCGAACGCCGAACAGCACCTGCGCTCGCGCTTGCGTCTGGCAAATATTTTCCCGGCGGCGGCATTGCAGGAAACCTTGCACATTGCGGCGCTATGCACCTTCAAGCTGAGCGATTTGCGCTACGAATATCCCGAAGAGCTGGTCCCCGACGGACAGACTCCTGCCGCCTATTTGCGCCAGGAGGTCTATCTCGGTGCGTATCTACGCTATCCCGGCGGTATTCCGCAAAAGGTCATCGATCAGATCGAGCACGAACTGACGATGATCAACGACATGGCCTATGAGCCTTATTTCCTCACGGTCTACGACATCGTCCGCTTCGCGCGCGATCAGGGGATCTTGCGTCAGGGCCGCGGCTCCGCGGCCAATTCGGTCGTCTGCTACTGCCTGGGCGTAACCGAAGTCGACCCGACCTGTTCGGTCATGCTGTTCGAGCGCTTCATCAGCAAGGAACGCGGAGAGCCACCCGATATCGATGTCGATTTCGAGCATCAGCGGCGCGAAGAAGTGATTCAGTACATCTACCGCAAATACGGCCGCATGCGCGCCGCCATTGCAGCGGCAGTCCATACTTACCGGCCACGCGGCGTACTGCGCGATGTCGGCAAGGCGCTGGGCGTGGACGCCTCCATCGTCGACAAGGTCGCCAAGTCGCACCAATGGTTCGACAATCGTTACAACATGCTGGAACGCTTTGCCGAATGCGGTCTCGACCCGGCCTCGCCCATCGCTCACCAGTGGGCCATCCTGGCGCAGCAATTGCTCAACTTCCCGCGTCATCTGTCGCAGCACAGCGGCGGCTTCGTGATTGCGCGCGACAAGTTGTCGCGGCTGGTGCCGATCGAAAACGCCGCCATGCCGGACCGCTCGGTGATTCAGTGGGATAAGGACGATCTTGAATCGCTCGGCTTGCTCAAGGTCGACGTGCTGGCGCTGGGGATGCTGTCGGCCTTGCGACGGGCACTGGAACTGGTCGGCAAACGACGCGGCGTCCCGTTTACCATGCAGGACATCCCGCGCGAAGATCCCGTCACCTACGACATGATCTGCAAGGCCGACACCATCGGCGTGTTCCAGATCGAAAGCCGGGCGCAGATGAGCATGTTGCCGCGACTGAAACCTCGCCGTTTTTACGATCTCGTGGTGCAGGTGGCGATCGTGCGACCCGGTCCGATCCAGGGCGGCATGGTGCATCCTTTTTTGCGGCGGCGTGAAGGTCGCGAACCCGAGACCTATCCCAAGGAAATCTTGCGCCAGGCCCTGGAGCGCACCCTGGGCATCCCCATCTTCCAGGAACAGGTGATGGATGTGGCCATCGAGGCCGCCGGCTATTCGCCCAGCGAGGCCGATGACCTGCGCCGTTCCATGGCGGCCTGGAAACGCAAGGGCGGCATGGGGCCGCACTATGAACGGCTGGTGCTGGGCATGACCGACAATGGCTATTCGCGCGAATTCGCCGAGAGCATCTTCAAGCAGATCGAGGGCTTTGGCGAATACGGCTTCCCCGAAAGCCATGCCGCCAGCTTTGCGCTACTTGCCTACGCCAGCAGTTGGATCAAATGTCATGAACCGGAAGCCTTCCTGTGTTCCTTGCTGAACAGCCAGCCTATGGGGTTCTACTCGCCGTCGCAATTGATTCAGGATGCGCGGCGCCATAGTGTACGCGTGTTGCCGGCCGATGTCATGCACAGTAATTGGGAAAGCACGCTGGAAGACCTCCGTGCGGCACGGCCTGCCGTGCGATTGGGCTTGTCCTTGCTCGGCGGCATGAAGGAAGAAGCCGCATTGCGCATCGAACAGGCGCGCCGGACACAAGTATTTAGCGACATCCAGGAGCTTGCCCGTCGCGCGGGCCTCGATAAGCGCGACCTGCAAGCACTCGCTGCGGGGAATGCTCTGGTCGCGCTGAGCGGCCATCGACGCGAAGCATTGTGGCAAGCGCTCGATGCGGTGCCTGCCAAGGACTTGCTGCGTGCTGCACCTTTACGCGAAGAATCACTGACATTGCAGGCACCCTCCGAAGCCGAAGACATAGTCGCCGACTACCGCAGTGCCGGCTTGACATTGAAACGCCATCCGGTAGCGTTGCTGCGACCGATACTGACCAGACGCAAATTTCTGCCCCATGATCTCATGGCGACATTTCAGGATGGCCAGTTCGCGCGTGGCTGCGGCATCGTCACCGTGCGCCAGCGTCCCGGTACCGCTAAGGGCGTGCTCTTCATCACCATCGAAGACGAAACTGGATCAACCAATGTCATCATCTGGCCAACATTGGTGGAAAAGCAGCGAAATGAAGTCCTCAATGCTTCGTTACTGGGTGTCTACGGCATCTGGCAGAGTCATTCCGGCGTAAAGCATCTCGTGGCGAAACGGCTGGTCGACTTGTCGTATTTACTGGGCGAGATCAACGTGAGCAGCCGTGATTTTTGTTGAAAGATTTTACCTGCACGCTATGGATTATCGAATGCATGATTTCGGCAGCCAGGGGTATCGAATAACATCAAGTCGTATCTCAGCTACTCCTCGTCGATTATCGAAAGTGTGCGATTGCCGATAGTCAGCAATGGCATATTTTTGCTGGCCTTTTAATTGTTCAACGACTGCTTCTGGCCGGTTGCGGTCGTCGGCCACTAGCTGACTCACTCGCCAAGGCTGTTCCGGGGTAGAGGCTGTTCTCAGCCGCCCTTCCAATGGAACTATATATTCGGCAACGTTGAGTGCCAGGATATGCCTTTAGATGAAATTGAGAAAATCAGTGTCCTCGATAGCTCTTCCCAAGGATTGAGCGCGGTATCGAATTCAACGAGCGCATAGTCACGACCGCAAGTTTGCCAGCTCATACATGGACAGGCATTAGGTGGGCTATTCCACGGCAGCTTACTAAGTGCTAAGAGAGCTGCTATGGCCGCTTTACGAGTGGTGAATTCTCCGCACCACTCTGAGTGGATTTCATCTTCAACAATAAACATAGTCTAGGCAAGGTTCAGTCATATATTTTCTGTTCTTTCCGCTATGACTGGCTGGTGTTGGCCGATTGCGGACTTCCGCTAATGAGTTCGCAAAAATACACAAAATATACCGATTATCCACGTGATGAAAAAAGTGGCGAGAAACAATATCATCCTTCCGCGTGCGATTCTCCATGTCTCTGTAACAGTCGGATGATAAAGATATTCAAGCATGTCTTTCGACCAAAAATCTCGCCAATCTTTCTTTTGACCAGCATAAATAAAGTTATTTACAAGTAGTGCTCCCATCGAAAAAACGAGGATAACAGCCAATCCAACAGCAACTGAGATATCCAGTGCGGATAGGACATTGACGTCGCGGCTGTTGTTTTGCATCGAAAATTGACCCACATTGACCCACA
>NZ_AJHH01000422.1 GCF_000256565.1 Herbaspirillum lusitanum P6-12 | reverse complement strand
GAGGGTCAATTCTGCGAGCAAATCAACAGTGCAGCTGTGAAAGTGTGAATCAAAATCAAATTTCGTGGCTATAAAATCGGACTCAAAAAGTCCAGGCTCTGGCCTCCGATTATAGAGCCGCGACGCTGGGCCATTGTTCATACTTAATAGGCCTCTGATTCATTTACAAGCTAAAGTCCGCATCTGGCCGATAACAGACATCCTCATCACCCTAAAAATAAGACTGGCAAGGTTTGTTAGTGAAATAATGCTGACCAATTTACACCAGCAACCAGAGGAGTTATGACAAGAAACAAGATGAGAGAGACCATCAAACTCCACTTCCTTTTCCCGGTTACTCCCTTTTGAATAAAAGCGACTAAACCAATTACCAAAAGAAAAATAATCCCCGCAATGAGAACATGAGCTGCTGACATTGTTTGTCCCTTCATTAACTACTTCTTGTTAGTGAAACTTCCGTCGAGTCAATGCAAGTTTCTCTAACTTCCGCACCTGGCCGGTAGCGGACAACAATGTTGACGTCAACGACTTACACCAACGGCTTGGCCATCTCCGTGGTTGAGGACCAGCCGCTTTTTTCATATAGAGGACGCCCGGCGTTAGTTGAATGTAGAATCGCGAAAGTTAGTCCACGTTTCTTAAATTCAGCATCGGCCATTTTCATCAACAAGTCTGCAATGCCACGGCGACGATATGCAGGCTCTACGTACACGTTGAGTACATAGCCGCGCTTGTCCTGATATGGATGAGATGGGTGAGGTGGCCAATCAATTTCCATCAAGCCGATGCCGGCTACGACGTCATCTTTGTCAGTAGCAAGAAATCCAAAATAGCTACCATCTACAATTCTGGGTTCCAACCAATTTCGAAAATTAGGCGCCATCGCAGCCAGATCTGTTTCATCCCGACCCGCCTCTCGAAACATCAATTCCCGATGTTGGCAGATTAAATTCAAGTCGTCAGAGCAGATATCACGAATTTCCATGTTGCCTCTTTCTTCAGTTTCTTCGCGTGGGATGATTTTTTAATGTCCGAAACTGACCCGTAGCGGACACGAGCGAAATTCACGACATTGCAGGCGCCTCGGCTGAATTTTCTGCCTCTGCATTCTGCCGTAATCTGGAATATTGGCCCGGCGGCATGCCGGTATGGCGGGTGAAGGCGACCGTAAACGTGCTTGATGAACTGTATCCGACCAGCGCTGCCACCACTGTTATTGATTTTTTTTGATCAAGAAATTTTTTGGCCAATGCCATCCGCCAAGACAGCAGGTAGTCCATCGGCGTGACGCCCAACGCCGTGCTGAATCGCTGGAAAAAAGTGGAGCGCGACAGCGCCGATTCTTTCGCCAGGAGCGCAACGGTCCAAGGCTCTTCAGGACTTTCATGAATGCGACGGATCGCGTTCGCCAGCCGGGTATCCGCGAGACCGCGCAACAGGCCGGGTGACGTTACCGCATTGTTGGACGAGCGTAACGCCTCAATCAGCAGAACTTCCAGCAGGCGTTCGAGCACCACGTCTCGCGCGGGCCGCTGCGAACGTGCTTCATCGATGGCCAGCTGAACCAGCGCCGTCAAGCGGACATCGCCTCGAATGAGGATGACCTTCGGCAGCAGCGTCAAAAGCAAAGTGGCGTCCGGCGAAGTCAGTTGACAGAAGCCCACCAGCGATCGCACATCCGCTTCGGCTGATGCCGAGCCATTGCGATGTTCGCCGTTTTCCAGCACCACGGGTTCGGATTGCCATTCATCCTCGAGAGGGACGTCGAAGCTGCTCGCCGAAAATGTCGACATGGAGGGGATCAGCAGGAAATCGCCCGCTTCGGCGATCAGTTGCAACTCGTCGACCGTATAACGGATTTTTCCTTCCAGCACGACGCAGCAGAACAATGGCGCTTCTTCCAGTTTGCCGCGCACGCCCCAGCGTCCTGCCCCGGTCACTATTTTCGTATAGGACATCTTGGGCTGGAGAAGAGTGACAACGGACGTCAGGGGGTCAACCATGTCGGACTCTCGCAAACAAATTTAAGACTTTGGATTGTAGATGGTTTTGTTCATGCCAGCTATTGTCGTGCTTCTCCTGACAATGAAAGGATTCACATGAAAACCGTTTTAATCACAGGCTGTTCTTCCGGCTTCGGTCTGGAAATCGCGAAGTATTTTTTGGACCGTAACTGGAAAGTCGTCGCCACCATGCGTACGCCGAATGACGACGTGTTGCCGAAGTCCACGCATTTGCGCATCCTGAAGCTGGACGTCACCGATGCAGAAAGCATCCGTGACCTGGTCAAAGAAGCCGGGGCGATCGACGTCCTGGTCAACAACGCCGGG
>NZ_AJHH01000421.1 GCF_000256565.1 Herbaspirillum lusitanum P6-12 | reverse complement strand
AAGAAGCCGGGGCGATCGACGTCCTGGTCAACAACGCCGGTTGGCCGGCGTTGGCATGCTGGGGCCGTTCGAGAGCACTTCGATGGATGCCGTACGTGAAGTATTTGAAACGAACACCTTCGGTACGATGGCCATGACGCAGGCATTTCTGCCCCAGTTCCGGGCCAGCAGGTCAGGTGTCGTCGTGAATGTGGCTTCGACCGTGACGTTAAAATCCTTGCCGCTGCTTCCCGTCTACACGGCCAGCAAGGCAGCGATTGTTGCATTCACGGCATCTCTGGCGCTGGAGCTGCAGGAATTCAATATCCGCGTAGGCGTGGTGTTGCCGGGAATGGCGCCGGAAACGGCGTTTGCCAGCAACGCACATGCGAGAGTTGCGCAAGCGTTCCCTGAGGATTACGCCGCCACGATGAATGCGGTGCTGTCGGGATTCCAAAATTACACTGGTGCAGTGACGCATTCGGCAGATGTGGCGGAAGCAGTCTGGCAGGTCGTGCAAGACGGTCCGACCGGATTCCGCGTGCCGGCCGGCGCGGATGCGGTGGAATGGTTTAACGAGGTTGGTTAGCGCCAGCGCCGGGACATGGGAATGCGATGTTTGCGGCAACGCAGGCCAGCAAGCCTGCGCCGCGCCATCGCAAGGGAGGGGCAGATCTTGCAGGTGAAATACATCGGCACTATCCTTGAGAAACCGGATCGAAAACAAGCGGGACCGCCATCTGGCATTCTGCATCCGGCAGGAGCGTTGCCGGCGACAGGGGCTCGCGCGGTTCATCTGTCGCATTCGTTTTCCCCTATTTATCTACCCATTCAGGAGACCCGACATGACCAGCAAAAACACACTCTGTCTTTGGTACGACGGCGCCGCGTTGGAGGCCGCGCAGTTCTATGCCGCGACGTTTCCCGACAGCGCCGTCGGCGCAGTCCATCATGCTCCCGGCGATTATCCTTCCGGGAAGGAAGGCGACGTCCTGACGGTGGAGTTCACGGTGCTGGGCATTCCTTGTATCGGACTCAACGGCGGCGCCGCGTTCCGCCATAGCGAGGCATTCTCGTTCCAGATCGCCACCGATGACCAGGAAGAAACCGACCGTCTATGGAATGCGATCGTCGGCAACGGCGGGCAGGAGAGTGCCTGCGGCTGGTGCAAGGACAAGTGGGGCTTGTCGTGGCAGATTTCGCCGCGGGTACTCACGGATGCGGTCATGGGCTCCGACAAGGCTGCCGCCAAACGCGCGTTCGACGCCATGATGAAGATGCGAAAAATTGACGTCGCCGCGATCGAAGCCGCCGTGCGTGGCTGAATTGTTCGCAGCAGGATTTCTTCGTACTGTGGTTTTCAGGTGGACTCGCCCGGGGCCGCCGTCAGTGCACGCCGGACACTCCCGGTAAGGAATTGCTGATTCTCGCGTCAGCGGATTACTGCTTCAATCACTTCTCTTCTTTCAACTCAAGCAGGCGCGCATTCAGCCGCCCCGGCAGCAGCGTCAGCTGCACAATCTCTTCGCTGCTCCAGGCTTTGAATAACTGATCGCCAAATTGCTTGCGCACTGGCTCGGGGGTGCGCAGCACTTTTTTCCCCGATGCTGTCAAAGAAATGAATTTGGCGCCGGGACTCCCGGTCGTTGTGTGCTCGACAAGTCCCGCTGTTTCAAGGCACGCCGATTTGCGAGCCAGGCGAGTCGAATGCCTGCTTTGCTTCAGGAAACCAGTTCAGGATAAAACAAACATGACCGATGCGGTAGACAATCGCCCCGAGGCGACGCAGAACCCTCCAGACGCAGATCCGACGAATGACAAGCCGGCGAACGGCAAGCCGAAGAAAAAAATGAGTCCGCGCGCCAAACTGGTCCTGCGCTCGCTGCTGGTGGTTGTGCTGATCGTGATCGTCGCCTGGTTCATTTATTACGAATTGCGTGGCAAGTATCTGGAGAGCACCAACGATGCCTTCGTCTACGCCGACAGCGTGACGGTCGCGCCGAAGGTCTCCGGCTATGTCGAGCAAGTGTTCGTCGTCGATAACCAGGACGTCAAGGCCGGCCAGCCGCTGGTGCGCATCGATGCACGCGACTACGCCGCGCAGTCCTCGCAGTCGAAGGCGCAGATCGACGCCGCCACCGCCAGCGAAGACGCCGCCAAGGCGCAGCTGCAGGAGCAGAAGGCCGCGATCAGCCAGGCGCAGGCGCAACTGAGTTCGGCGGAAGAAGATGCGCGCTTTGCGGCGTCCGAAGTGGAGCGCTATACACCGCTGGCCGCCGCGCGGCGCTGGAAGCAGCACGACTGCGGGTGCATTCGATCGAGGCGCAGGTGCGCCAGGCACGAGCCCAGGGCGAGACGGCGCGGGCGCAATTCGACGCCGCCAACGTCAATCTCGGATCCACCCAGGTCACTGCCAGCGTGGCCGGCCGCATCGGCGACAAGCAGGTGCGCGTCGGTCAGTTCGTGTCGGCCGGCACGCGCCTGATGACGGTGGTCCCGAGCGACTTTTACGTGGTCGCCAACTTCAAGGAAACCCAGATCGGCAGCATGCGCACCGGCCAGCCGGTGGCGATCAAGGTGGATGCCTTGCCGGGGACAAAATTCAAGGGCCATGTGGAAAGCATCGCTCCCGGCACCGGCGCGCAATTCTCGCTGCTGCCGCCGCAGAACGCCACCGGCAACTTCACCAAGATCGTCCAGCGCGTGCCGGTGCGCATCGCTGTTGACGCTTCGGCGGAAGACCGCAGGATCTTCGTCGCCGGCTTGTCGGTGACGGCCGAAGTCGATACCGCCGCGACGGAGCGTACGCATTGAGCTCGCCGGCCGCCTCACCAGGTACCGGTCAGACATCCGGCCAGACATCCGGTCGGAAAGCCGACGCCAGCGCCTGGCTGGCGGTCGCCGCCGGCACGCTCGGCGCACTGATGGCGACGCTGGACATCTCCATCGTCAATTCTTCGCTGCCCACCATTCAGGGCGAGATCGGCGCCAGCGGCACTGAAGGCACCTGGATCGCCACTGCTTATCTGGTGGCGGAAATCATCATCATCCCGCTGTCTTCCTGGCTGGAAAAACTGCTCGGCTTGCGCACGCTGTTGCTGGCGGCGGCGGGTCTGTTCACGCTGTTCTCGGTGATGTGCGGACTGTCGACCACGTTGCCGATGATGATCGTCGGCCGCATCGGCCAGGGCTTCACCGGCGGCGCGCTGATTCCGACCGCCATGACCATCATCGCCACGCGCCTGCCGCGCGAACAGCAGCCGGTCGGCAACGCCTTGTTCGGCGCCACCGCGATCCTCGGCCCGGTGCTCGGCCCGGTGCTGGGCGGCTGGCTGACCGAGAACGTCAGCTGGCATTATTCCTTCTTCCTCAACGTGCCGGTCGGCATCGCGCTGATCACCTTGTTGCTGGTCGCGGTGCCGTATGAACGGCCGAAGGTCGAGCTACTGGCCGAGGCCGACTGGCTCGGCATCCTCGGGATGGCGCTTGGCCTCGGCGGCCTGACGGTGGTGCTGGAGGAGGGCGAACGCGAACAGTGGTTTTCCTCGCCGGACATCCGCTGGCTGGCGGTCGTCTCTCTGCTCGGCTTCATCCTGCTCGCCATCGGCCAGTGGCGGGCCAGACATCCGGTGATTCAGTTGCGGTTATTGCGCGATCGCCAGTTCGGATCGGTGGCGTTGATGGCGATGGCGGTCGGCGTGGCCTTGTACGGCACGGCGTACGTGATTCCGCAATTCCTCGCCGGCATCGCCGGCTACAACTCGCTGCAGTCGGGCGTGATCGTGCTGCTGTCGGGCGTGCCGATGATCTTGATGATGCCGTTCACACCCTTGCTGATGCGCACCGTCGACATCCGGCTGGCGGTTGGCGTCGGCTTGCTGTTGCTGGCGGCGAGCGCCTTCATGGAAACCGATCTCAGTCCCCTGTCGTACGGCGGCTCGTTCGTGGCTTCGCAACTGATGCGCGGCATCGGCACGGTGCTGGCGATGCTGTTCCTGAACCAGGCGGCGATCCGGTCAGTGCCGGCGTCGCAGGCCGGTGATGCGGCGGGTATCTACAGCGCCGCGCGTAATCTGGGCGGCTCGCTGGCGTTGGCCAGCATCGCCGTGATTCAGGATCAGCGGCTGTGGCTGCACAGCCGCCGCCTTGAAGAAAGCATTTCCGCCAACGCCGAGCTGGTGCAATCGAGCATGGCGACGCAGGCGCATCTGCTGGGCGGGCCAGACATCGCGATACGCCTGCTCGGTTCCACCATCCAGATGCAGGCGCTGACGATGACTTACGCCGACCTGTTCTGGCTGCTGGGCGTGGCGATCCTGTGCATCACGCCGCTGGTGCTGTTCTTGCGGCCTTTGCCGACCAACGCCGCACCGGTTGCGGCTCATTGAAAAACATCATGCGAACATTTCCTCTCTCTCAACTTGTCTCACTCGCGTGCGTCGCGGCACTGGCCGGTTGCGCATTCGGCCCCGAATACGCAGGACCGCCCGATGCCGCTCCGGCGGCATTGCAATCGGGCCGTTTCGTGCGCGCTCAGGATGCCGCCAGCGCGGAAGCACCCGTCAATCGCTGGTGGGAAGCGCTCGGAGATCCGGTGCTCAACGATCTGGTGCAGCGCGCGCTCGACGCCAATCCCAATCTCGGCATCGCCCGCGCGC
>NZ_AJHH01000420.1 GCF_000256565.1 Herbaspirillum lusitanum P6-12 | reverse complement strand
CGCGCTCGACGCCAATCCCAATCTCGGCATCGCCCGCGCCGCGCTCAACCTGGAACAGGCCAATGCACTCCCCAGCGTCGGCGCCTCGGCGCTGGCGGGACATGCGCGCCTGCCGCCGATCAATCTGGGTAGCTCATCGGGGGCATCCACTTCATCCGGCTCGTCCACCAGCCTGAACCTGTACAGCCTCGGTTTCGACGCCACCTGGGAAGCCGACTTGTTCGGCGGACATCGTCGCGCGGTGCAAGCCGCCAACGCCACCGCCGAGGCGGCGGAAGCATCGCTGGCCGACGTCCAGGTCAGTCTCGAAGCGGAGGTCGCGAATGCCTACATCAACCTGCGCGATCGCCAGCGCCGCATCCGGCTGGCCGACGAATCGATTCGTGCCCAGGAGCAGATGGCGACGCTGACGCAGCAGCGGCTCGAGCGCGGCACGGCCTCCAATCTCGATCTGATCCGGGTGCGAAATCAGCTCGACGGCACGCGCAGCGACCAGGTGCCGCTGCAGGCCGACCTGGAATCCTATTTGAACCAGTTGGCCACGCTGGTGGGGCAGGAGCCCGGCACGCTGGATGAGATGCTTGTCGCCAACGCAAATGCAGAAAATGCGGAAAATGCAGTGCCCTTGCCGCCCGCGCAAGTCGCGGCAGGCGATCCCCAGGCGTTGCTGCGGCGGCGTCCCGACATCCGTGCCGCCGAGCGTACGCTGGCCGCCGACACCGCCAAGATCGGCCAGGCGGAAGCCGCACGCTATCCCAGCCTGAAGCTGTTCGGCGTCATCGGCCTGGGCGGCACGCATCCGTCCGACCTGACAAAACTCGATGATTTCACTGCGGTGGCGGCGCCGATGCTGAGCTGGAATTTCCTCGACTTTGGTCGTGCCAAGGCGCGCGTCACGCAAGCCGAGCGCGTGCGGGACGAAGCCGAGATCAAGTATCGGCAATCGGTGCTGGAAGCCTTGCGCGATGCCGAGGATTCGCTGTCGCGTTTCCGTTACGGCCGGGTGACGGTCGCCACTGTTGCGCGCACCAAGGCATCGGCCGACCGTGCGCTGGACCTGGCGCAGCAACGCTACCGGGCCGGCACCGGCACCCTGATCGACGTGCTGGACACCACGCGGCAGCAACTCTCCGCGCAGCAGAATCTGTCGCAGGCCGAGGCGGCGCTGACGCGCAGTTTTGTCGGCATCCAGAAGGCGCTGGGTTTGGGTTGGGGAAGTTGACGGATGATCAACTTTTCATGAAGCAGGTTGTAACAACTGTAAGGGAATGTTTGCAGGCGTCAGGCGGCCGAAACTATTGAGAGAGAATGCGGCTCGAACAGCCGTCCGTATTCCATTGCTGCTAAAGCAGCGACCTTATTTTTAACAAGGACCCGCATCATGAAAACAATCCAAAAAATCACAGTCATTTCCATCACGGTCTGCGCGCTGGCGGCGATGAGCGGTTGCAGCAATATGTCGCGACGCGACAAGAACACGGCGGTGGGCGCCGGCATCGGTGCGGTTGCGGGCGCGGTCCTGACCGGCGGTAGCGGC
>NZ_AJHH01000419.1 GCF_000256565.1 Herbaspirillum lusitanum P6-12 | reverse complement strand
CCCGGTCCTCTTTTTTTTGCCTCAATCCGCTTGTACCGGCGTCGCCGCAGTTTTCCCGACTACCGTGGTCCACGGCCGCACCTGCCATTGGGTCACTACGCCGTTGAGCACATAGGGATCCTTGTTGGCGAAATTCTCGGCGACTTCCGGCGAATCGCCGGTGAACAACAACAAGGCCTCATCTTCCGGATCGGCCAATGCGCCGCCGAGGATCAGTTCGCCGCGTTCGCTGGCTTCCCAGGCGAATTTGAGATGCTCGCTGCGAAACGGCTGTTTGGCGGTCTTGCTGTCTTTGACGAAGCGATAAAACAAGGCGTAATGCATGGCGACCTCTTTTTAGTGACGACAATGGGATAGCGTAAATTGTACGCTGACATTCCGCTGAATTTCATTGCGCTTCAAGAGCGCTTCAAAGCCCGCTTCAGCGCCCCTTTCACGGCTGTGTTCCTCAGTTGCAGTTTCAATAGGCGTCGGGTAACATCATTCGTCCGTCATGCCGGACGAATCAGGAAAATAACCGGCGGCGGCATTGTAGTGCTGTTGGTTTGCGACAATAAAAATAGTCGCCCGCAAGCCGCACAAAAAAAGAATACGTCAATACGTAATCAGTACACGGTGCACATGAAGGGGGCCGTATTTCAGTTATTCTTACCGCCGGGGGAACGGTGATCCGCCGACGCTTCGGCAGCATCGTCCGTGCATGCCGCATCTTGCTCACGACCTCGTTGTTCATGGCCTGCTCAGCAGGCGCGGTTCAGGCAGCCGGTCCCGATTGCTCGCGTCCCTATACCCTTGCTCTGCACGATCACGGCCTGTTGTACTCCGCCGATACCGACACCGGCATCGACAAGGACTTCGCCGATGAACTGATTCGTCGCAGCGGCTGCAAGGTCGGCGTCAGCCTGATGTCGCGCGTACGCATCTGGCAACTGATCGAATCGGGCGCGCTCGACTTCAGCCTGTCGGGTATCGCCAGTCCCGAGCGCCGTCGCTTCGCTTCTTTCGCCTGGTACTTCAGCAACAAGTATTACTTGCTGGTGCGCAAGGATGCCGGCATGCGCCAGCTGGTGGAGTTCGAACGCAGCGAGACCTTCCGGCTCGGCGTGATCCGCAGTTTCCGCTACAGCGCCTCGGCCAATCGCCTGGTCGACAAGCTGACGGCCGCCAACCGCGTGACCCAGGCCGGCGGCCTCGATCCGCTGTACCAGGCGCTGATGGCCAATCGTATCCAGGGCATGATCATGGAGCCGTTCGACTATCCGGTGGTGGAAGAGAAACACATCCGCGACGTCACTGCGATCATCGAATTCAACGATCCTTCGATCCCGCACGGATTGATCATGTCGAACAAGGCCTTGCCTCCCGGCGAGCGCGACAAGTGGCGTGCGCTGGTTGACGAGATGCGCGCTGACGGCACCGTCCGCCGCATCTTCGAAAAATATTTCCCGCCGGCACTGGCTGCCTCGATGCTCGACTTCCAGGCGCAGCCGTGAATTGGATACGCCAGATCCTGTTGCCGTTGGCGATCCTGATTGCCGGCTTATGCGTGACCTGGGTCGCTTGGGATCATGAACGCGAAGCCTCGCAGAAAGAGCT
>NZ_AJHH01000418.1 GCF_000256565.1 Herbaspirillum lusitanum P6-12 | reverse complement strand
GCCCCCCGCTGCGCGAAGCGGTCAGCCGCGTCGAGCAGCGTGTCTCCAGCTATGAACAGATGCTGCACGGCGTGCAAGGCCTGTTCACCGCCAACGGAAAATTCGACCGCACGGCGCTGCACGACTACGTTGCCTCGCTGAACCTCGACGCCAATTTTTCCGGCATCCAGGCCATCGGCGCGGAAGAGTGGATCGGCAACGCAGACAAGACTGCGCACATCGCGCGCATGCACGAACTCGGCTTCAGCAACTACGCCATCCGGCCTGCAGGCGAGCGCCCCGACTACGCCCCGATCATCATGCGCGAACCCTATGTCGGCCGCAATCGCGTGGCCTTCGGTTTCGACCCCTGGGCCGAACCCAATCGCCGCGGCGATTTCCGGCAAGGTCAAACTGGACCTCGATGCCGACGGTCAGGGCCAACCGAGCTTCCTGATGTACCTGCCGATCTATGCACGCGGCATGCCGCAATCGACCATCGCCGAACGCCGCGCCAGCCTGATCGGCTGGGTGCATGCCTCGTTCCGCATGAGCGACGTGGTCGCCAGCCTGTACGGCGAACAGCCGATGGGCGTGGCGTTTGCGATTTACGACGGCGTCGAACCGTCGACCGATGCTCTGCTGTATCACTCGGCGACCGGTCTCGACCAGAAGAAGCCGACCTTGATCAGTGCGACCGAGTACCTGGTGGTGGCCGGCCCCCACACCATGGCGGCGATTTCCGGCAAGGTCAAACTGGACCTCGATGCCGACGGTCAGGGCCAACCGAGCTTCCTGATGTACCTGCCGATCTATGCACGCGGCATGCCGCAATCGACCATCGCCGAACGCCGCGCCAGCCTGATCGGCTGGGTGCATGCCTCGTTCCGCATGAGCGACGTGGTCGCCAGCCTGTACGGCGAACAGCCGATGGGCGTGGCGTTTGCGATTTACGACGGCGTCGAACCGTCGACCGATGCTCTGCTGTATCACTCGGCGACCGGTCTCGACCAGAAGAAGCCGACCTTGATCAGTGCGACCGAGTACCTGGTGGTGGCGATGAACACGATCGATGATTTCACCACGCGCTTCGGCCGCAACGCCGAATTGCAGACCGCCCTGACCGGCGTCGGCCTGAGCATGCTGCTGGCGTTGCTGGCCTGGCTGCTGATGTCGAGCCGGCGCCGCGCAATCCGCCTGGCCAACAAGATGACCAGCGAACTGCGCGCCAGCGAAGAACAGTTCCGCGCCATCGCCGACTGCACCGTCAACTGGGAAGTCTGGTGGGGCCTGGACGGCAAGCCGCGCTGGATCAACCACGCAGTGCTGGACTACACCGGCTATACGGTGGAGGAATGCCTGGCCATGGACGACTTCATCGGCACCATCGCCCACCCGGAAGACGAACCGCGCATCCGCGCCGAGCTGGCCCGCTGCATGGACGGCCAGAAGCGCGAAGACGTCGAACTGCGCTGCGTGCGCAAGGATGGCTCGGTGTTCTGGCTGGCCCTGTCGTGCGCACCGATCCATGACGCCCAGGGGCGCTTCACGGGTTTCCGCACCAGCAGCCGCGACATCACCGATCGCAAGCAGATCGAGGCCGAGCTGCGCATCTCGGCAGTGGCCTTCGATTCCCGCGAGGGCATGCTCATCACCGACGCCAACAGCAAGATCCTGCGCGTGAACAAGGCCTTCACCGAGATCACCGGCTATAGCGCCGAAGAGATCGTCGGCAAGCACCCCAACCTGCTGCGCTCGGACCGCCACGGCCCGGCCTTCTTCCAGGAGATGCGCGAGAGCATCCGCCGCTTCGGCAAGTGGCAGGGCGAGATCTGGGACCGCCGCAAGAACGGCCAGGTCTATCCGGAATGGCTGACCATCTCCGCGGTGAAGGGCGACGACGGCGTGGTCACGCATTACGTCGGCACCCATCACGACATCACCGAACGCAAGATCGCCGAAGAGCGCATCAAGGAGCTGGCCTTCTTCGACGCGCTCACGCGCCTGCCCAACCGCACGTTGCTGCTGGACCGCCTCAAGCAGGCGATTGCCGCCAGCACGCGCAACAAGACCAGCAGCGCCTTGCTGTTTATCGACCTCGATCATTTCAAGACGCTCAATGACACGCTCGGCCACGACAAGGGCGACCTGTTGCTCAAGCAAGTGGCGCAGCGACTGGCGCTGAGCGTGCGCGCCAACGATACGGTGGCGCGCGTTGGTGGGGATGAGTTCGTGGTGGTGCTGGAAAGCCTGCACCGCAATCCTCAGGAAGCCGCCAGCCAGACCAAGTCCATCGGCGAAAAAATCCTCAGCGTGCTCGATTCACCGTATCAACTGGGTGAGGTTGAATACCGCACCACCGCCAGCGTCGGCGCCACCGTGTTCCGCGGTCGCCAGGCCTCGATCGACGAGTTGCTCAAGCAGGCCGACCTGGCGATGTACAAGTCCAAGGAAACCGGCCGCAACGCCATCAGTTTCTTCGATCCGGCGATGCAAACCGTGGTGCTGGAACGCGCCGCGCTCGAAGCCGGACTGCGCAAGGCCATCGACGACGGCCAACTGGTCCTGCACTACCAGGCGCAGGTGGTCGAAGGTGGTCGCGTGACCGGCGCCGAAGTGCTGGTGCGCTGGCAGCATCCGCAGCGCGGCACGGTGCCGCCGTCTGAATTCATTCCGCTGGCCGAAGAGACCGGCCTGATCCTCTCGCTCGGCAACTGGGTCATGGAAACCGCCTGCACGCAACTGGCGCGCTGGGCGTTGCGCGCCGGGACCGCGCATCTGAGCATCGCCGTCAACGTCAGCGTGCAGCAGTTCCGCGAAGCCGATTTCGTCGAGACCGTGTGCGGCATCCTCGAACGCACCGGCGCCAATCCGAAGCGCCTCAAGCTCGAACTCACCGAAAGCCTGCTGGTCGACAACGTCGAGGACATCATCCAGAAGATGAATGCGCTCAAGGCCAGGGGGGTCGAGTTCTCGCTGGACGACTTCGGCATCGGCTATTCGTCTTTGTCCTATCTCAAACGCCTGCCGCTGAATCAGCTTAAAATCGACCAGTCGTTTGTGCGCGATGTCCTGATCGACCCCAACGATGCCTCCATCGCCAAGACCATCGTCGCACTCGCGCAAAGTCTCGGCCTGGGCGTCATCGCCGAGGGTGTCGAGACCGACGCGCAGCGCAATTTCCTGGCCGATGCAGGATGCCTGGCCTACCAGGGCTACTTCTTCTGCCGGCCGCTGCCGCTGGACGGATTCGAGCAATTCGTCCATGCCTTCGATCCGATTCTCGATATGGAGTAATACATGTCCGCTGCTTTCACCAAAATTGCCGATTTCCCCATCAACGCCAAATGGGCGGCCCGGCATCCCGAGCGCATCCAGCTGTATTCGCTGCCGACGCCCAACGGCGTCAAGGCCTCGATCATGCTGGAAGAAACCGGCCTGGCCTATGAGCCGCACCTGGTCAGTTTCGAGACCAACGATCAGCTGTCGCCCGAATTCCTGTCGCTCAATCCGAACAACAAGATCCCGGCCATCATCGATCCCGACGGTCCGGGCGGCAAGCCGCTGGCGCTGTTCGAGTCCGGCGCGATCCTGATCTATCTGGCCGAAAAGACCGGCAAGTTCCTGCCGCAGGATCCGGCCGCGCGTTACCAGGTCATCCAGTGGGTGATGTTCCAGATGGGCGGCATCGGTCCGATGTTCGGCCAGCTCGGCTTCTTCCACCGCTTCGCCGGCAAGGAATACGAAGACAAGCGTCCGCGCGACCGTTACGTCGCCGAGTCGCGCCGCTTGCTCGGCGTGCTCGACCAACGCCTGGCGGACCGCGAATGGGTGATGGACGAATACAGCATTGCCGATATCGCAATCTTCCCATGGGTGCGCAACCTGGTCGGCTTTTACGAAGCGGGCGAGCTGGTCGGTTTCCAGGATTTCAAGAACATCAAACGCGCACTCGACGCCTTCGTCGCCCGTCCTGCGGTGGTCAAGGGCCTGACGATTCCTGCGCGCGGATGATCCGCGGGAAGTGAACCAGGGCGGGCATGACCTTTAGCGGCCATGCCCGCTTTCATTTCCAGTCATCGTTTTCGTTCGTTTCCGCAAGGCATCTCCGACGCGTTTTCACTATCTGCCGTACAATTCGTTGTGCGCTGCAAGATGCGCTGAACGCCAGCACCCGCACGGATTGACATGCAATTCGTTGTGGCGCTGCAGCCCGAAATCGTCAGAAATGTCCCATGGAACAACTCGTCGTCTACATCATCCCGCTGTTCCTTGTGCTGATCTGTGCGGAGCTCGCCTACGGCTATTTCCGCGGCCGCAATACCTTTCGTCTCAACGACGCCATCAGCAGCCTGAGCCAAGGCCTGATCGGCCAACTCGTGGGACTGGTCACGCAACTGTTCCAGATCGGTTTTTACACCTTCGCCTACCGCTTCGTGGCGATCGCCCCGCATGCGCGTTTCTGGCACGGCGCGGCCGGATGGATTGCGGCGATCCTGTTGTTCGATTTTTTCGACTATTGGCTGCATCGCATGGGCCATGAGAATGCCGTGATGTGGGCCGCGCACGCGGTGCATCACCAGAGCCAGGACTTCAACCTGTCGACGGCGCTGCGCCAGGAGAGTACGGTGGTCTTCATCGGCTGGCTGTTCTATCTGCCGATGGCGGTGCTGGGCGTACCGCCCGAACAGTTCGCCATCGCCGGCCTGATCGTGCTGGTGTATCAGTTCTGGATCCACACCGAACATGTCGGCAAGCTAGGCTGGTTCGACAAGATTTTTTCCTCGCCGTCGAATCATCGCGTGCATCACGCGGTCAACGATCAATACCTCGACAAGAACTACGGCGGCATGCTGGTGATCTGGGACCGCCTGTTCGGCACCTTCGCGGAAGAGAAGGAAGCCTGCGTCTACGGCACGCGCACGCCGCTCAAGAGCTGGGATCCGCTGTGGGCGGTGACCAGCGGCTACTGGCAACTGGCGCAAACCGCGGCGCGCCTGCCGCGCTGGCAGGACAAGCTCAAGCTGTGGTTCAAGCCGCCCGGCTGGTTGCCGGCCGGAGTGACGGCGAGCGGTCCTGAGTTCAGTCTGGAAGCGGCGCGGGACCGGTACGATCCGAAGCTGTCGCGCGGCGCCAGTGTGGCGGCGGTGCTGCAATTCGGTCTGCTGCTGGCAGCCAGCGTCGCGTGCATGTGGGTGGCGGATGATCTTTCTTACGCGCGCCTGGTCGAGCTATGCGGCGTCTTGCTGGCGGCGTTCTGGGGACTGGGCGCTTTCATGCAGCATCGCATCGGCATGGTGGCGATGGTGGCCATTGATGTTGTTGCGGCGGTCGTTGCCGCCGGTGTTCTGCTGTAATGCAGCTGTAGTGCAGCTGTAAAAGTCTAACGGCGCAGACTGCGCTTCAGGCTGTCCACCGAAATCTTCTGGATGGCCTGATTTCCCTTCTTGTCTTTTCCTTTTGCTTCCGCGCCCGCGCCCGCGCAAGCGCTGCAACTGTCGCAGCCCGTTGCGGCCGACACTTGTTCCGTCGGTTGCAGGCGCACGGCCATGCCGCGCCAGCCGCGATCCCGGCACCATGCTGCAACGGCAGTCGCCATACGGCGCTTCAAGGATTTCGGCAGATAGCGCCGCAGCACATGCCGGCAGGCAGTCAACACGATGATGGCGACAACGAGGTTTTGCATGATGATCCTCACAGGAAAGCCGTGGCCAGCCGGAACGTCGCCAGCGAGGCCAGATAAGCCAGCGCGAACATGTAGGCAGCCATCGCCAGCGCCGGTTTCCAGGAATTGGTTTCGCGCTTGACGATCGACAGCGTCGAGATGCATTGCGGCGCGAACACGTACCAGATCAACAGCGACAGCGCCGTCGGCAGGCTCCAGGTCTGTGTCAGCATCGGCTCCAGCGCCGACGCCAACTGGTCGCCGCTGGCCGACAGCGCATACACCGTGCCGAGCGCGCCGACTGCGACTTCACGCGCGGCCAGGCCGGGAATCAGCGCGATGGCGATCTGCCAGTTGAAACCGATCGGCGCGAACAAGGGCTCGAGGAAACTGCCGATGCGTCCCGCCAGGCTGTACTGGATGGCCGGGCCAACGGCGCCGTCCGGCGCACCGGGGAAGGTCGACAAGAACCACAGGATCACCATCAGCGCCAGGATGATCGTGCCCACGCGCGTGATGAAAATGCGCGCGCGTTCCCACAAGCCCAGCGCCAGGTTGCGCAGGTGCGGCACGTGGTAGTTGGGCAGTTCCAGCAACAGCGGTTGCCGCCGGCCTTTGGCGATCACGCGTTTGAACACGTAGGCCACCGCCATCGCCGAGACGATGCCGAGCACATACAGACCGAACAGCACCAGCCCCTGCAAATTGAAAATGCCGACGGCGCGATCCGGGATGAATGCCCCGATGATCAGCGCATACACCGGCAACCGCGCCGAGCAAGTCATCAGCGGCGCGATCATGATGGTGGCGAGGCGGTCACGCGGATTCTGGATGGTGCGCGTCGCCATCACGCCGGGAATGGCGCAGGCGAAACTCGACAGCAGCGGAATGAAGGCGCGTCCCGACAAGCCGACGCTGCCCATCAGCCGGTCCAGCAGGAAGGCGGCGCGCGGCAGGTAGCCGGAATCTTCCAGCAGCAGAATGAAGAAGAACAGCACCAGGATCTGCGGCAGGAACACCAGTACGCTGCCGACGCCGGAGATGATGCCGTCGACGATCAGGCTGCGCAGCAATCCTTCCGGCATGAATTGCGTGACCAGCGCGCCGATGTCGTCGATGCCGCTCTTGATCATGTCCATCGGCAATGCAGACCAACTGAACACCGCCTGGAAAATCGTGAACAGCAACACCAGCAACAGCACATAACCGAACACCGGATGCAGCACCCAGGCGTCGATGCGGTCTTCGGCGGTGCGTGCCTGCGGGCGTTCGGCGACGGCAGTCTCGAGGATGCTGCGCACGGCTTGCTGACGCTCGGTTGCGCTCATCGGCGTGGTCGCATCGCCGAAGCGGCGTGAAATCCAGGCGTCCGGCAGGTTGTCCGGATGGCGATTGCGCCAGGCGTCAACGGCATCGGCCAGCGCTGTCGCGCCTTGCTGCTGCACGGCGACCGTCTCGACCACGGGAATGCCGAGCTCGGCGCTGAGCCGGATGGCGTCCACTTCGATGCCGCGCTTGCGCGCCACGTCGCACATGTTGAGCGCGAGGATGGTGGGGCGTTGCAGGCGCAGTACTTCGATGGCGAGTTTGAGATTCAGACGCAGCTTGCTGGCGTCGGCCACCAGCACGATCAGGTCGGGCAGCGCTTCATCCGCGCGTTCACCGAGCAACACTGCGCGCGTGACCGCTTCGTCCGGCGTCAGCGCGCTCAGGCTGTAAGTGCCGGGCAGGTCGACCAGGCGGTAGGCGGCGCCGCTGCCGGAGACGAAACGCCCGGCCTTGCGCTCGACCGTGACGCCGGCGTAGTTGGCGACTTTCTGGCGCGCGCCGGTGAGGCGATTGAACAGTGCGGTTTTGCCGCAATTGGGATTACCCACGAGGGCAAGGTTAAGTGGATGCGTGAGGGAAGGCGTGAGTGCGTCGGATTGCTGCATGGTGGATATCTTGGATGCGGTTGAATCAGGCCAGTCGGTCGATGTGGATCAGTTCGGCTTCGTGGCGGCGCAATGCGAAGGTGGTGTTGCCGATGCGCACCGCGATCGGATCGCCGGCCGGAAACGACAGCGCCACCACGCGCACGATTTCGCCGGGCAGGAAGCCGAGTTCTTCCAGCCGTTCGCGCAGCGCGGATTGTTCGACACCCTGCGGCGCGGCGAGAAGGCGGATACAGGCTTGTTCACCTTTGACGAGATCGGCCAGGGTGGCTGAGGGGGCTGTCGATGTTGCCGATGTTGCCGATGTTGCAATGGTCGGAAGGGATGTCATGAGTTGCCTTGTGTCCGTGCAGCACCGTGAAGGCCTGCAACGTCAATCAATAATGGTTCTCATTATCCGCCGATTTGGTAATTCCGGCTTTGCGACAAAATGCCACAGCCTGGGCGATCACCGCTTCTTCCTTGCCGCCTTTTCAAAAATAGTTTGCTAAATGGTGAACTATCCTGATACAGTTCTCCACATGGAAAACTATTCAGCCTCACTCAACAACGTATTCCACGCATTGGCCGACCCCACCAGGCGGTCGGTGATTGCAAGGCTCGGCAGCGGCTCGGCATCGATCAAGGAACTGGCGGAACCGTTCGGCCTGGGCTTGCCGTCATTCCTGAAGCACATCAAGGTTCTTGAAAACAGCGGCCTTATCGCTTCAGAAAAAGTAGGGCGGGTGCGAACCTGCAAACTGAAACGCGCCAACCTGATCGCTGCTCAGAAATGGTTTGACGAGCAACGGGCAGGTTGGGAAAGCAGATACGACAATCTCGACAATTTATTGATTACTCTGAAAGGTGAAGAAGATGAAAACTGAGCTTCAATTTGACTTTGTGGTCGACCAGGAAAAAAGCACCATCACGATCAAACGAGAATTCGCCGGAAAACGCCAGCTAGTCTGGGACTGCCATACGAAAAGCGAACTGCTCGATCGCTGGTTCGCACCGAAACCGCTGACCACGAAAACCAAGTCCATGGATTTCCGCGAGGGCGGGCATTGGCACTACGCCATGGTGGAGCCGAACGGACAAGAGTACTGGGGGCGGGTCGACTATCTGACCATTCAACCGATCGACAACTACACCTCGTTTGACGGATTCAGCGATGCCACCGGCGCAGTGAACCCGGCGTTGCCCAGGGCCAAATGGAATGTCACCTTCTCCGATGCCAAGGAGCACACCCTGGTGGAGACGGTGGTCGCGTATGCGTCGCCCGAGGCGCTCCGGCAAGTCATCAACATGGGACTGAAAGAGGGGCTGGCCTCGACCCTGGAACGTCTGGACGAGCTTCTTCTGGTTCTCAACTAGGCGTTGGAAGCGAGAATCGTGCAATCTTCTGCGCAGTCAGTTGCGAGATTGGGAAGAGGACGTGGAAGCGGA
>NZ_AJHH01000417.1 GCF_000256565.1 Herbaspirillum lusitanum P6-12 | reverse complement strand
CCGGGTTGCCGCCGGCGTCGTACAGATATCCCAGAGCGACGCCGGAATCCGGCCGATATCCCTGGCGAACAGGAACGTCACGCCGACCAGCAGCACGCCGGCCACGAGCAGGATCGCCATGACTTGCATGTTCGACAGGCTGAAGCCGGAACGGCTGTGGTCTTTGGTGTGCTTGGACATGGTGGCGACGGAATGCTGAAAACGAAGTATAAAAAATTCCGCGCCCTTGCGCTTGCGTCAAATTGTCACACCCCGGCAGCCATGTTCGCTTTCCTCGCCGTTCCGGCAGCCCGGAAACCGCCGCCACGGGCGTAAAATGACGTCATGGATACCCCGCAACACCTGAGTTTTCGCACCTACGGCGCCGATGGTCCGTTGCACAGCCACGACCACGTGCAGATCGTCTTGCCGATGCAGGGCGAGATGGACATCGAGGTCGACGGCCGCGGCAATACGCTTGACATCACGCGCGCGGCTTTCGTCGCGCCCGATATCAACCACGCGCAATCGGCGCAAGGTCCCAACCGTTTCCTGATCCTCGACTGCAAGCTGGTCGACATCGGCGCCGATGCCGCCGAACGCCTGCGTCGCCAGACCTTCCTGCCAGTTGCGGCGGCGGTGCGAAGGCTGGTCGAGTTCATCGATCTGAGCATCGATCTGAGTCGCACCGGTCCCGCCGGACTGGTGTTGCCGGAATCGGTGGTGCGCCATTGCACGCCGCTGTTGCTGGAAGCATTGACCGCGATGCCGCAACGGCACTCGCGCCTGCACGGTTTGCTGCTGCGCATCGACGCTGCGCCCGGGCAGGTATGGACAGCAGCGCGCATGGCACGGGTGGCGAACCTTAGCGCCAGCCGCTTGCATGCCCTGTTCAAGAGCGAACTCGGCCGTACGCCGCAGGAGTGGCTCTCGGACGTGCGCCTGCGCTTCGTGCAGGATGCGCTGGCCGGATCGGATACGCCGCTGGCTGAACTGGCGCTGCGTGCCGGCTATTCCGACCAGAGCGCCCTGACGCGCGCAATGCGCCGCACCACCGGCATGACGCCGGCCGCTTATCGACGTGAACATCGTCGCGAACATCGGCAGTAATTTTTCTCCTGCAGTTTCCTCCTGCAATAGCCTCAGCCCATTTTTGAAGAGCCGCAGTCAAGACGCGCGCCGCCGCTTTGCCTATCCTGCGTGGAGCAAATCGAACAAGGCGGAACATGAAAAGCAATATCTTGGTTGGCGTCGGCAACGGCGTTGCGGCGGGAGCGTTCTGGGGGCTGGTGTTCCTGGCGCCGCAAGTGCTCGGCAGCTTCAGCGCGCTGCAATTGTCGGCGGCGCGTTACCTGGCCTACGGCGTCGTCGCTGTGCTGCTACTGGCGCCGCGCTGGCGCACCTTGTCGGGACGGCTGGGTCGCGCCGAATGGCTGGCGCTGGCGTACCTGAGCCTGCTCGGCAACATCCTGTACTACCTCTTCCTTGCCAGTGCCGTGCAATGGGCAGGCGGGGCGTCGACCTCGCTGATCATCGGCCTGCTGCCGGTGGTGGTGACGCTGGTCGGGGCGCGCGATGAAGGTGCGCTCAAACTGTCGTCGCTGATGGCACCGCTGGCGCTGTGCCTGTTAGGGGTCGGCCTGGTCGGCGTGCAGGCCTTATCGGCTGAGCATGCAACGACGGATCTGGCAACGCGCGCGGCGGGCCTGCTGTGCGCGTTCGGCGCGCTGGCGTCGTGGTCGGTCTACTCGGTGCGCAACAGCCGCTGGCTGTCGCGCAGGCCCGATATTTCCTCGCATGACTGGTCGTTGCTGACCGGCGTCGTCACCGGCGCGTTGGCCTTGTTGCTGGTGGTGCCGGCGTTCACACAGGGGATGGATGGTCATGGCGGCAGCGACTGGCTGCGCTTCTGGGCGGTGGCGGCGGCCGTGGCGATCTTTGCTTCGGTGGTGGGCAATGCCTTCTGGAATCGCGCCAGCCGTCTATTGCCGCTGACGCTGACCGGCCAGATGATTATCTTCGAAACACTGTTTGCGCTGCTGTACGGTTTCCTGTGGGAACAACGCTGGCCGACGCGGCTGGAAGTGCTGGCGATCGTCTGCCTGGTGAGCGGGGTGGTGTGGTGCGCTTCATTGCATCGCAGTCATGCGATGTCGCCGGTTGAAGTCTGATTGGTGCGAAGATCGCTGGCGGACAGGGCCTGCCAACTGATAACATCAGGACTCCAAAGCTGGAATATAAAAAGTAAAAGACAGTTGCCATCCTGAACACTTCCACTCCATGCCCAATTTCATCGATCCCACCGATTTCGAAGCGCTGAAACAGGACGACGCCTTGCCGTCGCCGAGCGGCGTCCGTCTCAACATCATGCGCATGTGCCGCCAGGAAGACGTTTCCCTGGTCGAACTGGTCACGCAGATCCAGGCCGATCCGGTGCTGGGCGGCCGCATCATCAAGATCGGCAACGGCGCCTCGATCAACAAGGGCCGTCCCATCGTCGCCATCAGCAAGGACGTGTTGCTGATGATCGGCCTGGATGCGGTGCGCCAGGTTCGCCAGCGGCCTGCTGGCCAATATCGGCAGCCTTGGCCTGGCCGCGGCGCGTCCCGACGACTATGCCGGCGTGCTGTCAAGCGTCGCGAACGACGACCGTGGTGGTGAGAAATTGCGCGACGCCGAAAAAGCCGCCTTCGGTTACACCCATCTCGATCTGGCCGCCGCCATGATGCAGGACTGGAGCATCCCGCGCCTGTTCTGCGAAGCGGTGCTGCATCACAAGGCGCCGTCGCAGTCGGGACTCGACGAGGAGTCTCGTCATTTACGGCTGGCGCAGATGCTGCATGTCGCCGGCATCATCGCCGATTATTGCGTGGCGCCTGAAGGTGCGCGGGTTCAGGCTTTGCAGGCCTTGCTCGATGCCGGCGCGCCGCTCAACGGCGAGGTCGATCACGTCATTGCGCTGTGCGACCGCGTGGGGCGCGACTGGATGGAATGGAGTTCGATGGTGAACATTTCCGCACAGGCGTTGCCACCGACGCGCGACGTGTTGGCGCAGTTGCGCGAACAATCCGGGCAATAAGAAATCGCATCTCCCGGAGCTGCTTCAATCCAATTTTTTTACGGATGACAACTCCGGATACATGGCCGCCGCCAGCAGGCACACTGTTTCCACCGCATCCGCACGCGCCAGGTCATGCACCACAGGGCGTTGCTGAACCAGGGCCGCACAGGATGCGGCAGCGGTGACACGGCGCTCAAACAAATCTTCCATCGTCTGCAACCAGTTGTCGAACTCGACGTGCGCCAGCCTCTCCGCCGCGGTTGCCGATTTTCTTTCTTCCAGCCAGATATGCGTAGCCGCACACGCCAGCCGGCGCGCGAGCGCGACGCTGGTGCGGGCGTCGTGGATTTGACGTGCATTCATGTCGCCTTCGCGCAGTAGCCGTTGCAGCAGCAGGCCGCTTTCGATATTCACCACGCAGGCTTCGCGCCGCCGTGCGTGCATTTGCGCAGCGTGCGGCTGCGACGCCAGTGCGCCGCGCAGGCAAGCCAGGTTGATCACGATCATGTGCGACAGGCTGCGATGCAGGTTGGCCTGGCGGCGGTGGGGCCACAACAGATAAGTGGCGACAATCGCCACCACGGCGCCGATGACGTTGTTGCCGGCGCGCAGCAGCGCATTGCTCAGTTGCAGTTGCAGTTGCGGCTGGGCTGCGACGTCGGCTACCAGCACGAACACCGGCGTCAGAAACAACGAATACAAGCCATAGCTGACCGGGCGCAAGCCCATCGACAGCGCCGCCATCGGAAACACCAGCAAGGCCAGCGCCAGCGGCGAATGGATGTACAGGCATAGCGCCACCGCCAGCACACCGCCGACGATGCTGCCGACGGCGCGCTCCATGCTGCGCGACCAGCTGTCGGCGACCGAGGGTTGCATCACCAGCATGGTCGCCATGGTCGCCCAATAACCGAACGGCAGCTGCAGCAGGTGAACGATCAGGTAGGTGATTCCAGCTGCGGCTGCACATCGAAGGCCGTGGCGTACTTCCGCCGAACCGCTGCGAAGGTGCGCCGCAGCCATGCGCAGTGCATCGAGTGCGCCATGGCGCAATGAGGGTTGCGGCAGGGGCGGACGCGCCGCGCGTTTCCAGTCGGCCAGCACCATCAGGCCATCTGCGTCATGCAGATCGCGCAGTTGCAGCAGTTGCGCCACCTGCGATGGCGCACGGCCAACCAGCTGGCGCAGCCGCAGCATGGCGCGCGCATCTTCCGTGTCGCTGTGGACGAGGTTGCGTTTGCCGGGAGTTGCCGCGACACCGCTCTGTATGGTGCGCAGCAACAGCGCCATGGCGTT
>NZ_AJHH01000416.1 GCF_000256565.1 Herbaspirillum lusitanum P6-12 | reverse complement strand
ACGCGCGCAACCGCCTGGCGCGCCGGTGCAAACGGATGGATGCGCCACACGCTCAGGCCCAGCAGCGTAGCCCAGGCGCACCCGGAAAAATAGATCGCGACATGGCTGTGCTGCAGCGGCAGCAGCGTCACCGGGAAGTCGGCCAGGATCGCCGATACCCCGGCCGCCAGCATCAGCACCAGGCCGGTAGCGGCGCCGTAGATACGTGAAAAACCGGCGATGCCGGCACAGACCATGATGGCCAGCAAGCCGGCGGGCATGCCCATGCCGCTCAGTGTGGCGGCGAACATGCCGCCCATCGTCGATGCCAGTGCGAAGCCGCCCATCGATGCCAGGCGTGAGCGATTGGAGCCGGCGCTGTCGGCCAGACAGGTCAGGAAGGCGCCGATGGCGGCCCAGGAAAACAGCGGATTGTGCAAACATTCGCCGACCAGCAGCATGGTCCCGGCAGCCAGGGCGGCGCGCAGTCCTTCCGACAGGCTGGCGTGGCGCATCGGAAAGTTGACCGCCCAGCGACGCACGTGCATGGCCAGAGGCGACGTGAGCGACGTCAACGGCGCGGAGAAGGAGGAGAGCGGCGGCATGCTGGCGGTGGGCTGAAGCTGCAACGGATAAGGGAATGCCGCCAGTATAGAAACTGCCGTTATTGCTGGTATGACTTAATTTCAGTAGATGCAGTCGGAATTTTCATAGGAGTTTTTATCCACCTTTGGCGACTTTCCTGCCTGTAGCGGGCGGCCCGCCAGCAAACAATTCACTGCTCAGCGCCAGCCAGGCGCGCGCCGCATGCGACAGATAACCGCCGCGCGTGACATAAGCCACTTGCCACTGCACCTCCGGTTCCACCAGCCGCACCGATTGCAATTGATCGGAAGCCAGCCGGTGGATGAAGGGTTCCGGCAGCAAGGCCACGCCCATGCCGGCCAGCGCCATGGCCACCAGCCAATCCCATTGCCCGCTCTGGGCCGCCACTTCCGGCGCGATGCCGGTATCGCGAAACATGTTGCGCAAGGTGCGGGTGAGGCCGAACTCGTTGTTCAGCAACACCAGCGGCATGTCCTTGAGCGCCCTGCACGGCAGCGTGCTGCGGTTTTTCTGAAAGCGTCCGGCTTGCGCCACGGCCCAGATCGGATAGGCCGCCACCGGCGTCATTTCCAGTTCCAGTTCAGGCGCGATGGGCAGCACTGTCATGCCGATTTCCAGCGTGCCGGCGACGACGCGCTGCTCGATCTGCGGACCGGTGTCTTCCAGCAGCGTGATGGCGATGTCGGGATGGCGCTCGCGGAAGGCTTTCAGCACCGGCGTGCAAAGGATGTTCACCATCGGCGGGATGCCGATCTCCAGATGGCCCTGGCGCAGGTTGCGGGTGTTGTTGACTTCGGTGTTGAGACGCTGCACGCCCGCCAGGATCTGCTGCGCCTGTTCATACACGACGCGCCCCGTGTCGGTCAGCTGCAGGCTGCGCCCGGCGCGGATCAGCAGCGGCGCGCCGATCTCGTCTTCGAGCTGGCGCACCATCTTGCTGACCGTCGATTGCGTCACATGCAGGGCGTCGGCGGCGCGGCTGAAACTGTTGAGCCGGACGGTTTCTGAAAAGTAACGCAGGGCGCGGATGTCCATGATGGTGCTTTCAGGTATGCGAAAAACGACTGGTTCACGAGAGTTTAAATCATACGGTGCATGATTTGCCGATTCTATACTCATGCAAAAAAAGGACAGAAATCCCTTTTGTCTTTCCAGAAACGAGCAGGAGAACCAGATGCATTCCGAACGTATTCCGCCGACGCTGGCCGGTAAAGTCATGTCGGCCGGCGATGCCGCCCGGCTGTTCCGTACCGGCATGACCATCGGCATGAGCGGCTTCACACGCGCCGGCGACGCCAAGGCGATCCCGCGTGCGCTGGCCGAACGCGGCGCGGAAGAGGCGCTGCGCTTCACCGTGATCACCGGTGCCTCATTGGGCAACGACAGCGACGGCCTGATGGCGGAAGCGGGGCTGCTGGCGCGGCGCATGCCGTTCCAGGTCGACGCGGCGTTGCGGCGCAAGATCAACGCCGGTGAGGTCATGTTCATCGACCAGCATCTGTCGGAAACCGCCGAGCAGTTGCGCAACGGCACACTGGGACCGATCGACATTGCGGTGGTCGAAGCGGCGGCGATCACCAGCGAAGGCATCATCCCGACCATGTCGGTGGGCAACTCCGCCAGTTTCATCGAGCAAGCCAGGATGATCGTCATCGAACTCAACACCAGCGTACCGGCAGCGCTGGCCGGATTGCACGATATCTATTTGCCGCAAGGCAGGCCGGGGCGCCAGCCGATACCGTTGACCAGCCCCGAGCAGCGCATCGGCACGCGCGCCATTCCGTTCGATCCGGCGCGCATCGCCGCCATCGTCGTCACCGACATGCCCGACAGTCCGTCCAGCGTATTGCCGCCCGACGACGAAACCAAGGCCATTGCCGGCCACGTGATCCGTTTCCTCGAAGGAGAGGTGGCAGCCGGGCGCATGGGTGAAGAACTCGCGCCGCTGCAGGCCGGCATCGGCACCATCGCCAACGCGGTGCTGCACGGATTGACGCAATCATCGTTTCGCAATCTCACGATGTTTTCCGAAGTGCTGCAGGACAGCGCGATCGAGTTGCTCGATTCGGGCCAGCTGCGCTTCGCCTCGGCATCGTCGATTACGCTGTCGTCGGCCATGAACGACAAGTTCATGCGCAATCTCGAGTACTACCGCTCGCGCATCGTGCTGCGCCCGCAAGAGATCAGCAATCATCCCGAGCTGGTGCGCCGCCTCGGCATCATCGCGCTCAACACCGCGCTCGAATTCGATCTCTACGGCAACGTCAACTCGACGCACGTCGGCGGCACCCACATGATGAACGGCATCGGCGGCTCGGGCGACTTCGCGCGCAACGGGCAGTTGTCGATTTTCGTCACCAAGGCAGCGGCCAAGGGCGGCGATATTTCCAGCGTGGTGCCGATGGTGTCGCACGTCGATCACACCGAGCACGACGTCGATGTGCTGGTCACCGAGTTCGGCCTGGCTGATCTGCGCGGCCTGGC
>NZ_AJHH01000415.1 GCF_000256565.1 Herbaspirillum lusitanum P6-12 | reverse complement strand
TTTATGTAATTAAAAATTAAATAATGCATCAAAAAATTCATGTACCGACTGCCGCCGTATCGGCGTGAATTCCCTGTGACGTTTCTAAAAAATCATGGCGATTTGAAATCGTTTGTGAGACGATTGCCGATAAATAACTTTGTTGACATCAATGTAATTTTTAGTAACGTCAATACAAGTCGCCCGACACCGGTCGCTCATGCGGCTCGCAGCGGGAAGCAGACAACAAGAACAAGCAAATAGCAAAAAAGTAAAGAGCAAAACAGTACGGCGCAGATTGCTGCGCCGAGGGGATGTACCGATTGTTGCTGACGTGTTTTTCCGGAGAGAGAAGCCGTTTATGAAGCTATTCAGAAAAGGCCTGCTGCTGGTGGCCATTCCCGGCATATTCGAGCTTGGCTTGCTGGGAATCCTGTACAAGAGCCAGGAGAACGCCACGCAGGCCGAAGTCTTGGCCTTGCATACCAAGAACGTCATCATCCAGGCTGGGGAAGTGCGCGAGCCGGTGCTGCTGCAATCGGCGCGCTTGCGTGCCGCCATCATTCTCAACGACCCGGCCGGGCTTGAGAAGAGCGACCTGTGGGACAGCATCGAAAAGGAACTCGGCGAATTGCGCGAACTGGTGGGCGACAATGCCGAGCAACTGCGACGCGTGGCGCAGATTGGCGCCTCGGTGCAGGAATACCGCCAGTGGACCGACCTCCAGACCGAGCTGCTCAGGAACGACAAGCACGACGAACTGGTGGCAGCCTTGCGTGATCCGAATGCGCGGCGGCTGATTCAGGTGATCCAGCGGCAACTGGTCGAGTTCATCAAGGTGGAAGAAGAACTGGATCAGGAGCGTCTGAGCAGCGTCGTCGAAGCGCGGCGCATGCAGAACATTGCACTGGTGATCGCCTTGCTCGGCTCGGTGCTGGCTGCAGCGCTGGCGGCGCGAATTTTCAGTCACGACGTCGGCGGTCGCCTGGCCGTATTGACCGGCAATGCACACAAGCTGACCGAAGGCGGCGTGCTGGCTCAGCGCGTCGGCGGCAACGACGAAATCACCGAGCTCGACAAGGTGCTGCACGAGAGCAGCGCGCGCCTGCGCCAGGCCGAGGAGGACGCGCGCGTTTACCGTGAAGAACTGGAGCGCCATGCGCATGAACTGACAAGCGTCAACGACGACCTGCAACGGCAGACGCAGGACAACGAGATGTTCATCTACAGCGTCTCGCACGACCTGCGTTCGCCGCTGGTCAACCTGCAGGGGTTCAGCAAGGAGCTGCATCATTCGGTCGGCGAGCTGCACGAGACCATCGACGCCAGCGATCTCAACGACAAGGACAAGCAGCGCATCCGCGACATCATCGAGGACGACGTCGAAGTGTCGCTGCGCTTCATCCGCACGGCGGTGACGCGCTCGGCTGCCATCATCGATGCGATGTTGCGGCTGTCGCGCGTAGGTCGCGTGGAGTACCAATCGCAGGAGACCAACGTCAACGAAGTGGTCGGGCGCGTGATCGACGCCATGAGCAACACCATCCGCGAGCGCCAGGCAGTGGTGGTGTCGCAGCCGCTGCCGCCGTGCTATGGCGACCCGACTGCAGTCGAACAGATATTCGGCAACCTGATCGGCAACGCCGTCAACTATCTCAATCCCAAGCGTGCCGGCACGGTCGAGATCGGCGTACTGCCACCGGATCCGGGCCAACCGGATTTCCGTACTTACTACGTGCGCGACAACGGCCTCGGCATTCCGGCCGATTATCTGGGCAAGATGTTTTCCGCCTTCCACCGCCTCCACGCCGATATCGCCCAAGGTGAAGGTGTCGGCCTGGCGCTGATCAAGCGCATCGTGCTGCGCCACGGCGGCAAGATCTGGGTCGAATCCACCGAAGGCGCCGGCACCACCTTCTACACCTCATTGCCGGTGCGGCCGATCCAACAAGTCACGCCGCCCGCAACCCAATTGGCTCAAGGAGAACAGAATCATGGCTGACAAAGATGAAGTAGGCATCCTGCTGGTCGAGGACGACGACGGCCACGCCTTGCTGGTGGAAAAAAATCTGCGCCGCGCGGGCTTGTCCAACGGCTTCCTGCGCTTGAAGGACGGCCAGGAAGCGCTCGATTATTTCTTCAATGGCGAGGGTGTACCGGGCAGGGAAAAATTCGAATCGCTGGTAGTGCTGCTGGACGTCAACATGCCGCGCGTAAGCGGCGTCGATGTCCTCAAGCGCCTCAAGGAAAACGAGGTCACGGCAGCCATCCCGATCATCATGCTGACCACCACCGACGATCCGCGCGAGATCGAACGCTGCTACGACTACGGCTGCAATCTCTACATCACCAAGCCGGTGGAGTACGAAGCCTTCATCGAAGCCGTGCGCCGGCTCGGCTTCTTCCTGCAAATCATCAAGGTGCCTCCGGTAGGCCGCGGTGCTGCATGACTGCATCGGAACCCGCCATTCTGATCATTGAGGACGATGAAGGCCTGCGCATGCTGGCGCGCCGTCGCCTGGAAAAGCGCGGCTTCAAGGTCGGCAGCGCCGGTAGCATCGCGCAAGCGCGCAGCCTGTTGCGCGACGGCGCCTTCGACTTGCTGGTGATCGATTACCAACTCGACGAAAACATGAGCGGCCTCGATTTCTACAACGAGCTGTGCGAAGAGGGCGTGAGGATTCCGGCGGTGATGTGCAGCGGATTTTCAGACGATGTGCATTTCGGCGAAGCGCTGCGCTGCGGCATCGCCTATGTGCTGCCGAAGTCGCAGGATTATCTCGATGAATTGCCTGATGTGGTGCAGCAGGTGCTGGACCGGCCGCGGGCTTGACCGGGCTGCGCGGCGACGGTGCGCTGGAGGCAGGCTCTTTTTTCCACCAGCGGCTATGTGTTTTACACACGTCGTTGCTGCTTGAGATGGGTCTGTCATGATACGATGCGGACCCTCTGCAACACGTCCATGAAACGGCATGTCGAAACAGTTTTTGCTTGAAAGCCCCAGGGATACCGGCGACGACCGTGTGACCTTCATCATCCGCAACAACGGCACGATGCTGCCGGGTTTCGTGACCCGCGCCGCGCTGATTTCCATCGGCGGGCTGACCAGCAACAATATCGTTGCGCTCTATACGGAACATCGCGCCCGCATCGCCGAAGCCGTCAAGAAACGCATGGCGCAACCCGGCCTGGTGCCGTACATCGCACTGACGCTGGAAGATTTGCAGCAGGCACTGCCTCTCCCGGTCGCCCAGGCCGAATAGTGATCCATGGCAATACCGCAAGCGCGGCGTAAGCTGCGCCTGATATTTTCACTCGGAATCAACGGTCAAGAGTTGCCGTCGTGATAATCTACCGTTTGCGCACCCCCCCGGGCGCCCGCTGCTATCTCAGCGATCAGCGCACCGCAATAGATAAGCAGATAACGCGCCATGATCGCGACGATAGACCGGGACGAGCGGTCGGCCTCTTTCACCACGGAAAGAAGCTCAGAACAATAATCATTGGAGACACAGGCGACGCCACATGACCGGAACAGGTCGGGGCGGGGCCTGATACTGGAATCAGCTTGAGAGCTTTGCAGAGACGACTATCGAATGCGTTCGTCGCCATTCAGGCGCGCTGTCGCCGTTCGCCGCGGAGGCCCGTGGCGCATGAGGCGCATGTGTCACATGAGGCGCACGTGTCGCAGGCAACGCATGTGCGCACGCATGCCTATGCCGGCCTGTATCAGCAGCAGGTGCGCGCAC
>NZ_AJHH01000414.1 GCF_000256565.1 Herbaspirillum lusitanum P6-12 | reverse complement strand
GCATGCCTATGCCGGCCTGTATCAGCAGCAGGTGCGGATTTTCAACCCGGGTTTCGCCACGACTGCGCGGTTCACCAGCCGGCTTTTATACACCGTCGCCGTTACAGCCGTCATCGCGCTGGCCGGATGCAGTTCGTTGCCGCGCATCGTCCCCGACATGGATACCCAGTCGGCCAAGGTGATCCAGATCAAGGGCGGACGCGGCATCCTCACCCCCGAGCAGAGCAAGGCGGTGCTCGACAGGTTCAAGGATTCCAATCAGGACAACCTGATCCTCGAGAAGCACCTCGCGGTCGAACAAGCCATCACCGGCTCGCCGCTGGTGGCGGGCAACAAGGTTACGCTGCTGATTGACGGACCGGCCACTTACGCCTCCATGTTCGCCGCCATCCGCGAAGCGCGCGACCACGTCAACATGGAAACCTACATCTTTGAAGACGACGAGGCCGGCAAGCAGTTCGCCGACCTGCTGATCGACCGGCAGAAGCACGGCGTTCAGGTCAATCTGATGTACGACAGCGTCGGCACGCTCAGCACGCCGCGCGAGTTCTTCCAGCCGATGATCGATGCCGGCATCCAGGTGCTGGAATTCAATCCGGTCAATCCGGCGCAGGCGCGCAAGGGCTGGGAAGTCAACCAGCGCGATCACCGCAAGCTGCTGATCGTCGACGGCAAGACCGCCTTCGTCGGCGGCATCAATGTCAGCAGCGTGTATTCCAGCGGTTCGTTCCGCAGGAGCAAACCGAAGGACGACGACGCCGGCAAGGTGCCGTGGCGCGACACCCAGGTGCGCATGGACGGGCCGGTGGTGGCGGAATTCCAGAAAATGTTCATCGACACCTGGCAGAAGCAGCACGGTCCGAAACTGGCCGAAAAGAACTATTATCCCAAGGTCGACAACAAGGGGCCTGAAATCGTGCGCGGCATCGGCAGCGCACCCGAAGATCCCTATAGCGTGATCTACGCCACCTTCATCTCGGCCATCCAGCACGCCGAATCCAAGGTGTATCTGACCAACGCCTATTTCATCCCCGATCCGCAATTGCGCGACGCGTTGAAGGATGCCGTCAAACGCGGCGTCGACGTCCGCCTGGTGCTGCCGAGCAAGAGCGACTCGAAGCTGGTGCTGTACGCCTCGCGCTCGTTCTACACCGAATTGCTGGAAGGCGGCGTCAAGATCTACGAGCGCCAGGATGCGCTGCTGCATTCCAAGACCGCAATGATCGACGGCGTCTGGTCGACCATCGGCTCGACCAACCTGGACTGGCGCAGCTTCATCTACAACCAGGAAATCAACGCCGTCATCCTCGGCCGGCAATTCGGCGCGCAGATGCAGTCAATGTTCGAGCGCGATATGAATGCGTCCAGGGAAATCACGCTGGAAGCGTGGAAAGACCGCCCCATCAGCGACCGCATGAAGGAATTCGGCGCCGGATTGTGGGCACGCTGGCTGTAACGATGCGGGATTGAAACCGGCAAAGGAGAACTGGAGATTCGCATGCAAAGTCCTGTCCCACGACAATTGACGCAGAGCCTGCGCGCCGTTGTCACCGCCACACTGGCGGCGACGCTGCTGGCCGTGTCACTGGCGGTATGCGCCTCCGCCATCGCCGCCGAGCCGTCGGGAGGTGCTGCCTTGCAGGAAAAATACCAGGCGCTGCAGCCGCAATTGACCAGCAACCAGTTTGCGCGCCCGCTGTACATCAACTCGACCGAAAGCTCGTCCAGCATCAAGGGCGACATCTACGCCGTAGTCGATTATCCGTTCGCTCAGGTGCGCAGTTCGCTGACCATGCCGGCGCACTGGTGCGACGTCCTGATTCTGCATCTCAACACCAAATACTGCCGCCCCGGTCCCGGCCAGAATCCCGCGACGCTCAGCATGCGCGTCGGCAAGAAGCATGAGCAGGCCATCGGCGACGCTTACCGGATCGACTTCAACTACCGCGTGCCGGCCAACGGCGACGATTACTTCGACGTCCGCCTGGCTGCCGACAAAGGGCCGATCGACACGCGCGACTACCGCATCCAGCTGGAAGCGT
>NZ_AJHH01000413.1 GCF_000256565.1 Herbaspirillum lusitanum P6-12 | reverse complement strand
CGGCTAGCTGTGCGCGCTGATGGCGTAGGTCGGCCAGCGGCGCGATCAAGGGCTGGGATCGCCGCAACCAGTTCTACTTCCAGATGCTGTCGAACCTGGCGGCGTTCTATGAATTCGACATCGACATTCCGTTCGAGCAATTGCCGGAAAAATCCCAGCAAGTGATCCTGTACGGTTCCGGCCGCCAGACTATTCCGTTCACCTATGTGAACGAACGCGGCCGCACCGTCATACGCGAGCACACCTTCGAAGGCGTGGTCACCAATTTGCAGCGCCGCTATCGCGAAACCGATTCGATGGCGGTCAAGGAAGAACTGGCCAAGTTCATCAACGAGAAGCAGTGCCCGTCCTGCCATGGCGCGCGCCTGCGGGTGGAAGCGCGTTTCGTCAAGATCGGCGCCGGTCGCCAGCAGCGCGCGATTTATGAAGTCGCCGCGACGCCGCTGCGCGAGACCTTGTCGTTCTTCGAGAACCTGAAACTGACCGGCGCCAAGAAAGAAATCGCCGATCGCATCATCAAGGAAATCATCTCGCGCCTGAAATTCCTCAATAACGTCGGCCTCGATTATCTGTCGCTGGAGCGCAGCGCCGACACGCTGTCCGGCGGCGAAGCGCAGCGCATCCGCCTGGCCTCGCAGATCGGCTCCGGCCTGACCGGCGTCATGTACGTGCTGGACGAGCCGTCGATCGGCCTGCATCAGCGCGACAACGATCGCCTGATCGGCACGCTCAAGCATCTGCGCGACATCGGCAACAGCGTGCTGGTGGTGGAACACGACGAAGACGCCATCCGCACCGCCGATTACGTGGTCGACATGGGTCTTGGCGCCGGCGTGCATGGCGGCGATATCATCGCCCAGGGCACGTTGGAAGACATCCTCAAGAGCAAGAAATCGCTGACTGCAAAATACCTCAACGGCTCGCTGGAAATCAGCGT
>NZ_AJHH01000412.1 GCF_000256565.1 Herbaspirillum lusitanum P6-12 | reverse complement strand
CTGACTGCAAAATACCTCAACGGCTCGCTGGAAATCGAGCGCAGCCTGCGCCATTTTTCCGAACAGTCGCTGGTCGGCGTCTTCATGCTGCGCAACGACGGCACCGTGCTGCACGCCAACGACAAGATGGCCGCCATGCTCGGCTACCAGCGCGGCGCCGAGTTGGTCGGCATGCCGGTAGCGAGTCTGACGGCGCCGGAAGACCTGTCCCTGCTGCAGGAAAACATGCAGTCGCGCCTGCAGGGCGACGCCGGCACCGTTCAATATTCCTATCGCATTCTGCGTCGCGACGGCACCCGTCACTGGGTGGAAGTGCACGGTAGCGTCTGTCCCCACGAAGGCGGCACCGCGCTGGTCGAAACCGCGCTCGACGTCAACAAGCAGGTGCAGTCCGAATGGCAGTCGCGCATGGCCGACCGCGTCTTCGAATCGACCAGCGAAGGCATCCTGATCACCGATGCCGGGTTTCGCATCCTGGCCGTCAATCCGGCTTTCACGCGGATCACCGGCTATCGCCCGGAAGAAGCGATGGACAAGCGTTCGCGCATGATGACCGGGCCCGGCGCCCAGGCTGAAATCAACCGCGGCATGCTCGAGCGGCTGGCGCACGACGGTCACTGGCAAGGCGAAATGAAGGATCGGCGCAAGGACGGCAGCTGGTATCCGGCATGGCTGTCGATTTCGGCGATACGCGACAACCAGGGCGGCATCAGCAATTACGTCGGCGTGTTCACCGACAACACGATCCGCAAGGAAGCCGAAACCAAGCTGGCCTTCCTGGCCGATCACGACAGCCTGACCGGCTTGCTCAACCGCAGCAGCCTGATGCGTATTTTCGCCCGGCAGATTGAAGCGGCGCAGGCGGCCGGCGAGACGCTGGCCTTGTTCTTCGTCGACCTCGACCGCTTCAAGACCGTCAACGACACGCTCGGCCATC
>NZ_AJHH01000411.1 GCF_000256565.1 Herbaspirillum lusitanum P6-12 | reverse complement strand
CCTCGACCGCTTCAAGACCGTCAACGACACGCTCGGCCACTGCGCCGATCGGCCGCACCCCACGTTCGAATCCGGCGACCTACACCGGCCTGTTCACACCGATCCGCGACCTGTTCGCCACCGTGCCTGCCGCCAAGGAACGCGGCTACAGCGCCGGGCGTTTCTCGTTCAACGTCAAGGGCGGCCGCTGCGAAGCCTGCCAGGGCGACGGCGTGATCAAGGTCGAGATGCACTTCCTGCCGGACGTCTACGTCCCCTGCGACGTCTGCCACGGCAAGCGCTACAACCGCGAAACCCTGGAAGTGCAATACAAGGGCAAGAACATCACCGAGATCCTCGAGATGACGGTGGAAGACGCGCATACCTTCTTCCTGCCGGTGCCGCTGATCGCGCGCAAGCTGCAAACCCTGCTCGACGTCGGCCTCGGCTACATCAAGCTGGGCCAGAGCGCGACCACGCTGTCGGGCGGTGAGGCGCAGCGCGTCAAACTGTCGCTGGAACTGTCCAAACGCGATACCGGGCGTACGCTGTACATCCTGGACGAGCCGACTACCGGCCTGCATTTCCACGATATCGACCTGTTGCTGAAAGTGATACATCGCCTGCGCGACCAAGGCAATACCTTGGCCATCATCGAACACAATCTCGACGTCATCAAAACCGCCGACTGGGTCATCGATCTCGGTCCCGAAGGTGGCGCCGGCGGCGGCAAGATCATCGCCGTCGGTTCGCCCGAAGACATCGCCAGGAACCCGGAAAGCATCACCGGTCATTACCTGGCGCCGCTGTTGAAAAAGAAGAAGTAGCAGGAAAGACCCAAGGCCAGCCATGGACGCTCCACTCTCATCAGCCCAGATCGAGGCCTTCCGCAGCCAGGGTTACCTGCTGCTCAAGGGTTTCGTTCCGGAAGCCGCCTGCGACGACATGCTGGCGGTAGCCCGTGCCCATGTTCAACAGGCCGTGGCGCCGCTCGAATACGAAGCCGAAGTCGGCTACGCAGGCGCGCCTTCATCGCTCGACGCA
>NZ_AJHH01000410.1 GCF_000256565.1 Herbaspirillum lusitanum P6-12 | reverse complement strand
CGAAGTCGGCTACGCAGGCGCGCCTTCGGACTGGTGGCGCCGGGCATGTTCATCACGTTGGCAGAGCAGACCGGCCTGATCGTGCCGCTGGGCGCCTGGGTGTTGCGCGAGGCCTGCCGCCAGGGCAAGGCCTGGCTGGATCGCGGCTATCAGTTCGGCCGCATCGCGGTGAATTTGTCGCCGCGCCAGTTTTCCTCGGATGACCTGCTGGCCACGATCGACAACGCGCTCGACCAGAGCGGCTTGCCGTCGGCGATGCTCGAGCTGGAAATCACCGAAGGCGCGATCATGCAGAACCCGCAGGAAGCGGTGGTGCTGCTCAAGCGCATGCGCGAACTGGGCGTGACGATTTCGGTGGATGACTTCGGCACCGGCTATTCGTCGCTGGCCAGCCTCAAGCAATATCCGCTCGACACGCTCAAGATCGACCGTAGCTTCGTCAAGGGCATCCCGGCCGATGCCGACGACGTCGCCATCACGGAAGCCATCATCGCCATCGCCCACAAGCTGCACCTGAAGGTGGTCGCCGAAGGCGTCGAGTCGCAGGAGCAGCACGATTTCCTGCGCGCGGCCGGCTGCGACATGGTGCAGGGTTACCTGCATGCGCAACCGCTGACGGCCGGTGAAATCGAGCAGCGCTGGTATCTGGGCGGTGCGCAGGCGGAGACCTGATGCGGCCTCGACCATTTCTCCGTCGCTACCAGCAGGAACGAGTAAGCAAACTCTTTTTTGTTCGTTGACCCTGGCTTTCCCGATTCCTAAGATGGCGTGTTTTAGTTAACACTAACGCTCGGGGATAGCATGATTACGTGGGGAACTGCAACAAAAACAAGGACGCGCAAGAGGGTAGGCAAGATCGTTGCCGCGCTGGCGGCAGGCGTGCTGGCGGCATTGGCTGGTACAGGACAGGCCGGCGCGGCTGAGCCGAAGCACGGCGGCACGCTGAACTGGATCGTCACACCGGAACCATCGTCGATCCTGCCGTTGACCACCACGGCCGGCGGCAATACCGAACTCGGCCCGAAGATCGTCGAAGGTCTGCTGACCTACGATTTCAACCTCAATCCCAAACCGCTGCTGGCAACCTCGTGGAGCATCAGCAAGGACGGCTTGCAATACCGCTTCAACCTGCGCCACGGCGTCAAATGGCATGACGGCAAGGACTTCACTTCGGCCGATGTGGCATTCTCGATCCTGACGCTGAAAGTGGTGCACCCGCGCGGTCGCGCCACCTTCGCCAACGTCACCGAAGTGCAGACGCCCGATCCGTTCACCGCCGTGATCGTGCTGTCGAAGCCGTCGCCGACATTGCTGACCGCACTGGCCGGCGCCGAGTCGCCGATCGTGCCCAGGCATCTCTACGACAAGACCGACATCCTCAACAGCAAGTACAACAGCGCGCCGGTCGGCACCGGTCCGTTCATCTTCAAGGAATTCGTCAAGGGCAGCCATATCGTCCTGGAACGCAATCCGAACTATTGGGACAAGCCCAAGCCTTACCTCGACAAGGTGGTAGTGCGCTTCATCCCTGATGCGCTGGCCCGCGCCACCGCGCTGGAGTCCGGCGCCGCCGACCTGGGCGGCCAGGCGATCCCGCTGTCCGACGTTGGGCGTTTCAGCAAGCTGCCGAAGATCACCGTGGACACCACCAACTGGGCCTACATCGGTTTGCAGCAGCAGCTGTATTTCAACCTCGACACGCCGGTGCTGCAAAAGATCGAAGTGCGCCGTGCGATATCC
>NZ_AJHH01000409.1 GCF_000256565.1 Herbaspirillum lusitanum P6-12 | reverse complement strand
TTAGTGCGCCGCGCCCCGCGGACGCTTGCGCGCGGCTTGGCAGCGCGACGATCATTTCCGCGCGTGGGCGTCCAATCCGTCTCTGGTGGCGGCGCTGCATCAGCTGTTCGAGGAGCCGGTCAGCGTCACGCTGGCGCATCACAATTGCGTGATGACCAAGCATCCGACCTTCGGCACGGCAACCGGCTGGCATCGCGATATCCGTTACTGGTCGTTCCCGCGCAATGAGCTGATTTCGGTTTGGCTGGCGCTGGGTCCGGAACACGCCGACAACGGCGGCCTCAAGTTCATCCCGCGTTCGCACCTGTTGCAATTGCAACCGGACCAGATGGACGAACTCGATTTCCTGCGTCCGGAAGTACCGGCCAACCAGGCGCTGTTTGCGCAGGGGATTTCCGTGCCGCTCGAAAAAGGCGACGTGGTGCTGTTCCACAGCGGCCTGTTCCATGCCGCCGGTCGCAACAGTTCGGACCAGGTCAAGGCCTCGGTGGTGTTCGCCTATCACGGCCGCAGCAATGCGCCGATTGCGGGCACGCGCTCGGCGGCGGCGGAAGATATCGCGCTGGATTGACGACGAACTGACTGCGCACAAAAAAAGGGGGTTGCCATTGCCGGCAACACCTTTTTTTACGTCCCGAAGAAACGCGTCAGAACTAACGCGTCAGAACTGTTCCCAGTCGTCGTCGTTCGGCTTGACCGCCGCACTCGCGGGCAAAGCCGGTGCAACGGCGGGCTTCGCCGTCCTAGCCACAGTGGCCGCAGGCTTCTTCTCCGCGGTGACCGCTACCGGACGCGGCGTGATGTCGACCGTGCGCACCGGGGTCGACGTCTTCGGCGTCGATGTCAACTGGCGATTGCCGTCCAGCTTGAACACGCTGACCGACTGCGTCAGGCGTTGCGCCTGGTCCTGCAACGATTGCGCCGCAGCGGCGGCTTGTTCGACCAGCGCGGCATTCTGCTGCGTGGTCTCGTCCATCTGGGTGATGGCGCGGTTGACTTCTTCGATGCCCGAACTTTGCTCCTGGCTGGCAGCGGTGATCTCGCCCATGACGTCGGTCACGCGTTTGACGCTGGCGACCACTTCATCCATCGTGACGCCGGCCTGCTCGACCAGCTTGCTGCCCTCGCCGACCTTCTGCACCGAGTCGTCGATCAGGGTCTTGATTTCTTTTGCGGCGGCAGCCGAGCGCTGCGCCAGGCTGCGCACTTCCGACGCCACCACGGCGAAGCCGCGGCCCTGTTCGCCGGCGCGGGCGGCTTCCACCGCCGCATTGAGCGCCAGGATGTTGGTCTGGAATGCAATGCCGTCGATCACACTGATGATGTCGACAATCTTTTTCGACGAATCGTTGATGTTGTTCATCGTCACCACCACCTGGCTGACGACGTTGCCGCCCTCTTGCGCGATGTGCGAGGCCGACGCGGCCAGTTGATTGGCCTGGCGCGCGTTGTCGGCGTTCTGCTTGACGGTCGAGGTCAGCTCTTCCATGGCCGAGGCGGTTTCTTCCAGCGAGCCGGCCTGGCTTTCGGTGCGTGCGGACAGGTCGAGGTTGCCGCTGGCAATTTCACTGGAGGCGGTGGAGATGGTGTCGGTGCTCACGCGCACTTCGCCGACGATCTGCTGCAAGCGGGCGTTCATGGTTTTCAAGGCCTCCATGAGCTGGCCGGCTTCGTCGCGCGAATGCACCATGATGTCTTGCGTCAGGTCGCCGTCGGCCACACCGCGCGCCACCCGGACGGCTTCATTGAGCGGTCCGGAAATCGCCCGCACCAGCCAGATTCCCATGATCAGCGCGACCGACAATCCAATCACGATGGCGGCGATGGTCAGGGTCAGGAAGGTGTCGTAACGCGCCTGCGATTCGTTGTAGAGCTGCTTGCTGACGTCTTGCTGCAAGCGGGTCAGCTTGGCCATGGTGACGTTGATCTGCTTGAATATTTCCAGCAGCGGACCGTTGTACAGGTCGGTTGCGCCCTGGAAGTCGCGGTTGTGCAGCGCTTCCACAGCGGGTTTGACGCCTTCGGCGATGAACTTCTTCTTTTGCGCGGTGAATTGCTCGGTGAGCTGCTTTTCTTCCGCGGTCAGCGAGGTCGCCAGATAGGCTTGCCAAACCTTCTCGCCGTCTTGCAGCGTCTTCTCAAGCGCATCCATGTTCTTGTCGATTTCGCCGGAGTCGCCGACGATGGCCGTCGAAATGGCGTAGCGGCCGGATTCAACGGCCGTGGTCACCTGCGCCAGTTGCCCGAGTGCAACCACCCTGTCTTCGTATAACGATTTCAATGCGGAATTGGTTTGTTGCAGGCTGGTCAGGCCGACGGCGCCGAACAATGCCAGCAACAAGGACAGGAAACTGACGACAAAAACGAGCCGCGCCTTGATGGAAAAATTCTTGAACATGACAACTTCCTTACAGTCGATTAAGCACCCGGAGTGCCCTATTTTGTAAGCATTTCCCGTACCAAGATACGCAAAACAAGGCCCGGCGCAGAGCTTATTTCAACGGATTGAAGGTTGCAATCCCAACCATAGACCGAGCGGCACGAAGATCAGCGCTGCAAGGTTCCCCATGAGCACGATCGACGCCACCTTGTCCGGTTCCTGGCGATATTGTTCCGCCACCATGAAACACAACACCGCCGGCGGCAAGGCGCCGAACAGATACATCTGGCCGCGCTGGCCTGCCGTCAACGGCAACGCCTGATCGAGCGCGAAGGCAACGGCCAGTCCGACCAGCGGACACGTCACCGCGCCGACCAGGCCGATGTGCCAGCTCTTGAAACTGATGTCCATCATGCGCACGCCGAGTGCGAACAGCATGATCGGGATGCTGGCCTCGCCGAGCAGCTTCATCGCCGAAAATACCGGCGGCGGCAATGGCACGTGCAAGACCGCGAACAAGACGCCCAGCACCATGGCGACCATGATCGGGCTCTTGAACAGCTTGAGGAAGGATCCGGGACGGGTGGTGATCGCGCGTCCATGCTGCAGCATCCTGATGCCCAGCGAGAAATACACGAAGGTGGCCGCCGTGAACAAGGCCACCGCCGCCGACAGGCTCTCCGGGCCGAACGCCAGCAGCATCAGCGGCACGCCCATGTTGCCGCCGTTGTTGTACATCATCGGCGGCAGGAAGGTGCGCTTGTCGTAGCCCAGCATTGTTGCCACCGGCCAGGCCAGCAGCGCGGAGCCAAGCGAAATGATCACGCTGGCAAGGATCAGCCAGCCATTGTGGGCGAGGTCGAAATCCTTGGCCGACAAGGCGCTGAACACCATCAGCGGGGCCAGCACCTCCATCGATACGCGATTGACCGAGGCCATGTCGGAACGCACTACTTCGCCGCGCCAGCGCGCATAACCGTAGCCGATGGCGATGATGGCGAAGACGGGAAGGATGATCCCGGTGATGCGTTCAAGGATTTCCATTCAGGTCCGCGATTTACTTTTTGAGGAGGCGTTTTTCGGCGCGCAGGATGTTTTCGCCGGTGCCGCGCAACACCACGATGTCGCCGGTCTGCAAGACGGTGTCCGGCGTGAATCCGACGCGCAGCTTGCCGCGCCTGAGCATGGTGACTTCGGTGTCGAATTGCTCCAGCGCGACCTGATACAGCGTCTTGCCGATGGCGCTGGCACCTTCGTTGAGCGCGACCGATTGCAGCCGCACGTTGAGGTTGTCATTGTCTTCGGGCACGTCCGAGGCGCCGTGGAAATAGCCGCGCAAAGAGGTGTAACGCTCGTCGCGCGCGCTTTGCACGCGATGCACCACGCGGCGCAGCGGCACACCCAGCATCACCAGCGCATGCGAGGCCAGCATCAGGCTGCCTTCCAGCGCTTCGGGGACGACTTCGGTGGCACCGGCCTCGAGCAGTTTGTCGAGATCGGCATCGTCGTGGCTGCGCACGATGACCGGCAAGGTCGGCGCCAGTTCGTTGGCGTGGTGCAAAACCTTCAGCGCCGAGGGCGTGCTGGCGTAGGTCACCACCAGCGCAGCGGCGCGGTGAATGCCGGCGGCGACGAGACTTTCACGGCGGGCGGCGTCGCCGTAGGAGACATTGGCGCCGGCTTCGCGGGTGTCGTGCACCAGGTCCGGGTCCATTTCCAGCGCGTGATAGGGAATGCCTTCTTCTTCGAGCAGCTTGGCCAGGCTCTGGCCGCTACGGCCGAAGCCGGCAATGATGACGTGCTTCTGGCTCGACATGGTGCGCGTGGCCAGTTGCGTCAGCGCCAGCGATTGCAGCATCCATTCGTTGGCCGACAGCTTCATCACGATGGCGTCGGACTTGGCCAGCAGGAACGGCGCCGCCAGCATCGACAGCACCATCGACGCCAGGATGACCTGGATCAGCAGCGGATCCATCAGTTGCAGGCCGCCCGCCTGGTTCAGCAGCACAAAACCGAATTCTCCGGCCTGCGCCAGCGCCAGGCCGGTACGCAACGCCACGCCGGTGGTGGAGCCGAACAGTTTGGCCAGACCGGCGATCAGCACGAATTTGAGCAGCACCGGGCCGACCAGCAGCAGCAGCACCAGCCACCAGTGTTCCAGCACCAGGTGCACATTCAGAAGCATGCCGATGGTGATGAAGAACAACCCGAGCAGCACGTCGCGGAAGGACTTGATGTCTTCTTCCACCTGGTGCTTGTATTCGGTTTCGGAAATCAGCATGCCGGCGATGAACGCGCCCAGCGCCAGCGACAGGCCGGCTTTTTCGGTAATCCAGGCGGCGCCGAGGGTGATCATCAGCAGATTCAGCATGAACAGTTCCTGCGAGCGCCGCTTGACGACGATCTGGAACCAGCTGCGCATGAGCTTCTGGCCGAAGAACAGCAGCAGCGCCAGCACCACCAGCGCCTTGATCGAGGCCCAGGCCAGCGTGACGACGAGATTGCCGGAATTCTTGGCCAGCGCCGGCACGATGATCAGCAGCGGCACCAGCGCCAGATCCTGGAACAGCAGGATGCCGAGGATGCGGCGGCCGTGTTCGGTTTCCAGCTCGAGCCGCTCGGTCAGCAGTTTGGAGACGATCGCGGTGGACGACATCGCCAGCGCGCCGCCCAGCGCAAACGCCGCCGGCCAACTGATTTCATTGAGTTGCGGGAGGATGTAGGCAGCGCTCCAGCCGAACACCATGGCCACCGCGATAGTCGCCAGCACCTGCGCCACGCCCAGGCCGAAGACGATGTGCCGCATGGCCGACAATTTGGGCAGCGAGAATTCCAGCCCGATCGAGAACATCAGGAACACCACGCCGAACTCCGCCAGCGCGTGCGTGGTTTCATTGTCGTCGGCAAAACCGAGTCCGTGTGGGCCGATCACGATGCCGACGACGAGATAACCCAGCATCGGCGGCAGATGCATCATTCGAAAAGCGACAACCCCAAGCACTGCGGCGCCGAGTAGAAAAAGAGTGAGCTCTAGTCCTGAAAACATGTAGTGGAAAACGAAGCAATTTTTAATGTGGAGGCCACAAGGCCTTTAAGCCAGAATCATGCCTGCCGCCCATGGATTCCGATCGGTATCGCATTGCAGCATCTCTGCTGCGACCAGCCTGGTCCCCAGGTTTTTCATGCGTTTGCGCCGCAGGTTGCCGCGCCGGATTCCGCGACATGGCATCCCTGACGCTACACGAGGTTACTTCTGGCAAGTTTTTTGCTTTCGTAATTCGTTTATACTTCGGTTATGAGTGTAACCGAAGCCAAAATCTTGCCAAAATCTTTTTCTGCAGAACGCGCCCAGCGCGCGCTTGAGCTCGCCCGTCAAACCCTCCAGATCGAAGCCGACGCCATCCTGGCGCTGAAATCCCGCATGTCGGACGCCGATGCCGAACCGCTGGCCCGCGCCGTCGGCATTTTGCTCGAATGCAAGGGCCGCGTGGTGGTCTCCGGCATTGGCAAATCCGGCCATATCGGCCGCAAGATCGCCGCCACCTTCGCGTCCACCGGCACGCCGGCGCTGTTCATGCATCCGGCCGAAGCCGCGCACGGCGATCTCGGCATGGTCACCCCTGGCGATGTTTTCATCGCCATCTCGAATTCCGGCGAGACCGCCGAGCTCATGGCCATCGTACCCATCATCAAGCGCATGGGCGCCTACCTGATCGCCATGACCGGCAACGACGACTCCAGCCTGGCGCGCCTGTCGGCGATCCACCTGAACGTCGGCGTCGCCAAGGAAGCCTGTACGCTCAACCTGGCCCCTACCGCCAGCACCACCGCCACGCTGGCGATGGGCGACGCGCTCGCGGTATCGCTGCTGGACGCACGCGGCTTCCTCGAAGAAGACTTTGCCCGCTCGCATCCCGGCGGTGCGCTGGGCCGCCGCCTGCTGACCCACGTGCGCGACGTGATGCGCACCGGCGACGCCATTCCGGCGGTCAAGCCGGATGTGTCGCTGTCGGCGGCGCTGATGGAAATCACCCGCAAGGGCATGGCGATGACCGCCGTCATCGACGACGACAACCGCCCTATCGGCGTGTTTACCGATGGCGACCTGCGCCGCTTGCTGGAGCGCGGTGAAGATTTCACCAAGTCGTCGATTGCCGACATCATGCACCGCGGTCCGCGCACCATCAATCCCGATCAGCTGGCGGTCGACGCCGTCCAGTTGATGGAAGAATTTCGCATCAACAAGGTGCTGGTGGCCGACGCCCAGGGCAAGCTGGTGGGTGCGCTGCATATCCACGACCTGACCCGTGCCAAGGTAATCTGATGACGGATCGATTCAGCAAGGCCAGCGCGGCCGCAATCGCCAACGCCCGGCAAGTCCGGCTGATGATTTTCGACGTCGACGGCGTGCTGACCGACGGCGGCCTGTATTACGGCCCGGAAGGCGAACCGGTCAAGCGCTTCAACGCGCTCGACGGCCACGGCATCAAGATGCTGCAGCAATTCGGAGGCATCGCCACGGCCATCATCACGGCGCGCCAATCGCCGATCGTTCTGCGCCGCGCCAAGGACCTGGGCATCGCCCATGTGTTCCAGGGCGTGCACGACAAGCGCGTCGCGTTTGCGCAGTTGCTGGAACAAACCGGTATCGCGATGTCTGCCTGCGGCTACCTGGGCGATGACGTGATCGATTTACCGGTGCTGACCAAGGTCGGCTTCACGGCCTGCGTCGTCAACGGCCATCACGACGTCAAGCAACGCGCCGACTACATCACCGAGAGCGCCGGCGGCAACGGCGCAGCGCGCGAAGTCTGCGACTTCATCCTGACCGCGCAAGGCTATTACGAGGCGGCCCTGGCCGCTTACCTGGCATGAGCAACCGCAGCGGCGAACGCTCAGCGCAGCGCATCCGGCTGATCGTCATCCTGGTGGTGCTGACGGCGCTGGCGCTGGGCAGCTTCTGGGTGCTGCAAGTCATGCGGCGCAATACCGACGACACGCTGGCCGCGCGTCCGCGCAGCAAGCCGGATTATTACGTTGAAGATTTCAGTTACGTGAAGATGTCCGAGACCGGTCAGCCGCGCTACGACATCACCGGCAAGAAGATGGTGCATTTCCCGACCGACGATTCGTTCGAAGTGACCTTGCCCGTCATCACCAGCCTGACCAAGGAAAAGCCGCCGATGACCCTGCGTTCGCAGCGCGCCAGAATTGAAGACGACAACAGCAAGATCCACATGTATGACAACGTCAACGCCGATCGCTCTGCGTTCGGCACTGCCGAAGACATGCACCTGAAAACCGAATACCTTCTGTTGCTGCCCGATGAAGACATCGCCCGCACCGACAAGCCGGTGGAAATCACGATGGGTCAATCCATCATGACCGGCACCGGCATGATCGCCAACAACGCGACGCAGGAATTTCAATTGCTCCACAATGTGCGCGGCACGTACCAGCCGCGCTCACGTCCGTCCCGTTAGCCGTTAGCCCTCAGCCCCTATCGCCAATTGGCACAATCAAACGAGATACTTGCGCAGGATCCTATGAAAACGACATCCCTACTGCCGCTGTTCACCGTGCTTCTGATGAGCGTCGCCGGCATCGCCCGCGCCGAACGCGCCGACACGGAAAAGCCGACCCGCATCGAAGCCGAGCAAATGGTGTACGACGACGTCAAGCAGGTGAAGACCTTCACCGGCAACGTCGTGCTCACGCGCGGCACGCTGCTGATCAAGGCCGGCAAGGTGGTGCTGACCACCGATCCGGCCGGCTATGAATTCGCCATCCTGTACGCAGCGCCGGGCCAACTGGCGAGTTTCCGCCAGAAGCGCGACGGCGGTCCGAACCTGTGGATCGAAGGCCAGGCCGAACGCATCGAATACAGCGAGAAGACTGAAATCTCGAAACTGTTTACGCGCGCCCATATGCAGCGCATGGACGGCCCGCGCGTGACCGACGAGGTCAACGGCGAGTTCATCTCCTACGACAGCCGCGCCGAGTTTTATTCGGTCAACAACACCAACACCGGCGAAAGCAAACCCGGCGGCGGTCGCATCACCGCGATCATCCAGCCGCGCGTCGATTCTTCGAAGGGCCAATAACATGGCGATCAGTTCTCTGGTTGTACGCGGATTGCAAAAAAGCTACGGCGCCCGCCAGGTCGTGCGCGATGTCTCGCTCGAGGTCGCCAGCGGCGAAGTGGTCGGACTGCTCGGCCCCCAACGGCGCCGGCAAGACCACCTCGTTCTACATGATTGTCGGCCTGGTGCCGTCCGACGGCGGCGAGATCGACCTCGACGGTTCGGCGATTTCGCGCTTGCCGATCCACGAGCGTGCGCAACTCGGCCTGTCCTATCTGCCGCAGGAAGCCTCGGTGTTCCGCAAGCTCAACGTGGAAGACAACATCCGCGCCGTGCTGGAACTGCGCAAGGAAGACGGCAAGTCGCTCAGCCGCGATGAAATCGAAGGCCGCCTCAACAGCCTGCTGCACGAATTGCAGATCGAGAAGCTGCGCGAAAGCCCGGCGTTGTCGCTGTCCGGCGGCGCGACCGATCCGCGCTTCGTGCTGCTCGACGAACCGTTCGCCGGTATCGATCCGATCGCCGTGATCGAGATCCAGCGCATCGTGCGCTTCCTCAAGGAACGCGGCATCGGCGTGCTGATCACCGACCACAACGTGCGCGAAACACTGGGCATCTGCGACCGCGCCTACATCATCAATCAGGGCACCGTGCTGGCCAGCGGCAGCCCCGACGACATCATCGCCGATGAATCCGTGCGCCGCGTGTATCTCGGCGAACACTTCCGCATGTAATCTGCACGCAATTTTTGCGGCCAACTGAAAACTGAATGAAACAATCCCTCCAGCTTCGCACCTCCCAGCATCTCGCATTGACGCCGCAGTTGCAGCAGTCGATCCGTTTGCTGCAGCTGTCGACACTGGAGCTGCATCAGGAACTGGAACAGATCCTGTCGGACAATCCACTGCTGGAACGCCTCGACGACGCGCTCGACAATTCCGTGCGGCTGCTGGCCGACGGCGCCCTCAGCAGCTCGCCTTCGGCGCAGGCCGAGCCGGTCGAGAACAGCGCGCCCAGCGCCGCGCCCGCTGAAGGCGAAGCCGGCGATCCGCAGGACAGCCCGGCCGGCGACGAGCATGCCGGCAGCGACGCCGACTGGAGCTTCGACGACGTCGCCCGCACCGGCAAGACGCCCGACGACGAAGACTCACGCCCGCAACTCGAAGCGCACGACGTCACCTTGCGCGAACACTTGCAGGAGCAGACCCGCCTCACCGTACGCAGCCTGCGCGATCGCGCATTGATCGAGCTGATCGTCGATGCGATTGATGACCACGGTTATCTCGAAGAGCCGCTGGAAGAAATCCACGCACGCCTGCCCGAAGAACTGGAAATCGAACTTGACGAACTGACCATTGCGCTGAAGCTGCTGCAGAGTTTCGATCCGGCCGGCGTCGGCGCGCGCAGTGCTTCGGAATGCCTGGCGCTGCAGATCCGGCGCCTGCCGAAAGTTGCCTTTGTCACACGCCGGCTCGCGCTCACCATCGTCGAGGATTATCTGGCGCTGTTCGCCCAGCGCGATTTCAACAAGATCAAGAAGGCGCTCGGTTGCGACGATGAAGACCTGCGCGAGGCGCAAGCCGTGATCCGCCAGTGCCATCCGCATCCCGGCGCGGTGTTTGCCTCGGGCCGGTCCGACTACGTCGTGCCCGACGTGATTGTCAAAGCATCCAAGGACGGCTGGCAGGTTTTGCTCAACCATGACGTGATGCCGCGACTGCGCGTCAACGCCATGTACGCCAATGCGCTCAAGCAAACCAAGGGCGACGGATCGCTCGGTTCGCAGCTGCAGGAAGCCAAGTGGCTGATTAAAAATATGCGTCAGCGCTTCGACACGATTTTGCGTGTCGCCCAGGCAATTGTTGAGAGGCAACGCAACTTTTTTTCACATGGCGCAGTTGCCATGCGCCCCCTTGTGTTGCGCGAAATAGCTGATACACTAGGTCTACACGAGAGCACTATTTCTCGTGTAACGACTCAGAAGTACATGCTGACCCCGCATGGCATGTTTGAGTTGAAATACTTCTTCGGCAGCCACGTCGCAACAGAAACCGGAGGTGAAGCTTCCTCCACTGCGATACGGGCTCTCATCAAACAACTGATAGGAGCAGAAGACCCTAAGAACCCACTCTCTGATAGCAAGATTGCAGATATGTTGGCGGAACAGGGCATGGTGGTGGCGCGACGGACCGTCGCGAAATACCGCGAAGTGCTCAAAATCCCGCCGGTGAATCTCCGCAAATCTCTGTAAGTTTTTCTGAAGCAAAGCATCGTTGCTGTGTTCTGTTGAGTTCGGGTGTTTTGTTCTGGTGCTGCCTGCAAGCAACCGGACAATGCGTAAGAACCTCCAGCAATCTCACGATAGGAGTGCTGTATGAATCTGACCATTAGTGGCCATCACCTCGATTTGACCCCCGCCATCCGCGAGTACGTGCAAAACAAGCTGACGCGCATCAAGCGCCACTTTGACCATGTGATCGACATCAGTGTCATTCTCAGCGTAGACAAGCTGACCGAAAAAGAAAAACGCCAGAAAGCAGAAATAAACGTTCATATCAAGGGGAAAGACCTGCATGCCGAGAGCATTGCACACGACCTGTACGCCGCCATTGACATGCTGATCGACAAGCTGGATCGCCAGGTCATCAAGCACAAGGACCGCGTACAAAACCATCACTCGATGGCAAAACGCCTGCCGGAAGAACCGGTTTCCGCATCTGCCTCGTGATAGCCAACTAGCCGGCGGACTGGACCGGCAACAGAAAAAGGGCGCGCAAGCGCCCTTTTTCATTCATGTCCCCGCACCGGCGATCATTGCCCGGTAGAAAATCCGCATAGGATATAAATAATTTACCTCGTCGGTGGGCTTCGCGGTGGGCTTCGACTTGAAGGCGCCGATGGCGACCTTATCTTTTCCACAGCCCTTCGGATCAGGAAAATGATTTTGATACAAAGCATTTCCCGAAGACAATATTTCACCAACCGCAAGACAAGTCGCCCGTCCGACTCCAACGCACGCGCCCGCTTTTTCATATAATGGCGGCATTGCGAACTTTTTGAAGGTGTAGTCATGAGCGAAGTCCAATCCTGGATCAAGGAAACCGTTACCCAAAACCCCGTCGTGCTGTTCATGAAGGGCACGGCGCAATTCCCGCAATGCGGCTTCTCGGGCAAGGCGATCCAATTGCTCAAGGCCAGCGGCGCGGAAAACATCGTGACCGTCAACGTGCTGGAAAGCGCCGACGTGCGCCAGGGCATCAAGGAATACTCGAACTGGCCGACCATTCCCCAGCTGTACGTGAAGGGTGAATTCATCGGCGGCTCCGATATCCTGAGCGAAATGTACGAATCGGGCGAATTGCAAACCCTGTTCAAGGACTGATCTCCTGTCCATCGCTACAAATTCCACGCCGCCCCGCCAACGCCTGATCGTCGCCATCACCGGCGCGACCGGCGTGGCGTACGGCGTGCGGCTATTGGACGTGCTGCGCGAGGCGGATGTGGAAACCCATTTGCTGGTGTCCGAAGCCGGTGTGCTGAACCTGCACCAGGAACTCGACATGAGCCGCAAGGACGTCGAAGCGCTGGCCGATGTGGTCCATCCGGTGCGCGACGTCGGCGCCTCGATCGCCAGCGGTTCGTTCGCCTCGTCGGGGATGATCGTTGCGCCCTGTTCGATGAAGACGCTCGCCGCCATCGCCAACGGCCTGTCCGACAACCTCATCTCGCGCGCCGCCGACGTGGTCCTGAAAGAACGCCGCCGCCTGGTGCTGATGGTGCGTGAAACGCCGTTCAATCTGGCCCACCTGCGCAACATGACCAGCGTTACCGAAATGGGCGGCATCATCTTCCCGCCGCTGCCCGGCTTCTACCAGCGCCCTGCTTCCATGGAAGAGATGGTGGACCATACGCTGGGGCGCGTGCTGGACATGTTCGGGATCTCCATGCAGCTCACGCCGGAGTGGCAGGGCATGAAAGGTGGAGCGGATTGAAGCCGCATACACACGCTATAAAAAACGCGCCGCAGATTCTCCTGGCGGCGCGTTTTTCTTTTGGCCTATCGCGGCCCCTGGCATCGTGAATCAACCACGCCCGATGTAGGGCATCTTGGTCGCCATCACCGTCATGAACTGCACATTGGCATCCAGCGGCAGGCTGTCCATGTAGAGGATCGCCTTCGCCACATGGCCGGCATCCATGGTCGGCTCAACCTGGGTCGACCCATCGGCCTGCAAGGTGCCCTTCTTCATCAGCTCGGTCATGTCGGTCGAGGCATTACCGATATCGATCTGGCCGCAGGCGATGTCGTAGCGGCGACCGTCCAGCGAAGTCGACTTGGTCAGGCCGGTGATCGCATGCTTGGTCGCGGTGTACGACACCGAGAACGGCCGCC
>NZ_AJHH01000408.1 GCF_000256565.1 Herbaspirillum lusitanum P6-12 | reverse complement strand
CGGCGCGAAGATGCCGGCGTTGTTGAACAGCAGATCGAGGCGACCGAATTTCTCCCTGGTCTTGGCAAACAGGTTCTTCACCGAAGCCGGATCGCTGACGTCGGCCGGCACCACCAGCGCATTGGCGCCGAACTCGCCGGCCGCCCTGACGGTTTCTTCCAGCGGCTGCTGGCGACGGCCGGCCAGCACGACGGCATAACCGTCACGCAGCAGGGCCAGCGAAATCTGTTTGCCGATGCCGGAACCGGCGCCGGTGACCAATGCGATTTTCTTCGGTGCTGCCATCTTCTGTGCTCCTCTGTTTTCCTGGAAATGGGATGTGCCATGCGCGCCAGTAGGTGCGGCACGGTCTTGTCGAGCGTTTTACTATAGCAGCTGTCGCAGCGCGGGGAGATGAAGTATTTTCAGCTGAGCCGGAACCGGATCTTCCCTGATCGGCTATGCTTGCGCATTCAGACGGTTGGAATCCGCGAACTGTCAGCCCAGAACAAAGCCTTGCGTTGCAAGAAACTCATCAGCACATGCAGACACACGCCGATCGCCGACAGCACGAACAGCGTGGCGAACACGCCCGCGGTGTCGAGGTTGACGTTCATCTGCATGATGGCGTTGCCGAGTCCCTTGCGTGAGCCGAGGAACTCGCCGACGATGGCGCCGAGAATGCTGAAGATGATCGCGATGTTGAGTCCCGCGAAGATCATCGGCAGCGCGCCCGGCAGGCGGACCATCGTGAAAATCTGCCAGCGCGTCGCACGCAGCGAGCGCATCAGTTCCAGCCGCGCCGGATCGGTCGTGCGCAAGCCGCTGATGACGTTGACCAGGATCGGGAAGAACGCAATCGTCGCCGCGATGATGACCTTGGACGTCATGCCAAAACCGAACCACATGATGAACAGCGGCGCCACCGCAACCTTGGGCGTGGTCTGGATCGCGATCAGGTAGGGATACAAGGTCTTTTCGGCCAATGGAAATTGTGCGATCAGGCCGCCCAGCACGATGCCCAACAAGGCCGCCAGAAGGAAGCCGAGCATGGCTTCCCCGAGCGTGTACAGCGCGTTGTCGAGATAGCTTGTATTGACCAGCGCCAGCGCGATGTTGGACGGCGCCGGCATGATGTAGATCGGGATTTCAAAGCAGCGGATGATCGCCTCCCACACCACTACCACGGCGACGAATACCGCGGGGATCAGCAGCAGTTCGGGCCGCGCCTTGAGCGTGCGGCGCAGGCTGAAAGAAGCAGGCACCGGTGTAACGTTGGCAGCGGCGGCGCTGGTATGGATGCGTTCCATCAGATGAATCCCTGCGTATTGAACTGGCTGCGGATGCGCTTGCTGTACACGCCGAAGGCGTCGGTCGACATGATGTCGAGACCGCGTTCGGCGGGCAGGTCCACCGTGACCAGGTCGGCGATGCGGCCCGGACGATTGGACAGCACCATCACATGGGTGCCGAGGAAAATCGCTTCCGGAATCGAGTGCGTCACGAAGACCACCGTCTTGCCGGCCTTGCGCCAGATGCGCAGCAGCTCCAGGTTCATCACCTCGCGCGTCATGGCGTCGAGCGCGCCGAAGGGCTCGTCCATCATCAGGATGGAAGGATCGTGGATCAACGAGCGGGCAATGGCGACGCGCTGCTGCATGCCGCCCGATAATTCGTTCGGATAACGATGGGCGAAATCGGCCAGGCCGACCATGTCCAGCAATTCCTGTGCACGCACGCGGCTGGACGCCATGTCGAGGCCGAGCACCCGCGCCGGCAGCAGGACGTTTTCAATGGCGGTTTTCCACGGCAGCAGCACCGGGCTCTGGAACACCATGCCGATGTCGCGATGCGGCTCGTGCACTTCTTCGCCGTTGACCTTGATCGAGCCGTCCGAGCGCGGGATCAATCCGGAAAGCAATTTGAGCAAGGTCGACTTGCCGCAGCCAGAGGGGCCGACGATGGTCATGAATCCGCCTAGCGGCACCGACACCGAAATCGGGCCGAGCGCCTGCACCTTGCCGCCGTCGTGGGTGGCGTAGGTTTTTTCCAGCGCCTCGACGACAATCGCCGCGCGACCGTTCACGACGTTTGCTTCCTGGCTGAATGGCGTGTCTCGCACGATCGACATAACTGACATCCGGTTGACTCCTGAATGGCAAGCATCATAGAGCAAATCACTACCGAGCAAATGAATACTGCATCGGGCAAATCTGAACCTAAGTGGTCAACTGCGACTTCACGAATTCGAGACCGCCGCCGGCATTGACAATCTCCTGCAGGAACGGCGCCAGCGGCTCCACTTGCATCTGCTTGCCGCTGGTCGCGTTGAAGATCGCACCACGGCTGAAATCGATGTCGAGCCGATCGCCGTCGTCGATCGCATCCAGTACATCGGCACCAGCCATCAGCACCGGCACGCCCATGAAGATCGCCAGCCGGAACGGCCCGCGCGACAGCGAACGCACCAGCAGGCCGACGCCGAGCGCCTTCATCGCCAGGAAGGGATGGCTGTGGTTGCTACCATGGGCGAAGTTGCGGCCGGCCACGATGACGTCGCCGGGTTGCGCCTGCTGCGCAAACTCCGGCCGCACTTCGGCCAGCAGGTGATGGCGCAGCATGCGCGGATCGAACTCGAACACGTGGCGCGCCGAAATCAGCTGGTCGCTGGAGATGTCGCTGGAAAATTTCCAGGCGCGGCCGCTGCTGGTTTTGCCCGCGGCGCTCATGCTGCGCCTCCTTCTACATGAGTGGCATAGGCGCGCGGATCGGTGATGTGGCCGGTGATCGCGGACGCCGCCACCGTCATCGCGCTAGCCAGGAAAATCTCGGCCTCGTTGCTGCCCATGCGGCCCGGGTCGTTGCGCGTGCTGGTGCTGATGCGGCGTTCGCCTGCAGCGAGTTGCGCGATGCCGCCGAAACAGGGACCGCAGGTCGATGGCGAAATGGTCGCACCGGCGGCGGTGAGTTCGGTCAGCAGGCCTTCCTGCAAAGCCTGCTGAAAAACTTGCTGCGTTGCCGGGATCACCAGCAGGTGCACACCGGCATGCACCTTGCGGCCGCGCAGAATGGCGGCGGCGGAACGGATGTCTTCAATCGAGCCGGATACGCAGGACCCGATATACGCATGCTGGATGACGATGCCGGACATCGCCTGCGCTTCGCGCACGTGGTTGGGCGACGGCGGGATCGACACGCGCGGCGTCAGCGTCGACAGGTCGATATCGATGGTCATCGCGTACTCGGCGTCGGCGTCGCTGTTGATTGACTCCGGCGCTGGCAGATCGGTCACGCCATGCGCGCGCAGGTAGCGCAGATAATCGATGCAGCGCTGGTCGACGGCGGCGATGCCCGACTTGGCGCCGGCGTCGACGCACAGGCCGCAGATCGTCATGCGCTCCGGCACCGACAGCGTAGCCAGGCCTTCGCCCTGGTATTCGATGACGCGATAGCTGGTGGCTTCGTCGTCGAGTTGCTGCATGGTCGCCAGCACGATGTCGCGCGCCGCCACGCCAGGGCGGCAGGCGCCATGCAGGCGCACGCGGATGGTCTCCGGGACCTTCATCCAGATCTGGCCGGTGGCCAGCACCATCGATACTTCAAAACCGAACGGCACCGACAAGGCGCCAACCGCGCCCAGGCCGGGCGCATGGCTGTCGGCACCGGCGGCGAACATGCCCGGCGCCACCAGGCCCTGCTCCACCATCAATGGATGCGTGATGCCGACGCCATCGAAGAAATGACCGACCGACCACTCCTGCGCCAGTTGGCGCGTGAGCTTGTTGCGCTCGGCGCCGGCGACGCTGTGCACCGGCACTTCGTGGTCGATGATGACGGCGACACGTTTGGGATGCGCCAGTTTCGTGACGCCGATTTCGCGGATGCGTTTGATATAGGCGGAAAACGATACTTCCGGCGCCGTCACCAGGTCCGGACTGGCCCAGATGATTTCGCCGTGCTGCACGCTGTCCTTGCGGCTGGTGCGCGCAAGGATTTTCTGCGTCATGGTCGCGCCCATAGCCGTCAGCTCTCTTCGTTCACTTGTGTCGCCAGTTCTGCATCGAAGGCGGCGGCGCGTTCCACGCCGACCAGCCGTCCGACGTCGGCGAACTGCGCCATGCCGTCGACCAGTTGTACCGTGTCGCCGCTGGCGAACATGCTGCGCAACATGTCCTGCTGCGCCTTGAATGTGGTCTGGATCAGCGACAGCGGATACAGCGACATGGCGAAACCGGCGGCGACAAGTTGCTGGCGCGTGTAATTGGGGCGGACGGTTTCAGCAGCGACATAGATCACCGGGATCTTCACGCTCGACGCCACCGCTTCCAGCTCGACCGGCGTACTCAGCGAGGGCGCCATGACGGCGTCGGCGCCAGCGCGTTCCATTGCCTTTGCGCGCGCGATGACTTCGTCGAGGCCGTAGATGGTCATGGCGTCGGTGCGGCCGATGATGACGAACTCGCTGCTCTTGCGCCCGGCACGCGCGGCTTTCAGGCGCAGGGACATTTCTTCGACCGGCACCAGTTTCTTGCCGGCCATGGCGCCGCATTTCTTGGGCATGATCTGGTCTTCCAGATGCAGTCCGGCGATGCCGGCTTTTTCGAAGGCGCGCACGGTTTCAACGATGTTGGCGGCGC
>NZ_AJHH01000407.1 GCF_000256565.1 Herbaspirillum lusitanum P6-12 | reverse complement strand
GGGGGGGGGGGGGGGGGGGGGGGGCGGGTAGCCGGTGTCGGCGTCGACCAGTACGGGAAGCGATACCGCTTCGGCGATGCGCGTCGCCTGCTGCACCATGTCGGTCATGGTGAGCAGGCCGATATCGGGCTTGCCGTAGCTGGAGGCGAGCGAAAATCCGGTCATGTAGGCGGCTTCAAAGCCGGCCTACAGCATGGCGCGAATCAAAGTCCCTGGATGTTGCATCTGGTCTCCGTTGGTCGCGTGTAAATCAGGTAGCGAGTCAGAAATCGACTCAGCTCCGTACTTTACCTGCAACACGCCCGGCCCGCACATGTTGCCGTGCGGCGCCCGTCACTCATTTTTCACTTCTGGTTGACTTCAATTAAATATACTTAGTAGTATGTATATGTCAAGGACGATTCGTCAATTCCTTAGCCGCGTTGCGGCACCTTCCGACGCGGCGCACGTTATCACCTTTGTCACCGTCATCAGCGCCGACAGCTTCCATCGCCCTGCCGCAGCAATACCTGGTTCATGTCCGCAAGTGCTCACCCTGTCCATCCCAGACGAGGCCACATGACGATCGACTATCGCAAGCTGATGCACTGGAAGATTCCCATCGCGCGCCAGCACGTGCGCCCGCAGGATTGCATCCTGTACGCACTCGGCGTCGGCCTCGGCGCCGATCCGCTCGACCGGGATCAACTCCATTATGTGTATGAAGAAGGCCTGCGCGTGCTGCCCACCATGGCGACGGTGCTGGCCTATCCCGGCTTCTGGATGAAGATGCCCGACACCGGCATCGACTGGACGCGCGTGGTGCACGCCGAACAGCAGGTGATCGTGCACAAGCCGCTGCCGGTCTGCGCACGCCTGATCGGCGATACACGGATTGTCGATATCGTCGACAAGGGGCCGGACAAAGGCGCGCTGATTTACCAGGAACGCGTCGTCACCGAAGAAGACAGCGGCGAACCGGTCTGCACCCTGCGCATGACCACCATGTGCCGCGGCGACGGCGGCGTACAGAACATGCCTGCGGCCGCTTCCGGCCACCTTCATCCCCCGCCCGCGCCGTTGCCGGAACGGCCGGCGGACTTCTGCATCGACCTGCCCATCCTGTCGCAGGCTGCGTTGATCTACCGGCTGAGCGCTGTGCTGGTCGCCGCAGCCCGAACTCCGCATGGACATCAGGTCGATCGGCGCGCGCTTCTCGGCGCCGGTCTATCCGGGTGAAATACTGCGTACTGAAATCTGGCGCGAGGGTGAAAATGGCAACCGCATCGCGTTCCGGTGCAGCGTTCCGCAACGCGGCATGGTGGTTCTCAATCATGGTGCAGCCGTCATCGCGTCACACGCCGAAACAAAAGTCCGCAAGGAAATTCTCCATGGCGCTTGACCAACAAACCCGCAAACAATTCGTCGCCGCGGTGGAGCGCTTCGTCGCCGAACGCCTGTTGCCGAACGAGACGCTGGTGGAAGAACAACGGCGCGTGCCCGACGACATCCTCGGCGAAATGGCGGCGCTCGGCTTGTTCGGCCTGAGCATTCCGGAACGTTGGGGCGGCCTCGGACTCGGCATGGAAGATGAAATCGCGGTGCTGATCGCATTGTGCCGCGCCAACCTCTCGTTTCGTTCCGCCATCGGCATCAACAACGGCGTCGGCTCGCACGGCCTGCTGACTTGCGGCAGCGACGCCCAGCGCGAGCGCTACCTGGCGCGCATGGCCGCGGGAGAGATGATCGCGGCGTTCTGCCTGACCGAGCCGGACTGCGGCTCCGATGCGGCCGCACTGCGCACCAGCGCGCGCCTGGACGGCAACGAGTGGGTGCTCAACGGCGTCAAGCGCTACATCACCAATGCGCCTTCGGCCGACGTCTTCACCGTGATCGCGCGCACCGATGCCGACAGTCGCGACCATCGCGGCCTGTCCGCCTTCATCGTGGAACGCGGCGCACCCGGCCTGAGCATCGGCAGCACCGACCGCAAGATGGGATTGCACGGCTCGCACACGGCCGACGTGATCTTCAGCGACTGCCGCATTCCCGTCGACGCCATCATCGGCGAGCCGGGACTCGGCTTTGCGCTGGCGATGTCTTCGCTCAACCGCGGCCGCCTCGGCATCGCCGCCGCCGCCATTA
>NZ_AJHH01000406.1 GCF_000256565.1 Herbaspirillum lusitanum P6-12 | reverse complement strand
TGCCGGTGATCAAGGAAGCCTCGTGCTGCAAATTGTTCGCCACCGAAACGGCGGGCAAGGTGGCCGACCGCGTGCTGCAGATCTTCGGCGGCGCCGGCTTCATGAGCGATTACCCAATCGAACGCATCTATCGCGATGTGCGCGTGATGCGCATCTACGAGGGCACCTCGCAGATCCAGCAACTGCTGATCGCGAAGCAGATGCTCAAGGAGCATGCACTGAGGGGTTAAGGTCTTCCTCCGCCGCAGATCACGATTTGCCCGCTGATGTAGTTCGACTCCGGAATGCAGAACAGATACACCGCGCCCGCCGCTTCCGCCGGCGTGCCCGCGCGGCCCATCGGGATCAGCGTTTCCAGGTTCTGCATCAGTTGCTGGTTGACGCCGACCTTGATCTCGTTACCCGAAATATTGATGGTGGCGTCGTCACCTGCGGTCGCTTCGGTCAGGCGCGTCTTGATCAGGCCGAAGGCGACGCTGTTGACGTTGACCTTGTAGCGTCCCCACTCCTTGGCCAGCGCCTTGGTCAGGCCGTTGATGGCTGACTTGGCGGCGGAATAATTGGCCTGGCCGGCGTTGCCCATCACGCCCGACACCGACGAGATGTTGACCACCTTGCGGAACACTTCGACGCCTTGTGCAGTTTCTTCCTTGGCGGCGCGGCGGAAATATTCCGACGCCGCGCGCAGGATGCGGAACGGCGCCGTCACGTGCACCGCCATGATGGCGTCCCATTGTTCGTCGGTCATTTTCTGGATGACGTTGTCCCACGTGTAGCCGGCATTGTTGACGATGATGTCGAGGCGGCCGAAGCTGTCCAGTGCGGTGTCGATGAACCGCGTGGCGAATTCGGGCGCCGTGACGTCGCCGCAGCAGGCCGTGGCGCGACCGCCGGCGTCGACGATTTCCTGCACGACGCCGGCGGCCATTTTTTCGTCGAGATCATTGATGACCAGGGCCGCGCCGTCGGCGGCCAGCTTGAGAGCAATCTCTCGGCCGATGCCGCGGCCGGAACCGCTGACGATGGCGACCTTACCTTCTAGCTTCTTGTTCATGTGGTCTCCTTGATGACACGATCTCCGCCGTGCTGCATGGGTGAATGACGGACAAGCTTCGGTTCAGTTGGTTTTTTCGTAGACGGTGACGACGCAGGCGCCGCCCAGGCCGAGGTTGTGTTGCAGGCCCCAGCGTGCGCCATCGACCTGGCGCCGTTCGGCCCGGCCGCGCAACTGCCAGGTCAGTTCCGCGCATTGCGCGAGGCCGGTGGCGCCGAGCGGATGGCCCTTCGACAAGAGGCCGCCGGAAGGATTGGTGACGATCTTGCCGCCATAGGTGTTGTCGCCGTCGAGGATGAATTTCTCGGCGGTGCCGGACGGCGTCAGTTGCAGCGCTTCGTAGCTGATCAGTTCGTTGGCGGTGAAGCAGTCGTGCAGTTCGACTACCTGAATGTCTTCGGGGCCGACGCCGGCTTCGGCATAGGCGCGTTCCGCGGCGATGGCCGTCATGCCGCAGCCGACCAGCTTGCGCATGTCGCCGCTGTCGAAGGAATCGGCCTGGTCGGTGGTCATCGCCTGTGCTGCGATGGCGACGCTGGTGTCGAGATTGAACCAGCGCGCGAAGCGTTTGGAGCACAGCACCGCGGCCGCCGCGCCGCAGGTCGGCGGACAGCATTGCAAACGCGTCAGCAGGCCGAATACGGTTGGCGAGCCCATGACTTCTTCCAGCGTCACCGGCGTGCGGAATACGGCGTAAGGATTGTTGGCCGCGTGGCGGCGCGCCTTCACCGAAATTTGTCCGAAGGTCTCCGGTGCGATGCCGTATTGATCAAGATAGTCCTGGCCCGCGCCGCCAAAAAA
>NZ_AJHH01000405.1 GCF_000256565.1 Herbaspirillum lusitanum P6-12 | reverse complement strand
GGGGGGATCGCCTGGCGGGCCAGAAACAGCGCGGTCGAACCGGTCGCGCAATTATTGTTGACGTTGATGACGGGCAGGCCGGTGAGGCCGACTTCGTAGAGCATCGCCTGGCCGACGGTGGAATCGCCGTAGACATAGCCGGCGTAGGCCTGCTCGATCGCTTCGTAACGAATGCCGGCATCGGCGAGTGCGGCGCGCGCAGCGGCTGCGCCCATTTCCACATACGACGTACTTGTACTTGGCTTCGCAAACGGCACCATGCCGACACCGGAGACATAGACTTTCTCGCTCATTGCCGCCTCCCGGCCCGGTTCGGGCTTTTGAGTTGGGTCAAAACAGAATTTTTGTACGCGTATAGAGCAGGCGAACGCGTGTTCGAAAATAATGCGGAATGCTATTTGACTCCGATCATACTACTTAGTATATTAAGATGAAGTCAATATAAGAAAGCCGCTCTACAACACACTGACCGCCGAGCCTTCGGCGCAATGGAGAGACGATGGCGATTATTTGGGATCCTTCCCTCGACCCTGACGCAAGCAGATGGCGCGACATTGCGCGCCGTCTTGCCCACGATCAGCTGGCGCCGCGTGCCGCCGGCATCGACCGCGATCAGCGCTATCCCCACGAAAATGTCGACGCCCTCCATGAGAGCGGTATCGCATCGATGTTCATCCCGAAAGACTACGGCGGCGGCGGCGCTTCGCTGACCTCGTTCTGCGCCGTGATCGAAGAACTGGCGCAAGCCTGCGCCTCCACCAGCGGCATCGTCGCGACGCTGCAGCTGGGCGCCATGCCGCTGCTGTGCGCCGGCACCGATAAACAAAAAGACACCTATATCCGCGCCATGGTGGCCGGGCGCAAATCGATTTCGTTCGCACTCAGCGAGCGTGAAGCCGGCTCCGATCCGTCCAACATGCAGACCCTGGCCACACCGGAGAACGGCGGCTGGCGGCTGCGCGGCGAGAAGCGTTGGATCGGCGGCGGCGGCGAGTGCGCGTACTACGTAGTATTTGCGCAAACGGAGCCTGGCGCAGGCCGGCGCGGCATCGCCGCCTTCATGGTGGCGGCCGACGCCGAGGGCGTGCGCGACGATGCGCGCGAAGACAAGATGGGCATGCGCGGCACCGTCAACAGCACCGTCGTGCTCGACACTTGGGTCGCGGCCGACTGCATGATCGCGACGCCGGGCAAAGCACTCAGGCTGGCGCTCGAAGCACTTAACGTCGGACGCGTTGTTGTGGCGGCGCAATCGAACGGCATCGCACGCGCGGCATACGACGCTGCGGCACGCCGGGCGGCGGTTCGCACCACCTTCGGCCAGTGTCTTCTCGATCATCAGGGCATAGGTTTCAAACTTGCAGATGTCGCAACCCGGTTATCCGCAGGTAGAATGCTTGCATACGAAACCGCCCGCAGTTTTGATACTGGTCAGGATGTCGCGCTTATCGGCGCTCAAGCGAAGTTATTCTGTAGCGAGGCTGCCCACGATGCAGTCGATATCGGTGTACAGGTATTTGGCGGAGAAGGTTTCGTGAAGCCTTCGCTCGTCGAGCGTCTTTATCGTGATCAGCGCGCCACCGAAATTTATGAAGGTACTTCGGAGATCCAGAGACTGGTGCTCGCACGGGCGATTCATGCCGAGTTCAATAATGAGGAGCAAGCATAATGAAGGTCGACACAGCACGTCCCGCATCGACAAACAATGAATTCGCCGGAGACGATTCAGACCCGCGCAGCGAGATTCTCGACGCTGCCGCGCTGGCATTCATGACAAAAGGTTATGCCGCCACCAGCATCGACGATGTCGCCGATATCCTCAGCGCCACCAAGGGCAAGATCTACCATCACTACCGCAAGAAAGCCGACCTGTTCTTCGACGTGCACAAGCGCGGCATGGAAATGGACCTGGCCGCCGTGCAGGAAGCCGCCTCGAAATCCCACGCCCGGGCCATCGACAAGCTGCGCGCCATGACGCTGGCGCACATCACCGTGATCATGGACCACCTGCCCTACCAACGCGTCGCCGTGCAGGGTCTGGAGATGCACCTGGCCGGCGAAACCACCGCCGCCCAGCGCGAAGTGCTGTCGGAAATCCTGGTGCTGCGCGATCAGTACGAGAACCTGTTCCGCGACACCATCCGCCAGGTCATGACCGAAGGCCACGCGCCCGACCAGGACCTGCAGATCGTCGTCAAGGCCTTCTTCGGCGCACTGAACTGGACCACCATCTGGTTCCGTCCGCGCGCCGACCAGACCGAAGACGAAAAGCTGGCGGTCGCCAACTCCATCTCCACTTTTGCGATTCGCGGCCTCGGCGCGGAGCAATAACCATGCGCTCCGGTGCGCCGATCGCCGCCGCGCCCGCGCATCTCGATCCCGCTGAAAGCTGGGATCGCGCCACGCTGGAGGCATTCCAGCTGGAGCAACTGCGCGTGCAGCTGGCGCGGCTCGCCAGGGACAGCGCTTACTATGCGCCGCTGTTCCGGCAGCTGGACTGGAACGTCGGCGAGCTGCGCTCGCTGGCCGACCTGAGCAAACTTCCGTTTACCACCAAGCCTGATTACATCAACACGCTCGGCCCGCAGGCGCCGTTCGGCAAATTCATGACCGTGCCCCAGAGCGAGGTGCGGCGCATGCATTTTTCCTCCGGCACGACGTCGGCGCCCTCGCCGCAGTTCTGGAGCGAACGCGACCTCGACCGCTGGGCCGGCCTGTACGCACGTCACGCGCGCGCCCAGGGCATCGGCCCCGGCGACATCGTGCAATGCATGTTCAGCTATACCTGGTTCGTCGGCGGCCTCGGCGCCACCGCCGGCTATCAGCGCGCCGGCGCCATGGTGATCCCGGCCGGCAGCCAGGACACCGGGCGCCAGATCGACACGCTGTTCACTTACGGCAGCACGGTGCTGTGCGGCACACCATCGTTCATCACCCATCTCGCCGAAGAAGTGCGCAAGCGCGGCCGCGATCCGGCCGCCTCGACCGTGCGCAGCATCATGATGGGCGGGGAACCGGGCGCCAGCATTCCTGCCACGCGTCGCCGCATCGAAGCGCTGTGGGGCGCACGCGCCTACGACGCCTACGGTTGCCTTGAATTCCAGCCCATCGCCGGCGACTGCACCGCGCAAGCCGGACCGCACCTGGCGGAAGACTTCGCCTACGCCGAAATCGTCGATGCCGAAACCGGCGCCGCCGTTGCCGACGGCACGCCCGGCGTGCTGGTGCTGACCCATCTCGACAAACAAGCCGGCCCGCTGGTGCGCTGGTGGACCGGCGACATCGTGCTGCGCGACGCCACGCCGTGCAGCTGCGGTCGCACGCATGCGCGCCTGGTCGGCGGCG
>NZ_AJHH01000404.1 GCF_000256565.1 Herbaspirillum lusitanum P6-12 | reverse complement strand
ATCGATGCTGGTGGTGCGCGGCGTCAACATCTTCCCTTCCGCGGTGGAAGAACTGGTGCGCGCCACACCCGGCCTCGGCGACGAATACCAGCTCGTCATCAACGCCTCGGTGCATGACGCCGCCGGCTTCATGAAATCCATCCACGTGCGTGTGGAGCAGACCGATGCCTCCGCCGATGCGGCGCAGTTGACGGCATTGGCGGCGCAACTGACACAGGAAATCAAACAGCGCCTGCACGTCGGCGCGCACGTCGAAGTGCTGCCGCAAGGCACGCTCGCACGCAGCACGCACAAGGCAAAACGCGTCGTCAGGGAATAACGAAAAGATCAGCTGATCCGGTAGCAAAAAACACCATCGGCGCAGGCCATCCTGACGCCAGGGAGGAGCGGACATGCAAAGCATCGTCATCGTGGAACGCAGCGACGCGATCGCCTGCGTCACCATGAACCAGCCCGGGCGCCGCAACGCGCTGGCGCCGGAAATGCGCGAGGCCCTCACCGAAACGTTGGAGCGACTGGCCTGCGATGTCGATTGCCGCGCCATCATCCTGGCCGGCACCGATCGCAGCTTCTGCGCCGGCGGCGATCTGTCGAGCCTGCCTGCCGGCGACGCCTTGGCCAGCCGCAAACGCATGACGCTGCCTTCGGCGCCGGCATGGGCTTGGCGCTGGCCTGCGACTACGTGCTGTGCAGCGAACGCGCGCGTTTCTGCACCGCGTACTCCAACGTCGGTTTAATGGCCGACATGGGCCTGCTGTGGTCGCTGCCGCAACGCGTCAGCGCCGGCCAGGTGCGCCGGCTGCTCTACACCAGCGCCGTGGTCGATGGCGAAGAAGCATTGCGCCTCGGCCTCGCCGATCAATTGGTGCACAGTGATGAACTGCAGCAGGCCGCGCTCGACCTGGCGGCCCAGTTCGCCGCCGCCCCGCCACTCGCCGTCGGCCTTACCAAGGCTGCGCTGGCGCGCCTGCCGGGCTCGCTCGACACCGTCATGGGTCTGGAACTGGACGGCCAGTTGCAATTGTTTTCCAGTGCAGATTTCACGGAAGGGCGACATGCCTTCCTGGAGAAAAGAAGGCCGTATTTTCAGGGCCGTTGAACGTACCTGCGGGTATCCGCGGAGATGGATAGCATGCTGGACTTCACCTACGAGGAAACGTCATGAAACGAACAGTTGCCACCCTTGCCTGCACCGGCGCCATTGCCGGCGCCCTGATCAGCATTCCCCTCGCGGTCAATGCGCAGGCCCGTGAAAAAGTCACCATCGCCATCGGCACCGACGTGCTCGACGCCTCGCAGGTCAACAACACCTCGCTGCCGATCTACACCAAGTGCTGGGAAAATGCCGGCCTCGACGTCACGCTGCAGCCGACCAACTCCACCACCGCCATGCAGGCGGTGCTGACCGGCCAGGCCGACATGGTCAACATGGGTCCGGCCGCCGCCATCATCGCGCGCACCAAGGGCGCGCCGTTGAAGGCGGTGTACCTCAACATGCGCCACAACTTCCAGTTTCCGGTGGTGCTCGACTCGTCGCCGGTCAAGACCATCGCCGACTTCAAGGGAAAAACCATCGGCGTGCTGTCGTACGGTTCGCAGATGGTGCAGATCTTCAAGGGCATGCTGACCGAAGCCGGCGTCAATCCCGACAAGGACGTGACGTTTGTGGAAACCGGCTCCGGCGCCCAAGCCGTGACGGCGTTGTCGAAAGGCCGCGTCGACATCTGGGGCACCTGGGATTCGCAGATCGCCACGGCGGAAAACATGGGCCTGAAGCTGCGCCGCTTCTCCTCGCCGTTCGCCGAGAAGCTCAACTTCGGCGGCTCCTACTTCGTGCGCGACGACATGATCGCCAAGCGTCCGCAGACCATCGAAAAAGTCCTGCGCTGCGTCGCCATGGGTTCGGTGACGGCGCTGGCCAATCCGCAGGGCTCGCTGAAGGTGCACTGGAAAGTATTCCCGCTGACCAAGCCGTCCAGTCTCGACGACGCCACGGCCATCAAGCAGGGTCTGCACATCATCCAAACGCGTGGGGAATTCCTGAAACTGGAACCGGGCGTCAAGTGGGGTGAAATCCCGATCAGCGCGGTGGCCAACATGGTGGCGTTCATGAAAGCCAACAACATCATCCAGACCAGTCCGAAACTGGAAGACCTCTACACCAACCAGTTCATCCCGGCGATCAACAACTTCGACACCGCCAAGGTGGTCGCGGCGGCCAAGGCCTTGCCGCAGTAAGCATTGAAAGAGACGCGCATCAGGCCGGAACCGTGTTCCGGTCGGGCGCGGTCAGCCGTTCCAGCGTCCCCAGCCACTGCATCGCCATCTCGCGGCCCTCGCCGCACATCTCCGCCGACGCCTGCAATCCCGAACAACATGCCGGTCGTTCCGGTTGGCCGAAAATCGCACAGCGCAAGTCATCCATCAATTGCACGCAAGGCACGCCCGCCGGCTTGCCGTTCGGCATGCCGGGAATCGGGCTGGAAATGGAAGGCGCGGTGCAGCACGCGCCGCAGTTGGAGCGACAGTTCATGGCGGTGGGAAAGGACAAGAAGGTGCATATTCTACCGCCCCGCGGCATCGTCAAGCGGGGCGCGGCTTTTCGGTCGATAATTGGCGGGCAGCCGACATCGGATGCGCACAAAAAACAAACAGGGAAGGCGCATGACGCAAGATCTGAACGACCTCTATTACTTCGCGCAGGTGGTGGACCATCGCGGTTTCGCCGCCGCCGGTCGCGCGCTGGGCATTCCCAAATCGAAACTGAGCCGGCGCATCGCGCAGCTGGAAGAGCGCCTCGGTGCGCGCCTGATCCAGCGCTCCACGCGCAGCCTGTCGGTGACTGAAATCGGGCAAAGCTATTACGAGCACTGCAAGGCCATGCTGGTGGAAGCCGAAGCCGCGCAGGAAGCCGTCGAACGAAATCGCGCCGAACCGCAAGGCACGGTGCGGCTGACCTGTCCGGTGGCGCTGCTGCATGGTCGGGTGGGAGTGATGCTGGCGGATTTCCTGATCGAACATCCGCGCGTGACCTTGCAGGTGGAGTCGACCAACCGGCGCGTCGACGTCGTCAACGAAGGCATCGACGTCGCGCTGCGCGTCTTGTTGCCGCCTTTGCAGGACAGCGACCTGGTGCTGAAGATTTTTGGCATGCGCCACTGGTGCCTGGCGGCCAGTCCGGCGCTGCTGGAGAAATGCCGCGTCCCCGAAGTGCCGGCAGACCTGCACCGCTTCCCCAGCATGAGCCTGGCGATCCCGGTGGAGCAGCATGTCTGGCATCTGGAAAACGCCGACGGCGAAACGGCATCGATCCGTCACACGCCGCGACTGATGACCGACGACGCCACGGCGCTCAAGCGCGCCGCCGGCATCGTCTATCTGCCGACCATGGTGGTCATCGATGAGTTGCGCAGCGGCGCGCTGGTGAAGGTATTGCCTGAATGGTCGCCGAAGTCCGGCATCATCCACGCCGTGTATTCGTCGCGGCGTTTCCTGTTGCCGTCGGTGCGGCAACTGATCGACTTCCTCGCCAAACGTTTCGACGAACTGGAAGATTATTGAAACACCGCACTGCCGGCGTCGACGGGTTCGCCACTCAGCAGCAGGCCCGTGGTGTCCGCACGCGTTTCCAGCAACAAACCCGCGCCGGGGCGGTCAAGCATCACGACCTCACCGCCAAGCGCTGCATGGTCGCCGTTGATCAGCACCGATCCGCTCAGGATCGCCAGCAACAACGTGCGTCCTTCGACCGTATTGAACTCGCTCAGGCAGCGCGACTTCAATTGCAATTGCCATACATCGAACGACGACATGGTCGGCATCGCGCCGCGCCGGTTCAGGCAGTCGCCCGCGATCACGCGGATGCTGCCGGCGCCGTCAGGCAAGGCGATGGAGGGAATCTTGTCGGCCGTGACAATTTTCCCGGAGCAGGACAAGGATGCCGACGTCGGGTG
>NZ_AJHH01000403.1 GCF_000256565.1 Herbaspirillum lusitanum P6-12 | reverse complement strand
CAAAATGGGCGGCCGCGGCACGGAAACTTGCCGCGTCGTGCTCGTCGGTCACGCTGCGCCATTGCACATCGCCGGCATTGAGGACCTGCTTCCTGCCATCGGCGTCGACATATTCCAGGCGACCTTGCTGCACCATGGTCAACACGTTGCAGCCTCGATACAGCTGGCGCGCACAGGCATCCGGCGCAGTGCTGTCCGCCGATCCGACATGATCGAGCAGCAAGAAAGGACTGACGTGCCGTCCCAGCATGCGCTTTGAAAACAGCGTATGCGCGAGCAAGCCGTCGCCGATGCGATGCTGCCTGGAACTACTGTAAATACCGAGGATTTTTTTCATGATAGGCGCCGGTTCCAAACTGCGAACCGGCGTTTCCGATGAGGCGCCGACAAGACCGGAAGGCGGGGTTCGACCGGTCTTGCCGGCGTCGGAAAATTGCTCAACGATTGTTCAATATTGTTCAACGATCAGGCGCCGCCATTGACGTCCGCACCGCCATGCTGACGGGCCTGCTTCAGTTCTTCGATCACGGCCTGGCGTGTCGCGGTCGACTTGTGCTGCACTTCGACCGGATACAGATCGTTGTTGATGATCTCGCCGTTGGCGCGCGCTTGCTTCAATTCTTCGATCACTTCGGCACGGGTCTTGTGCGAGACGATTTGTGTTTCTGGCGGATAGGCTTCTTCAGCCATGGCGCTGCCGACGATGGAAAGGAAAAGCAGGCCGCCGGCGATTTTCTTGATGTTCATGATGGTTCCCTGGTGAGGTGGTTGCTTGCTGCGCGGTTTCTCATGAAAACCGGCAGCGGAAATATGCGATTAACGCAGATACAGTGTTTCGATGTAAGTCAGCGGCTCGTGGCGTGCCAGCTTTTGCTGGATTTCCTGACGCTTGATCGAGGACTTCGACGGCGTCTTGACGGTTTGCCGGACGCTCACCGGCTGCGCTTGCGCAGTGTCGGACGGTTCGTTGGCGGCCAGGGCGCTGCCGGCGGCGAAAGTGCCTGCGACGGCGATCAGCAGGACGGCGGCGGTGAGTTGCAGGACGCTGCGGTCCAGACGTGCGGTAGTGGTGTTCATGGTGATGCTCCTTGTTTGCATTGTGTGCGTTATTGGCGTTGTGCTTGTGGCAACGAAGCGTTCGAAGCCTTCCGGTAAAGCGCAGCGGCGTTTGCTGTGTGATGCTGCAAGTGCGACTGCTTGGACTGAAGTGTAGGTTTTGCGTTGAAAGTGCACTAGGAGGCAAAATTCGGATTCATCGTTCCATCCATAGAACAATCAACGCCCTTGAATTCCCGCTCTCCGCCCTGGATAGGGGAACGCCCAAAGCCGGGCAGCAGCATGCGGCCCTCTGCAGGAGGGCATATGGATATCTGTTTATCTTCGTTATCAAGCGAGTTTCGCTGCCAGATAATCGGCGCTTGAAGATGCGGACTTGCTTCGCCGCAAGTCCGTGCGCATCCCGATCATCGCAAAGCAGATAACCGCAGATAACCGAGGCAACTCATGACCCAAGCATCACATCCACCGTCGTTCGACGCCTTGCTGGCGCGTTTTGAACCCATCTTCGCGCGCATCGCGGAAGGCAGCATCGATCGCGAAAACGACCGCGACCTGCCGTATGAAGCCGTGCAATGGCTCAAGGATGCCGGCTTCACATCGCTGCGCGTGCCGGTCGAACACGGCGGCAGCGGCGTCACGCTGCCGCAGTTCTTCAGTCTTCTGATTCGCCTGGCGGAGGCCGAATCGAACCTGCCGCAAATCCTGCGCGTGAACGCCGGCTTCACAGAATTGCTGCTGGAGCGCAAGGACGACGAAGACACGCGTCACTGGCTCGGCGTGATCGGCAAGGGCGAGACCTTCGGCGCGGCCGCCTCAGAGCGCACCGGCGCCACCGGCAACTCGGTTACCGTCACGCCGGATCCCGACAAGCGTCCCGATCACTTCCTGCTGAACGGCGAAAAATATTATTCGACCGGCACGCTATACGCCGACTGGATCCTGGTGCGTGCGCACGACGACGAATCCGACCTCAATGTGCTGATCCGCAGCGACACGCCGGGCGTGACGCGCGTGGACGACTGGGACGGCTTCGGCCAGCGCCTGACCGGCAGCGGCACCACGCGCTTCGACAAAGTCCTCGTGACACAACAGCAGATCCTCGATCGCTATCACGTCTCGCAACCGCGTCGCAACACCATCATCACCGCGTTCTACCAGACCGTGCACCTGGCCACGCTGGCCGGCATCGCCCGCGCCGTACAACGCGATGCGGTGGCGTTCACGCAGGCGCGCACGCGCACTTTCGGCGTGCCGGGAGTATCCAGCCCGCGTGAAAATCCGCTGGTGCATCGCGTGGTCGGTCGCCTCGCCAGCCTGGCCTGGTCGGCGGAACAACTGGTCAACGCCGTCGCCAACGCCATCCACGCCGTGCACCAGGCGCGTCTGGCCGGCACCGCCAAACCCGAGGATTACATCGCCCTCGACGTGCAGACCTTCCAGGCCCAGCAGGTCGTCATCGGCCAGGTGCTGGAAGCCGCCACGCTGCTGTTCGAAGTCGGCGGCGCCTCGGCCACCAGCGACAAGCGCCGGCTCGATCGCCACTGGCGCAACGCGCGCACGCTGGCCTCGCACAATCCGGCGACGCAGCGCGAAGCCGCCATCGGCGACTACCACCTCAACGATAATCCGCCCAACGAACGCTTCGGGGTGTCGTATGCGTAATCGCGTCTTCCATCGTTTCTTCGCTGCGCTCGTGTTGAGCAGCATTGCGCTGTTCGCCGCACAAGCATCGGCAGCGCCGCAAAAGCCGGAACTGCGCGTGGGTTTCGTGCCCGGTCCTTACATCGACGAATTCAAGGTCGGCGTGCAGCCCGAGCTGGAAAAGAAAGGCTACAAGATCAAATACTACGAATTCAGCACCGGGCTGGAAGCCAACAGCGCCGTCTTCAAGGGCGACATCGACGCCAACGTGATGCAGCATTCGGTGTTCCTGAAATCGTACAACGAACGCAACAAGACCGACCTGGTCGGCATCGTGCAGGTGCCGACGCCGCCGATGGGCCTGTATTCGAAGAAGCATCGCAGCCTCGACGGCCTCAAGAAGGGCTTCACCGTCGCCGTGCCGAACGATCCGGTCAATCTGCAACGCGCGCTGTGGATACTGCAGCGCCTGGGCTGGATCAGGATCAGGGAGAACGCCAATCCGGTCGACGTCACCGAACTCGACGTGGTCGAGAACAAGGTCGGCCTCAAGCTGGTGCTGCTGGAAAATGCCCAGGGCCCGCGCGCGCTGGACGACGCCGACTTCGCCGCGATCCAGGGCAACTTTGCCATCTTCGCCAAGCTCAAGCTGTCGGAAGCCTTCATCCTGGAAGACATGACGCCGGCCTACATCAACGTGCTGGCGGTCAAGAAGACGAAGCAGACCGATCAATATGCGCGCGACATCGTCGAGGCCTACCGCTCCGACACGTTCCAGAACGCGATCCGCGCCGATCGCTTCTATGACGGCTTCCGCCTGCCGGATTATTTCAAGACCAAATAAGCCTGGTCACTATCTCCGCATCACCACCCTGTCCATAAAAAACATCAGAGGAACCAGCATGAACCTGTCCTATCGATTCCGCGTGCATGCCATCGTCGCAGCCGCACTGATCTCCGTCATGGGCCTCACCCAAGCCCAGGCGGCCGACAAACCGCTGCGCGTCGGCGTGCGCGGCGGCACCGACGAACAGATCTGGGAAGTCGTCACCAAGGTCGCCAGGAAGAACGGCCTGAACGTCGAAGCGGTCGTCATCTCGGGCGCAGCGAGTCCGAATGAAGCGCTCAACAACGGCGACCTCGACGCCAACTCGTTCCAGCACATTCCCTTCCTGCGCGACCAGATCAAGCAGCGCGGCTACAAGCTGAGCGTGGTCGGCAATACCTACATCTCGCCGATCGCGTTCTATTCCAAAAAATACAAATCGATCAGGGACCTGCCTGACGGCGCCAAGGTCGCCATTCCCAACGATCCCAGCAACCAGACGCGCGCGCTGGTGGTGTTGCGTGACGCCGGCCTGATCACGCTGCGCGACGGCTTCGATCCGTTCACCGGCACGGTGTCGCTGAACGACATTACGGCCTACAAGAAGAAGATCACGCTGACCGAAGCCGCCTCGGTGGTGCTGGCGCGCTCGCTGGAAGACGTCGACACGGCCGCCATCGTCAACACGTTCGCCTACCAGGCCGGCCTGATCGCCACGCGTGACGGCATCGCCGTCGAGAAGCGCGAAAACAATCCCTACGTCAACATCATCGTGGTGCGCGAGCAGGACAAGAACGCCGCATGGGTCGCGCCGCTGGTGAAGGCTTACCAATCGGAAGAAGTGCGCCAGTTCATCCAGAAGCAATACGGCGGCTCGGTGGTGCCGGTATTTTGAGTATCGCTGCTTTGATCGGCGCCGGTGCAGGAGGGTCGGCGCCGGATGACGTCGGCGCTCGATCCCGAATCGACGCAAGCCATCCTGGCCTTGCTGCGCGACGTCAGCAACAAGTTGGATCTGACGGTGGTGCTGATCACGCACGACATGGCGGTGATACGCGAAATCTGCGATCGCGTGCTGGTGCTGGACCATGGCCGGGCGGTCGAACAGGGTGAAGTGTGGCGCGTGTTCGGCGATCCGCAGGCGCCCGCCACGCGCGCGCTGCTGCGCCCACTGCAGCATGGCTTGCCGGCCGACCTGGCGGCGCAGCTGGTCGATGATCTTGATGGGAAACCTGGCAATGCGCTGCTGAGCCTGCGCTTCAACGGCGCGGCGCAACCGCAGGGCGTCAGCCTGCAACAGCTGGCCTTGCTTGGTCCCGACGCGACACTGATCCACGGCGGCCTTGATCGCATCCGCGGACATGCTCAGGGAAATTTGCTGGTGTCCTTGCCGGCGGCGTCGTGGCAATCGATAAAAAACAACGGCGTATTTGGACAGACCTTTGGACAAAAACACGGCGCTGATTTCATTGAGGTTCTCGGTTATGTCCCTGCCCCCGCTTAACAAATATTTCCAGGCTTTCTTTGAAACCTTGCTGATGGTAAGCGCCTCGGCGCTGATCGCCATCGGCCTCGGCCTGCTGCTGGCGATCGTACTGACGGTGACCGCCAAAAGCAGCCTGTATCCGAAACCACGCCTGCATCGCGGGCTGTCGGTGACGGTCAACATCTTCCGCGCGGTGCCGTTCATCATCATGCTGGTGGCGCTGCTGCCGGTGACCCGCTTCCTGGTCGGCACCACGCTCGGCACCTGGGCGGCGGTGGTGCCGCTGACGGTGAATCTGATTCCGTTTTATGCGCGCATCGCGCAGGTCAGCCTCAACGACGTCGATCCCGGCCTGGTGGAAGCGGCGCGCGCGATGGGCTGCCGGCGCCGCCACATCATCCGCCACGTGCTATTGCCGGAAGCCTTGCCCGGCATCGTCAGCGGCATGACGGTCAGCGTGATCGCGATGATCAACGCCTCCGCCATAAAATTTATATAT
>NZ_AJHH01000402.1 GCF_000256565.1 Herbaspirillum lusitanum P6-12 | reverse complement strand
AGGGCCTTGGCGCGGTCGGCGCCGGCGGGCTGGGCGACCTGGCGATTCGTTACGGTTACGAGCGCTATGAGACGCGCGTGATGTTTGAAGTCATCGTGATCCTGATTGCGCTGGTGTCCGTCATCCAGCTGGTGGGTGAGCGCGTATCGCGCCGCTTCGATCATCGTCACTAATTCATGCTTCAGGCGGCGTCGGCAATGCTCTTGCGTCCGCCCGGACGTGCCAGTCCCAGATGTTCACGCAGTGTCGTTCCCTCATAGTCGCGGCGGAAAATGCCGCGCTTCTGCAGGATCGGCACGACGCCGTCGGTGAAGTCCTGCAAGCCGCTCGGCAGCGCATCCGGCATCAGGTTGAAGCCATCGGCTGCACCGCCCTTGAACCAGTGCTCGATGTCGTCGGCGACCTGTTCGGGTGTGCCGACCACGACGCGGTGACCGCCGCCGCCCGCCAATGCATACACCAACTGCCGCGCGGTGTAGCCGTGCTGCCGCGCCTGCGCCAGCGTGGCGTTGAAGAAAGTGTGATTGCCGTTGCCGTTGCTGGGCAGGGCGATATCGTCGGGCAGGCGTTCATCGAGCTTGATGCGTTCCGGCGCCACGCCCAGGATGCCGGCCAGGCGATTGATGTTGTAGCTCCAGGGGATCATGTCGATCAGCTCGTCGCGCCGGCGAATCGCGTCCGCTTCCGTGGCGCCGATGATGGTGGTCAGCCCGGCCAGGATCTTGACCGCATGCGGACCGCGTCCGTAGGCCGCTGCGCGCGCATTGAGTTCGCGTCCGTAAGCCTGCGATTCCTCGAACGACTGCGATGCCGAGAATACGGCCTCGGCATGGCGCGCAGCAAGGTCGCGGCCGTCGGCGGAACCGCCCGCCTGCACCAGCACCGGATGGCCCTGCGGCGTGCGCGGCAAGTTGAGCGGGCCGTGTACGGAAAAGTGCGTGCCGCGATGCCCGATCGGCTGCACCTTGGCAGTGTCGATGAAGCGGCCGCCGACCTTGTCGCCGATCACCGCGTCGTCTTCCCAACTGTCCCACAAGGCCTTGACCACGTCGGTGAACTCGGCCGCGCGCGCATAGCGTTCAGCGTGGTTCGGCACTGCGTCGCGGCCGAAGTTGCGCGCCGAGCCGAGATCGGCGGTGGTGACCACGTTCCATCCTGCGCGGCCCTTGCTGACATGGTCCAGCGTGGCGAAGCGGCGCGCGATGTTGTACGGTTCGTTGTAGCTGGTCGAGGCGGTGCCGATCACGCCGATGTGCGTGGTCGCCGCCGCCACGCTGGCCAGCAGCACGGTCGGTTCCAGCGCCGTGATGGGACGGAAATCGATCTGCTCGATGATGGAGGCGTTGTCGGCCAGGAAGACCGCATCGAACTTCGCGGCTTCGGCGATCTGCGCCACGCGGATGTAATGGCCGACGTCGATGAAGGCATGCGGATCGGCGTCGGGAAGGCGCCAGGCCGAAGGCACGAAACCGGAATGCAGGACGTTGATGTTGAGATGCAGCTGGCGCGGGCGCGTGCTGGATTCGCTCATGGGAATACTCCGGTCGGGGCGGGAAGGATCAGGTCGGAAGCGCCCGCGCCGACATCGGCGCGAACCGATGATGCATCAATGCACCTTGAAGAACCCGTGGCGCTCCGCCAGCAGGTCGAGGATGCGGCGCGTGTCGGTGATGAAGCGCTTGTCGCCGAGCTGCTGCACGTGCGCGCTGTCGGCCGGCAGCGGTTGTTCATCGCCAAGGATCAGCACCGGCAGGCTCTGGTGATCCGCATCAAGCGCGGCGACCACCTTCTGGCGCGGCTTGGCGAAGGGCAGGCGCTGGACGTCGAGGCGTCCGGCATGCTCCGGATCGCCGGCCAGCAGGCCTTCGATGGGCGCGCCGTCGGGGCAGATGAAACGTTCACCGGGATGGTTCGGGTCGGTAAATCCGGCTTCCAGCAACAACAGCAAATCGCGGCTCATGGCGCACTCCAGAAAGAGAAAATCAATCGTTGATTCTCTTGCGCGCGCCACGCCGCCGCCACGAATATATCCGCATATTCATATACCGCGTGCAGCCTTGGGTACTTTCGCAGCAGCACGCCCGAAGACGAATTTGAAAGCAAGAACTCGTATTGCGCCGAGGGACAATTTTGGAATATACTGGATTTATGTACAGTATAATTCGACAATTAAGACATGACGGAATCCGCCGCACCGAGGCGGAAGTGGCTGCCGACGCCGGTTTCGCCGGCATCGTGACGATGAGCATGGCCGGCACCACGCGCCAGATGACGCTGAGCGCGCCCGAAGGTGCGGAAAATGCGAATGGGGCGACGGTCTTGTTGCTGTCGCCGCTGTATGAACCGCAATTGCTGAGCATGCATGCCGACGGCATGATCGTGCGCGGCTGGCAGCGTGTGCTTGGTGTACCCAATGATCGCACCGGCAAGAACACGCCGGGTGCGACCTATCTTCAGGAATGGGTGCTGACGCTGGTGGCCCAGCGGCCGGCCAGCATGCGCGAACTGAACACCGTAATGGCGACGCCCTTGCAACTGGTGCAGGGCAATTGAAAAATAACCGTCCGGGCTATCGGACTTTGATGCCGTAACAACGCGCCGCCGTTCCACCCCACAAAGCGTCCTGCTCGTCTTTGTTCAGGTTGCTCGTCGCCCAGTCGGCAATCAGATCCGCTACCTTGCCGTAAGAGTCAGCCAGCAAACACACCGGCCAGTCCGAACCGAACATCAGGCGCTGCGGACCGAAGGCTTCCAGCGCGGTATCGAGGCAGATGCGGATGTGCTGGTAGTCGGCCGGCTGCAGGCCGTTCTGCCAGTCGGCTTCGGTGACCAGTCCCGACAGCTTGCACACCACGTGCGGCAATGCGCCCAGCGCCAGCAATTCCTTTTCCCAGCGCCACAAGGCATCGTCGCTGTTGCCGCCGTTTTTGCCGAATTCGCGCAGCGCCGGCTTGCCGAGATGATCCAGCACCAGCCAGTGTTTGTCATGGCGTGCGCAGAATGCCTGCGTGTCGGCCAACTGGCTTTCGAACACCAGCACGTCGTAGACGTAGTGACGCTCCTGCAGCAACGCCACGCCGCGATTGAAATCGGCGTGTTCCAGGAAGGCGCCCGCATCGGCTTCATCTTGCACCTGATGGCGGAAACCCAGCAGCTTGTCGCCGCCATGCCATTCATCGAGGCGCTCGCCGAGGTCGGGCACGGCGAGGTTTTCCCAGCCGACCACGCCGGCGATGAAATCATGCTCCTGCGCCAGCCCGAGCAGGAAGCGCGTCTCGTCGCGGCCCGAACGCGCCTGCACGGCAATCGACGCATCCAGCTGATGTGCGCGCAACAGCGGCAGCAGATCGGCCGGCAGCTTGTCCTGCGCCAGCACATCCATGCCGGCGCCTATCCATGGGTAATCTTCGGCGCGATAGCGCCAGAAATGTTGATGTGCATCGATGCGCATGGTCATGGCCTGGTCAGAGAAAAATGGAAAATATCAAATGAGAATGCCGGCGTATCCGCAGTGTGCGAATGCCGCCGGCATCGGATCCTCAGGTCAGATGATCAGACGATCAGTCGTACAGCACTGCCGCGATCTTCGGATCGGCGATGTTGCTCTTGTCGTACCAGTAGAAACCGGTGTCGATGATCTTCGGCAGCTTCTCGCCCTTGAGCGCCTTGACTGCAGCTTCGACGGTCTTGTAACCGATGCCGACCGGGTTTTGCGTGATCGCGCCTGCCATCTGGCCGTCGCGGATGGCATCCTTCTGCTGCTTGCCGGAGTCGAAGCCGATAATGACGACCTTGCGCTTCATTTCCCTGGCGCCGTTGAGCACGCCGATGGCCGAACCTTCATTGGTGCCGAAGGCGCCCTTGAGTTTCGGATAAGCCTGCAGGATGGACTTGGTGACTTCGGTCGACTTCAGCTGGTCGCCGGCGCCGTACTGGATGCTGACGATCTTGATCTTCGGATAGGCCGATTTCATGCGATCGACGAAGCCGTCGCGACGGTCGATGCCGGTGCGGCTGGTCTGGTCATGCGCGACCACGGCGACTTCGCCTTCCTTGCCGATCAGTTCGGCCATCTTGTCGGCGGCCAGTGCAGCGGCGGCCTTGTTGTCGGTAGTCGTGGTCGTGACCGGGATGTCGCTGTCGACGCCGGAGTCAAATGCGATCACCGGGATCTTCGCGGCTTGCGCCTTCTTCAGCAGCGGCAGCGCAGCCTTGCTGTCGAGCGCGGCAAAACCGATTGCCTGCGGCTTCTTGGCCAGTGCGGCGGACAGCATGTCGATCTGCTTGTCGACCATGGCTTCGGTTTCCGGACCTTCGAAAGTCACCTTGACCTTGTAGTCGGTCGCGGCCTGGTTGGCGCCGGCCTTCACCGCCTGCCAGAATTGATGCTGGAAGCCTTTCGAGACCAGCGGAATATAGATTTCCTGCGCTTGCGCAATGCCGCTTGCGCCGAACGCGAAGCTGAGGCCGAGGGCGATGTTGAGGGCTCTTCTCTTTATCATTTTTTAAGTCTCCTTGATGAATGTTAAAACAGCGGGGGTAAGGCGATTTCTACTTTTTATTGTCGGCGGCGGCGCAGGATATCCATATAGACCGCCAGGATGATGATCACGCCGGTGACTACCGTTTGCCATTCCTGCGCCACCGACATGATGCGCAAGCCGTTGATCAGCACGCTCATGATGAAGGCGCCGATGATGGTGCCGAGGATGGTGCCGGTGCCGCCCGATAGCGAAGTGCCGCCGATCACCACGGCGGCGATGGCGTCGAGCTCGTAGCCCTGCCCCAGCGCCGGTTGCGCCGAATTCAGGCGGGAGGCGATCAGCAGGCCGGCGATGCCGCAGATGGCGCCGCTGACGGTGTAGACGGTGACCTTCCAGAAATCCACCTTGACGCCGGACAGGCGCAGCGCTTCTTCATTGCTGCCCAGCGCGAAGGTGTAGCGGCCGAACACGGTCTTGTTCAGGATGACGCCGGCGGCGATCGCCACCAGGAACAAGATCAGCACGGCGTTGGGAATCGGCAGCGCCGGGATCAGGTCGCCGATCAGCGACTCTTGCGAAATCTGCGGAAACGACGGCGTATCGTTGAAGTAGATCGGCTTGGTGCCGGAGATCACCAGCGACAGACCCTTGAGCAACATCATCATGCCCAGCGTGGCGATGAACGGCGGCACCTTGAGCTTGGCGATCAGCATGCCCGAAGTCCAGCCGCACAGCGCGCCGAAGAAGATGGCGGCGGCGATGCCCAGCGGCAGCGGCATGCCCCAGTTAGTCAGCACCACGCCGGCCATGACGGCGCAGAAGGTCATCATGGTGCCCACCGACAAGTCGATGCCGGAGGTGATGATGACGTAGGTGCAGGCAATGGCCAGCACGCCGTTCACAGCGGTCGATTGCAGGATGCTGACCAGGTTGTCCACCTCCATGAAGTTGGGCGAGGCGAAGCTGAAGAACAGGATCATCAGCAAGAGACTGGCAAAGGCCAGCAGCTTCTGGCGCGCGGCCGGGTTGAACAGGCGGGCGCGCAGGCCCTGGGCGGAAGCGGTATTGGCCATGGTGGTGGATGCGGAAGTGGCGGAGTGGATGTTGTTTGCCATGATCGTCTCGGGTCTAGTATGGGGGGCGTGGGCGGCCTCAGCTGGCCACGGCCGATTCGCGCTGGGTGGCCAGTTGCATGATTTTTTCCTGCGAGGCTTCGGCCGCGCTGAGTTCGCCGGTGATGCGCCCTTCGCACATGACCAGCACGCGGTGGCTCATGCGCAGAACTTCCGGCAGCTCGGACGAAATCATCACGATCGCCTTGCCTTGCTCCGCCAGCGTGTTGAGCAGCTTGTAGATTTCGCTCTTGGCGCCGATGTCGATGCCGCGCGTGGGCTCGTCGAAGAACAGGATGTCGCAGTCGCGCAGCAGCCACTTGGCGATCACGATCTTTTGCTGGTTGCCGCCGGACAGCAGGCGCGCCGGCTGGTCGATCGACGGCGTCTTGATGGAAAGCTGGCGCACGTAGCTTTGCGCGGTGCTGCGGATGGCGGCCTGGTCGAGGAACAAACCCTTCTTCAGGAAGCGATTCATGCTCGACATGACCACGTTGGCCTTGACGTCGAGGCCGGTGGCCAGGCCGAAGTGCTTGCGATCTTCCGAGAGATAGCCGATGCCGTGGGCGACGGCGTCGGACGGCGACTTGATCACGGACTTGCCGCCGTGGATGAAGATCTCGCCGGCATCGAGCGGATCGGCGCCGAAGATGGCGCGTGCGACTTCGGTGCGGCCGGCGCCCATCAGGCCGGCGAAGCCGAGGATTTCACCCTTGCGCAACTGGAAGCTGACGTCGCGGATGGCATGACCGCGCGTCAATCCCTTGACCTCCAGGACGATCTTGTTGTCGCCGGCATTGGCGGTGACCGGTCGCGCGCCGTCGAGCTGGCGGCCGACCATCATGCTGATGATGGTGTCGATCGGGGTTTCTTCGGTCGGCACGGTGGCGATGTATTTGCCGTCGCGCATGACGGTGACGCGATTGGAAATGCGGCGCAGCTCATCCATCTTGTGCGAGATGTAGACGATGCCGACGCCCTGCGTTTGCAGGTCGCGGATGATGCGGAACAGCTCGTCGATCTCGGCGTTGTTGAGCGCGGCGGTCGGCTCGTCCATGATCAGGACGCGCGAATTGAAGGACAGCGCCTTGGCGATTTCCACCATCTGCTGCTTGGCCACGGTCAGTTCGCCGACCTGGATGCGCGGATCGAGCTTCAGACGCATGCGCGCGAAGATCCCGGCGGTCTGGCGATTGAGGGTCTCTTCGTCGAGGAACATGCCGAAACGTCCGCGCGGCTCGCGGCCGATGAAGATGTTTTGCGCGGCGCTGAGGTGATTCATCAGGTTGAGTTCCTGATGGATGATGCCGATGCCGAGTTCCTGCGCCGCGCGCGGACCGTCGATATCGACTTCCTTGCCGTCGACGAAGATGCTGCCTTCGTCCTTCTGATAGACGCCCGACAGGATCTTCATCAGCGTCGATTTGCCGGCGCCGTTTTCGCCCATGAGCGCGTGCACTTCGCCCGGCAGCAGGTCGAGCTGACAATTGTCCAGCGCCAGCACGCCGGGAAAGCGTTTGGTAACGTTACGCAGCGAGATCAGGTAACCCGATTCGTTTGCGGTCTCTGTATTTTCTGATTGCATGCCTGCCTCGTTGATGCAAACCAGCCTTGTTGTATTGATCGGCCGTGTTGTTTGTTTCACTACTGCTGTTGCCCTCACTGCGCCGTCAGGTCGAAGATCTTCGCCATCGGCACCCATTTCTCTCCTTGCGGCGTCCACGGCGTCGGCGCCTGGAATTGCCACATCAGCGTTTCCCATTCCTGTACTTTGGGATCGCTTTCCATTGCCTGCGCCATTGCCGCCGCGTCATACACGGCGTCGTCAGTATCCATGATCATCGTCATGCGCGTACCGAGTCGGTAGATTTCCATGCCGGTCACGCCGTGTGCGCGCAGATGCGCGGCGATCTCCGGCCAGATGCGGCGATGATGTTCTTCGTAGCGCGCGATCAGCGCCGCGTCGTCTTTCAGGTCGAGTGCGAGGCAGTAACGCATGGCTCGCCCCTCAGCTCAACGCGCGGTCGAGATGGGTATAGCCGCCGTCGACGAACACCCATTGCCCGGTGGTGTGGGCGGCGCGATCCGACAGCAGGAAGACGGCAGTGTCGGCCATTTCTTCCGAGGTCGTGAAGCGCTTGCCGAACGGAATCTTGCTGGCAATCGAAGCGATCTTCTCTTGCGGATTGTCGAAACCGGAAATCCATTTCTCGTACAGCGGCGTCATGACTTCGGCCGGGATCAGCGCATTGACGCGCACGCCGTCATTGGCCAGTGCGGCCGCCCATTCGCGTGTCAGCGACAGTTGCGCGCCCTTCGATGCGCAATAGCCGCTGGTGTTGCCCTGGCCGGTGACGGCGGTCTTGGACGAGACATTGACGATGGCGCCGCGCGTGGCCTTGAGGTGCGGTACGCAATAGTGCGCCATGACGTAATAATGAATGAGGTTTTTTTCCAGCGATTGCATGAAGGCGACACGGCCGGCATCGAGGCCGACGCTGTCGTTGACGCCGGCGTTGTTGACGAGGCCGTCGAGGCGGCCGAATGCACGCACGGTCTCGGCAATCGCTTGCTCGCACTTCCCTTCATCGGTCAGGTCGAGCAGGAAGAAGCGCGCCTGCGGTTGCAGTTTCAGCAACTGCTCCCGGAAGGCGTCATGGGGCTGGCTCTTGCCGAACACCACGGGAATCGCGCCTTCAGCGGCCAGCTGCAGCGAGATGGCGCCGCCGATGCCCGACGCGCCGCCGGTGACGATCACGACTTTGTCTTTGAGATGTAAATCCACGTTTGTCTCCGTGTTGCGATTGTTTCAATCGCTATTGTTGTCTTGTTTTTTTGATCAGCCGCGGAAGCGATATTGCTCCAGCGATTCCGGCTTCATCGTAATCGAGAATCCCGGTGCGGTCGGCGGCATGTAGGCAGCCCCTTTGACCACGCAGGCGTCGATAAAGTGCTCGTGCAAATGATCAACGTATTCGGTCACGCGTCCTTCGAGGGTGCCGGAAATGCAGACATAGTCGATCATCGACAGATGTTGCACGTATTCGCACAGGCCGACGCCGCCGGCGTGCGGACAGACCGGCAACTTGTATTTGGCCGCCATCAGCAGCACCGCGAGGATTTCATTGACGCCGCCGAGTCGGCAGGAGTCGATCTGCACCACGTCGATGGCGCCGCGCATGATGAACTGCTTGAACAGCACGCGGTTCTGGCACATCTCGCCGGTGGCGACCTTGACGGCGCCGATGCCTTCGCGGATCTTGCGGTGGCCTTCGACGTCGTCCGGGCTGGTCGGCTCTTCGATGAACCATGGCTTGGCGAAGGCCAGCTCATTCACCCATTCGATCGCCTGGTCGACTTCCCAGACCTGGTTGGCGTCGATCATCAGGTGACGATCCGGCCCGATGACTTCACGCGCAATGGTGACGCGGCGCTTGTCGTCGGCAAGATCGCGGCCAACCTTGAGTTTGATGTGGTTGAAACCGCCATCGATGGCTTCCTTGCACAGGCGGCGCAGCTTGGCGTCGTCGTAGCCCAGCCAGCCGGCCGAGGTGGTGTAGCAGGGATAACCGTTCTGCTCCAGCAGGCGGATGCGTTCGGCCTTGCCTGGAGCCTGTGCGCGCAGCAGCGCCAGCGCTTCGTCGGGCGTGATGCAGTCGGTGATGTAGCGGAAGTCGATGCTGCGCACCAGTTCTTCCGGCGACATGCCGGCCACCAGCTTCCACAGCGGCTTGCCTTCCGCCTTGGCCCACAGGTCCCAGACTGCATTGACGACGGCGCCGGTGGCGAGATGGATCGCGCCCTTGTCCGGGCCGATCCAGCGCAGCTGGCTGTCGGAGGTGATGGTGCGCCAGAACCGTCCCATGTCTTCACTGACCCAGGCCAGGTCGAGGCCGACCACCAGATGCTCCATCGCCTTGATGGCAGCACAGCAAATCTCGTTGCCGCGACCGATGGTGAAGGTCAGGCCGTGGCCTTCGAGGCCGGACTGGTCGGTTTCCAGGATCACGTAGGCGGCGGAGTAGTCCGGATCCGGATTCATGGCGTCGGAGCCGTCGAGCGTCTTCGAAGTCGGGAAACGTACGTCCAGTACGCGCATGGAAGTGATGGTGGTCATCGTCTCAGTAGAAAAAGGGTGTTAAGAACAAATGTCAGTGAAGCCCATGAAGCCGGTCGATGCACGCCGGCTTGGCACGCTCGCTCGTCACGCTGTCCTGCTCCTGTCTCCGCAACGCTTTTTTGCGTTGCCGTCGTTGTTGTGCATGGCGCCGCCTGAAACCCACAGGCGGCAGGAATGGCCATGAAGTGTGGCGATTATTGCACGCAGCCTTAAATTCATCAATAAAATTCTATTTTATATTTGAGTTTACTTTGCTACTATCGCTTCGCCGCAGCCCACAACGGAATCACGCCTGATCGAGTGATAACCAATAAGTAGTGGAGAGATATCAAAAAGAAGATGCCTTTGTGGCAATATTTCTTTGAAATTTTATTAAAA
>NZ_AJHH01000401.1 GCF_000256565.1 Herbaspirillum lusitanum P6-12 | reverse complement strand
CAAAATTAAATTTTACAAATAAAAATAAAACAAGGAAAGGAGACCAGACAAACCCTGAGATTTCCCCTGCAGCAACACCGGGGGCCATGCCCGGCAAGCTGTACATGCGGCACGGACGAAACACGAACACGCAGTCACCAACAACCATAAATGAAGACACATACGGAGATCCTCATGCAGACAATCACATCCATCGCCGCCATTAGTGGCAACTGCGGCAACTGCGGC
>NZ_AJHH01000400.1 GCF_000256565.1 Herbaspirillum lusitanum P6-12 | reverse complement strand
CATCCATCGCCGCCATTAGTGGCAACTGCGCACCAGCATGATCGGCTTCAAGGGTACGGAAGACCTGGGTTCGGGACTGAATGCCTTCTTCCTGCTGGAGTCCGGCTTCGACGCCACCAAGGGCGCGACCAACGGCACGACGCTGTTCAATCGCCGCTCCTACGTCGGCCTGTCCGGCAGCGCCGGCTCGCTGAAGTTCGGCAAGAACCTGTTCATCGACAACGACATCTGGTTCCTCGATCCGACCGGCCAGCAATTCATCGGCACCGCCACGCTGGTGCGCGGCCGCAACTGGCAAGGCGCGGACAACGTGATCGAATACCAGACGCCGACCTGGGGCGGCTTCAACGCCACGTTCCAGACCGCGCTCGGCGAGCAGGCCGGCTCGATCAAGAACAAACGCAAGGATGGCGTTTCGCTGGTTTATCAAAACCAGGGACTTGAGCTGCGCGCGATCTACGACCTGATCCGCGACAGCAACGGCAAATACGGCACCGGAATCAATTCGGACGGCACACGCAATACCGTTTTCGATACGTCGAAGGAACTGATCCTGGGCGGCACCTACACCATCGACAAGCTCAAGCTGTTCCTTGGCTATGAAAACCTGCGCGCACCGGATGTTGCCCCGGGTTCGCCGGACAAGGTCAATCATTACTGGCTGGGGGCGAACTACCAGGTCACGCCTGCGTTGACGCTGATCGGCTCGGTGTTCCGCGTCAACGTCAACAACGGCGGCGGCAACGCCAACCTGTTCATGGCCGGCGCCAATTACTCGCTGTCCAAGCGCACCCTGCTGTACGTGGGTGCGGGCACGGTCCGCAACAGCAGCACCGCCAACTTCTCGGTCGAGGCCAGCAACAACAATCCGTTGCCGGGCCAGAACCAGAATGGCGCTTATGCAGGCATCAGCCACTCCTTTTAAGCTGAGAGCCTAGAACGGCAAACTCCTGAAACCGGCGAAGCCGCATGAATGCCGGTTTCAGGGATAAAATGCGCGACAAGACGGATTTGCGCAAAACGACAAACATCCGCAATCCCTGCAATTCCTTTCAGAACCCAGCCTGCCCATGCCAAGAACCAAGAAAATCGTCCCTGACGCAGACTTGGAAGCCGTCGCCGAGGTTTCCGCCATCGACAGCGCCGCCGATGCCGGCAAGGTGCGCTATGCCGCACCGGCCTTGGACAAGGGACTCGACATCCTGGAACTGCTCAGCAAATCCGAGCAGATGCTGACGCTGAACCAGATATCCAGGCAACTGGGACGCAGCGTCAATGAAATTTTCCGCATGGTGGTGACGTTGGAGCAACGCGGCTACCTGATCGCCGACAACGACCAGTACCGCCTGTCGCTGAAGCTGTTCGAGCTGGCGCACAACAACCAGCCGATCCGGTCGCTGGTGAGCACCGCGTTGCCGCATATGCGCGAACTGGCCAACCGCACCATGCAATCGACCCATCTGACCGTCTATGAAGCCGGCCGCGTGATCGTGGTGGCGCAGGTCGACAGTCCGGAACGCTGGGCCTTCGGTCTCAAGGTCGGCGCGCTGGTCAGCCTGACGGACACCGCGTCGGGCCACGTGCTGCTGTCGTTCCGCGACGAAGCCGAGCGCGGC
>NZ_AJHH01000399.1 GCF_000256565.1 Herbaspirillum lusitanum P6-12 | reverse complement strand
TTATCCGACCTGCACGGCTTTTTCAAAAAACCGCACGCCTTACAAGCCGGCCGCGCCGATGCTGATCCTGATGGGTGAAAACGACGACTGGACGCCGCCTGAAGCCTGCGAATCGCTGGAAAAGAAAATGCAGGACAGCGACACGCCGATCACCTTGCGCCTCTATCCCGACACCTATCATGACTTCGATGCGCCGGGCATGCCGATGCACGTGCGCATGGACGGCGAGCAGGAAATCGACCACGCCCAGCTGCTGCGCCAGATCGCCGAAACCCAGGAGCGCGGCTATTCGCGCATGGAAAGCCGGCAGATCCGCGGCGTGGTGAACCTCTCGTATCCGGTGCTGGGCGCCAACGACCGCATGTTGGCGGCGCTCAACGTGCCCTACATCGAGCGCATCGACAAGAAGGTCAATCCCAGCCTCGATGAAGTGCAGATCATCGTGCATGAAATCTCCGCGCGACTATCAAAGCTCATGGGCAGCAGCAGCTTCGGCACTTGAGATCCGCCAATAAAAACACCGCTGGCGGCGTTGCTTCTCCTGGCCGTACCTTCGTACTGTCTGCGTCGGCGCGCCTTGCCAGCGGCGTTTTTATTGGCGGATGTCAAACCACTGCTGAGAAACAAAAAAGCCAGGCGTCGCAGCCTGGCTTTCTTGTTTGATGCGAGCAGTAGTCAACCGCCCTGTGAAACCTGCTCGCGGTTGAGCGTCGGCAGGCTCTTGCCCTTGTTGTATTCAACTGCCGCGTTGGTCAGGTTATAGCGCGTGTATGCCTTCATCAGATCGTCCATGAAATCCGACTCGCCCTTGACCAGGCGCCAGGCGCCGCGCGCGTCCTGCTCCTCGACGTAGCTGCCGAGGCCGTCATAGACGACGCTGACGGCGCGCGGCTTTTCGTTTTCCTTGAATTCGGTCAGGAAGCCGTGCATGTCGTAGCCGCCCTTGCCGCGCATGAAAGTATCGATGGCCGACTCCATCGCCGCTTCGCGATCGGTCAGCGCCTTGGTGTGCGCCTGGGTCAGCAATTCGCTGACGCCGGGATTGTCGGTGATCACTGGCGACGCGGTGTTGTTGATGAAAAACTGGTTGTTGATGCTGTCCATTGCCGCTCTCCTACGGATTGCCGGGACTGCTGCCGATGCTGCCGATGCTACCTATGCTGCTGCCGGGCTGCCTGTAAGCTTCCAATACGTTGCCAGATTGACAAATTCGTCCGTTTTTTTGGCGATACCTGCCTGATTTTCCCATTGTAAAAGCCTTTTGTCTGTTCCGTTTGCAAGGACACCGCCGCATTCACCGCTTTATTCCCCGAATCCGGCGCTTCGTCGCAAACCGCTGCCGCAAGGGCCGGCCCGGCTTTACCCTGCTTTACGCAATCTGCCCGGGCGGACTTCTTGACGACATGACTGTAGCCACTTACATTGCTGACTCACCGGTAACTTACTGGCGGCGCCGCCGCTTCACCATGGCTCAGCCTTCGAAATCCCCTTTCGCTCCGAAAGTCACCCAAGCCGCTTCAAAGGCCTCCGCACGCGGACCGCGCTGGGAGCGGCGCAAGGAAGCGCGCCCGCAGGAATTGCTGGCGGCAGCGCTGGATATCTTCGTCGAGCGCGGCTTCGCGGCTGCGCGGCTGGAAGATGTCGCCGCGCGCGC